>NZ_JAFBCT010000001.1:611958-917937 GCF_016907835.1 Agromyces cerinus | reverse complement strand
GGTGCCGAGCTCGCCCGTGGCCTCGACGGCCTCGAGCGACTCGGGGGTGACATCGGTCACCTGGCCGTCGAACTGGATCTGGATGTAGGCGGTGCGACCGTCGCCCGAGATCTGGTCGCCCGCGTACTCGTCGAACGGGCCGAGCACGCTCGCGACGCCATCGACCTGTTCGAGCTCGGCCTCCATCGCCTCGATCGCGTCGCGCGCCGAGTCGGCCTCGACGGTCGCACCGTCGGGGGCTTCGACGACGGCCTTGGCCGAGGCGCCCGCGGTCTCGGGGAACACGGCGGCGAGCTGGTCGATCGCCGTCTGCGACTCCGTGCCGGGGATGGCGAAGGAGTCCTGCAACTGGCCGCCGAGCGCGAGGCCGGTGCCGAGCAGCCCGCCGAGCAGGACCACCCAGGCGACGATGACGTACCAGGCGCGGCGGAACGCGAACCGGCCGATGCGGTGGAGGAGGAGAGCCATGGGTCTGCCTATCGGGTCGGGCGGCCGTCGGCCGTCAGCAGGAGTTCGGACAGCACGGAGATGAGGGCGTCGCGCACGTCGGCGTCGGCGAACTGCTGCTCGTCGTCCTCGAGGAATGTGGCGCCGGCGACGAGCGTGTAGGTCGCACCGGCGAGTGCCACGCCGAAGCGCATCTGCTCGGCGAGGCTGGCGTCGTCGGCGCAGATCGAGTCGGCGAGACCGCGGATGGCGGTGTTCGCGCGTTCGATGACCGGCAACCCGCGCAGCGACTGGCCCTGGTTCACGAAGGTGTGCACCGCGAGGCGGTTGCCGAGCAGGAAGTCGACGAAGCGCTCGATGAAGACCGCCTGCGCGGCCACTGAACGGCCGCCGGCGACGAAGTCGCCGAGCAGGGTCTCGAGCAGGTCGATCGACGGGCCGATCGCGGCCTCGAGCAGGGCCTCCTTCGAGGCGTAGTGGTAGAGCACGCTCGACTTCGCGTAGCCCGCGTGGTCGGCGATCTGCTGCAGCGAGCTCGCCGCGAAACCGACGGTCGCGAACTGCTCGAGCGCGGCCTGGCGCAGCTCGTCGCTGGCGCGCAGGCGGGAGGGAACCGGTGCATCGGAGGGCATGCACCCACGGTAATTGACCGATCGGTCAGCTTCTGCACGATCGGTCAGATTCACGGATGTCTCTCAGCCGCCGGAAACGGCACGGTAGCGTTGCGGCATGCGCAAGTACCTCTTCAGCGGCGCCGTCATCGGCGCCATCATCGGCGGCATCGGCGTGGTGAAGACCACCGCCACGGGTCCCCGCGACTGGCGACTGCTGCTCATGTGGGTGTCCTGGGCTGCAAGCCTCGCGATCGCGATCGGCACCGTCGCCGAAGAGACCAGGCAGGGCGAACTCGGCGAATAACCGCGCCGCGCCGACGTTGCGCGGCGTGTCACTCGCAATCCGCTCCGCCGTGCCCGAAACTGGGACGAACGACCCGAGACGAACCCACGAGAGGGGCCACCGATGTTCCGCCGCTGGCGCCGCGCACGGCTTGCCGCCCAGGCCTCCGCCCATGTTGCCGCCCCGACTCCGCACCCTACTGCGGCAGACCTTCGCGGTGAGCACATCTTCGAACTGCTGAACTCGCGACTGTCCGAGTTCATCGGGCCCGGCGGCGGCTGGTCGCTCGTGCGCAAGTCCGACGGCGACACCGACCGCATCTTCCACGCGATGCTCACGCACCAGATCGCGGCCGAACTCACCCGTGCCATCCTCGAGGAGCGCGATTCCGTCGCCGTCGTCGTGCCGGCCGGTGAAGAGACCATGGCACTCGGCTGGGAGCCCGCACCGCTCATCGTCTGGGCCGACCCCGTCGAGGCGACCGCGCCGACCGAGGCCGCCGCGCCGATGGAGGCCGCGACCGATGAGCTGTTCGCCGAGGCATCCGTCGAGGTCGAGGCCGCAGCGCTGCCCACGATCGGTGCCGCCACGGCACTCGAGGCGCGCGCGGCCTGAACCGGCCGGCGCCACGCGCCGACCCGCTCACGCGAGTGACACCGCGCTCCAAAATCGACGGCGCATTCTTGTACCGCCAGCCGAGAATGCGCTCCCCCGCTCCTCGTAGCGTGAATTCCGGGCAATCGCCCGCACGCCACGAGAGGGGAACCCCTTGAGCTCCGCCCACAGCACCAGCCAGAGCACCAGCCCGAACACGACCGAGTCGGGCCCGACGCCCTCACCGGCGCGCCCGCGCCGCAGCAGCGCTCGCGACCTCGCCCAGATCGCCGTCTTCGCCGCACTCATCGCCGCGCTCGGCCTGCCCGGCGCGCTCACGATCGGCGGCACCGCGGTGCCGATCACGTTCCAGACCCTCGGCGTGATGCTCGCCGGCGCCATCCTCGGCGCACGCAAGGGCACCCTCTCGGTGCTCCTCTTCATCGCGCTCGTCGCCGCCGGCCTGCCGCTGCTCTCGGGCGGCCGGGGCGGCCTCAGCGTCTTCGTCGGCCCGTCGGTCGGCTACCTCATCGGATGGCTGCTCGGCGCCGCCGTCATCGGATGGGCCACAGCTCGCCTGCTGCCGAGATACCCGATCGCGCCCGCCCTCGCGTGGACGGCGCTCGGCGGCATCGTCGCCATCTACCTCGTCGGGGTGCCCGTGTTCGCCGCGATCACCGGCACGCCGCTCGACCTCGCGTTCTACGGATCAACCGTGTTCCTTCCCGGCGACATCGCCAAGGTCGTCGTGACCGTGTTCGTGGCGAAGGGCGTGCACCGGGCATGGCCGGGGCTCATCGAGCCGCGTTCGTGGCCGTGGGCGCCGCGACCGGGCGCGATCGTCTCCGGTCCGGCTTCCGACTCGACCACGTCGGACTCGACCGCTTCGGATCGCTCGGCGTGAGCGACTGGCTGCGGGGACCGCGGGGCGGGCTCGCCCTCGCGTTCGGCGGCGACGCCGTGCGCTACGGCGAGCTCGCCGATGCGGTCGCCGCGGCCGTGCTGCCGAGCGGCGACGGCCTCGTCGCCTGCCCGGTCGGCACCGACCCCATTCGTCTCATCACGCTCGTGCTCGCGTGTATCGAGCGCGGCCGACCGGTGCTCGTCGGCGGCGACGCGGCGGATGCCGAGCGGATCTCGGCTGACCTGCCTCCCGGAACCGAGCTCGCTCTGCTCACCTCCGGCTCGTCCGACCCGGAGGGCACCCCCCGAGCGGTCGCCCGCACGAACGCCTCCTGGCTCGCGTCGGCGGCCCCGCTCGCCGAGGTTGCCGGCCTCCGGGCGAGCGACCGGATCGCCGTCACCGGCCCGCTCCACGTCTCGATGCACCTCTACGCGGCGCTCCACGCGCTCTGGACGGGCGCCGCGGTCGGCGACGAACTCCGCGGTGCGTCCACCCTCCACGCGACCCCGACGCGCCTGGCACGGCTGCTCGAGGCCGACGCGCTGCCCGCCGCGGCGATCGTGGCCGGGGCCGCGATGAGCGACGCCCTGCGCGAGCGGGCGGCGGCTCGAGGCATCCGCGTGACCGAGTACTACGGCGCCGCCGAACTCTCGTTCGTGGCAGTCGGTCGGGGCGGCGCCCTCGCACCGTTCCCCGGCGTCGAGGTCGAACTCCGGCCGGCCGTCGCGGGCCGGGAGCTCTGGGCGCGCTCCCCCTACCTCGCCCTCGGTGTCGTCGGCGGCGGCATGCTGCGCCGCGACGACGACGGCTTCGCCACGGTGGGCGACCTCGCTGAACCGAACGGTTCCGACATGTTCCGCATCATCGGGCGCGGCGACGCCGCGATCACGACCGCGGGCGCGACGGTGCTGGCCGAAGACGTCGAGGGGCGCCTCCTCGCGCTGCCCGGGGTCGTCGCGGCCGTGGTGCTCGGCGAGACCGATGAGCTGCTCGGCGAACGCATCGTCGCCGTCGTCGAACTCGACGGCACGACGGATGCCGCCGCAGTCGTCGCCGCCGCCCGGGATCGCCTTCCCGCGGCCGAGCTGCCGCGACGCTGGTTCGTGAGCGCCATCCCGACGACCGTCTCCGGCAAGCCGGCACGCGGACTCCTGCAGGTCGCGCTCGCGGCGGGAACCCTCGGTCCGTCGCTCCCATCGCATGCGCCGCATCCGACGCCGTCGGAACGGAGCGGCGCATGACCCGCGACGCCGCTTCCGCGCCCGTCATCATCGCTCCGCGGCGCTCGGCGATCGGCACGGCGGGACGCAGCTTCGCCGCCCAGACCGTCGACGCCCTCGCGGCTCCGTTGCTCGCCTCGGTCGCCGCAACCGTCGCCCCGAGCGGCCTGCCGATCGACGACGTCGTGGTCGGCAACTGCATGGGACCGGGCGGCGACCTCGCCCGCGTCGCCGCGCTTCGGGCGGGGCTCGGCACCTCGGTGCCCGGGGTCACGGTCGATCGGCAGTGCGGCTCGGGGCTCGATGCGGTGATGCAGGCGGCAGCCCGGGTCGGGGCCCGACACGGCGAGCTGTTCCTCGCCGGCGGCGCGGAGTCGGCGTCGACGGCACCGCACCGGTCGTGGCCGGAGACGGGCGAACGCTACTCGCGCGCACCGTTCGCCCCGACCGGATTCCCCGATCCCGACATGGGTCCGGCAGCCGACCGGCTCGCTGCCGTCCGCGGCATCTCCCGCGAACGGCAGGACGCCTGGGCGGCCCGCTCGCACGCACGTGCTGCCGCAGCGCAGGCGAAGGGCGTCTTCGACGACGAGATCGTCGCGATCGCAGGCGTCGAGCGGGACGACCGCCCGCGTGCATCGATGGACATGGCGCGGCTGGCGCGATTCGCGCCCGCGTTCACCGCCGGCGCCGGCGCGATCGACGACGCAACCGCGGGCGCAGCTGATCGATTCGGCACGGTGACCGCCGGCAACTCCTGCGGGTTCTCCGACGGTGCGGCGATGATGGCGGTCACGACCGGCCGAGCGGCACGCGAACTCGGCCTCCCGTCGCTGCGCATCGTGGCGACCGCCGTCACCGCAGGCGACCCCTCACTGCCGGGCATCGGCGCGGCACCCGCGGCCCGCCTCGCGCTCGCACGCGCCGGTCTCCCGCCCGCCGGGCTCGGGTTCATCGAGATCACCGAGGCGTTCGCCGCGCAGGTCCTCGCGGTCAGCGACGAACTCGAACTCGACGAGTCGCTCATCTCGGCCGACGGCGGCGCCATCGCGCTCGGTCACCCATGGGGTGCCTCGGGCGCCGTGCTGCTCGTGCGCCTCGCAGCCCGCATGTTCGCCTCCGACGACGCCCGCCCGGGGCTCGCCGCCTGTTCGATCGGCGGTGGCCAGGGCATCGCCATGATCGTGGAACGGATCACATGACCGAGATCGTCTTCGACCACGTCAGTCACCACTTCGATGCGGAGCGGGTCGTCGACGACGTCTCGCTCGTGCTCCGCGAGCATCGCATCGGCATCGTCGGCGCGAACGGTTCGGGCAAGTCGACGCTCGCCCGCATGATCAACGGCCTCGTCACGCCGACCGCCGGCCGCGTCTCGGTCGGCGGGCTCGACCTCGCCCGCCACGCGCGCGAGGTGCGCCGCACCGTCGGCTTCGTGTTCACGAACGCCGACAACCAGATCGTGATGCCCACGGTGCGCGAGGACGTCGCGTTCACGCTGCGCCGTCACAAGCTCGACAAGGCGGATGCCGCGGCGCGCGTCGAGGCGGCCCTGCACCGGTTCGGACTCCACGAGCTCGCCGACCGACCGGCGCACCGTCTCTCGGGCGGTCAGAAGCAATTGCTCGCCCTCGCCTCGGTGCTCGTGGCCGAACCGGCGGTGATCGTCGCCGACGAGCCGACCACGCTGCTCGACGCGCGCAACGCGCGGCTCGTGGCCGAGCATTTCGCCGAACTGCCGCAGCAGCTCGTCGTCGTCAGCCACCAGCTCGAGCTGCTCGACGGGTTCGACCGCGTCATCGTGATGGAGGGTGGGCGGGTGATCGCCGACGATCGGCCCGAGCCCGCGCTCGAGGCCTATCGCGAGCTCATCGGCAGTCCGCGATGATCGGCGTCTTCCATCCCGGCCGCTCGCTCGTGCACCGCACACCCGCGCTCGCGAAGCTCGGACTGCTCGCCGTGCTCGTCACGGCGATCGCACTCCAGACCTCGCTCGCCGCCCTCGCCGTGGCCTCCGGACTCGTGGCAGCCCTCTTCGTCGTCGCGTGGCTGCCGGTCGGGCTCGTCTGGCGGCAGATCATCCCGATCCTGTGGCTCCTCGCCTTCGCCGTGCCCGTGCAGGTGATCTTCGGCGGATGGGAGGCCGCGGCCACCATGGCGGTGCGCCTCGTGCTCGCCGTCGCTCTCGCGGCGCTCTACACGCTCACGACGCCCGTCACAGCGACGCTCGATGCCATGCAGGCGCTCCTCCGACCGTTCCGCCGCTGGATCGACGCCGATCGCGTCGGCCTCACGCTCGCGCTCACGATCCGGTGCGTGCCGCTCCTCGCCGACATCGTGCGGGAGGTGCTCGAGGCGAGGAAGGCGCGCGGCGCCGAGGGATCGGTCGTGGCGCTCGCCGTGCCGGTCATCGTGCGGGCGCTGCAGACCGCCGAGCACCTCGGCGACGCACTGACCGCACGCGGCTTCGACGACTGATCGCGGCTGCGGCCGCGTTCCCCGAAACCGCCGAGATCGCCGAGACCTCCGAGATCAACGTCACGGAGACACAGCTGAGGTGTCGAACGGCGTGACGCCTGCCTCTGCGCGAGCGCGATCAGCCAGCGCAAGCAGCTTCTCGGTGCCATCCAGCATTCCGAAGGATGCGGCTGCGCGACCCATCCGATCGCGAACCTCGGCATCGCGCAGAACAGGAATGACGCGTTCGACGATGGCACCTGCGGTGAAGTCCGCGTCGTCGATGAGCAGCGCTCCACCGGCCTGCACGACCCCACGAGCGTTGAGCGCCTGTTCTCCGTTGCCAACCGCATATGGAACATACGCCGCGGGAATCCCGAGCGCACTGAGTTCACTCACGGTCGCCGACCCTGATCGACATACGGCCAGATCGGCGAGGGCATACGCCAGATCCATCCGGTCGACGTACGGCACGACAACGCGGGCTTCGGCACCGGAGGCGTCCACATCATCAGCGTTCGCGTCCCCGGTCACGTGCAAGATCTGCCAGCCCTCGGCAATGATCTCGGGCCACGCCTGCGCAAAGGCCTCGTTGATCCTGCGGGCACCCGTCGACCCGCCGAACACCAACAGTACTGGCTTGTCGGCGTCGAGCCCGAAGTACTTCGCAGCTTCCGCACGTGACCCCGCACGATCAAGCGTGGAGATCTCCGCACGAAGCGGCATCCCGACGACCTCTCCCCCGCGCAGCGGCGTGTCGGCGAAGACCGTGCCGACAGCTGCGGCGCGGCGCGCACCCCACACATTGGCAAGTCCGGGCCGGGCGTTCGCCTCGTGCACGACGTAAGGCACGCCCTCCTTGTGCGCGGCAACGTACGCGGGGGTTGCGGCGAAACCGCCGAACCCGATCACGACATCAACGCCGCGATCGCGAACAAGCGCGCGCGTACGCGTGACCGCGCGGCGAAAACGCCCGGGGAACTGCAGCGCCTTGCGGTTCAGCCGGCGCGGAAAGGGCACCTTCGGGATCGTCTCGAGCACATACCCGCGCTCGGGAACGAGTCGGGCTTCGAGCCCCTCGGCAGTGCCGAGCACGAGGATCGAGGCGTCCGGCTCGCGTTCACGCAGGCGATCGGCGAAGGCCAGGAGCGGATTGACATGTCCCGCGGTCCCGCCCCCGGCCAGCAGGTAGCTTGTCATGCCGGCAGCCTATTCCGCCGCGTCTGCGTATCGCGCGTGTATCGAAAACCGGATACTCGGCAGCAACACGGCGATGGTTTGAATGCTGTCTATGCATTCATCCGCTTCGGAGCTCGTCGTGCATGACGACGCGATACGTGAGAACACGGCGAGATTCTCGGCGATGACCGAGGGCCGGGTCATGGCCGTGCTGAAAGCCGACGCGTTCGGACACGGGGCGATCGCTCGCTCGGTCCTCGAGTCCGGGGCGACCTCTGTCGGCGTGACCTCCGTCGATGAGGCTCTCGCGCTGCGGGCTACCGGTGTCGGGGCGCCGATTCTCAGTTGGCTCAACACGCCCGACGCCGACTTCGAGACGGCAGTGCGAGAGAATGTCGATCTCGCGGTGCCGAGTGTGGAGCTGCTGTATTCCATCGGTCGGGCAGCGCTGCGTGCCGGGAGACCGGCGCGCGTGCATCTGCACATCGATGTCGGCATGGCCCGCGACGGCTGCTCGGCGCGCGACTGGTCCACGCTGTGCGCGCTCGCTCGCGAGCATGAGGCGCTCGGCGCGGTTCGAGTGGTCGGGGTGATGGGCCATATGTCGTGTGCGGACGAGCCGGAGAATCCGCAGAACACGCGGGAGCGTCTGGTCTTCGAGAGCGCGGTTCGAACGGCCAGGCGCCGTGCACTCGCGCCCCACATCCTTCACCTCGCGGCAACATCCGCGACGTTGAACGGTGTGGCGTCAGGTTTCGATGTCCACCGGATCGGAGCGGGACTGTTCGGCATCGATCCCTCTTCCCGCACCAACATGTTGCGGCCGGCCGTGACGCTGACCTCGAGCGTCGTGTCTTCGCGCGAGGTGACCGCAGGCACAGGAGTGGGCTATGGCCTCGATTTCGTTGCACAGAACAGGACGAACCTGGCCCTGCTTCCGGTCGGCTACGGTGACGGGCTTCCGCGCGAGGCATCCGGGCGGGCCGAGGTCTTCGCACGAGGGCGACGACGGCCCCTCGTCGGCAGGTTCTCGATGGACATGGTCGTCGTGGACACGGGCGATGACGTGCTGCGACCGAACGAACGCGTCACCGTCTTCGGCCCCGGGGCAGAAGGGGAGCCCACTGTCGCGGAGTGGGCCGAGTGGTCTCGCACGATCGAGCACGAGATCGTCACTCGCCTGGGGAACCGCATCCCGCGTATCCACCGCACGATCGATACCTCGAGTCCATCACAAGGAGACAAGTCATGACGCAGAACGAGCGTGCCCGGATCGCCGTCATCGGAGGTGGTGTCAGCGATGAGCACGACGTGTCGCTCGCTTCGGCCGCCGCTGTCCGTCGGGCCGTCGTCGAGTTGGGCCTCGACGTCGTTCCGCTCACCATCGGGGAAGACGGCGCTTGGCGTGACGAGAACGGCGGGGTCCTGCCTGCACATGGTGCCGTCGAGGTGCTCGCGGGGTGCGATCTCGCGTTTCCCGCCCTGCATGGGGTCAACGGTGAGGATGGCGCGATCGCTGGGCTCCTCGAACTGTCTGGCGTGCCCTATGTGGGCTCCCCGGTGCGGGCCGGTGCGCTCGGGATGGACAA
The DNA here is from genome assembly GCF_016907835.1 of Agromyces cerinus. Lineage (NCBI taxonomy): Bacteria > Bacillati > Actinomycetota > Actinomycetes > Micrococcales > Microbacteriaceae > Agromyces > Agromyces cerinus. The sequence goes on along the minus strand of NZ_JAFBCT010000001.1, from coordinate 908,650 downwards.
GTGGGTCACGAAGCTGATCGCCGATGCGCTGGGCATCGCCACTGCGAGGGCGGCGGTTGCCGGACCCGGTGTCGCAGCGAGCGTGGCTACGACAGGTCTGGAGCCCCCCTTCGTCATCAAGCCGGCGACCGGTGGCTCGAGCAATGGTGTCTTCGTCGTCCCCGATCGAGACGGCGTCGGCGAGACGGTGAGCCGCGCTCGAGCCTTCGGTGAGACCGTGCTCGTCGAAGAGTACGTGCTGGGGCGAGAAGTGGATATCGCGGTGTTCCGCGACCGGGACGGCGAGTTGCGCCTCGGCTCCACCCTTGGGATCGGTGTCGACCCCGGCGGAGTGTTCGACCGGACGCAGAAGTACGACGGCAGCGCGGCGTTCACGGTGCCTGCCCCGATCAGCGAACGCGACGAAGCATCGATTCGTCACGCCGCCGTCCTCCTCTACGAGACACTCGGATGCAGCGGGGTGGCTCGTTTCGACTTCTTCGCCACCTCTGCCGGAGTGGTGCTGAACGAGGTGAACACGGCTCCCGGTATGACGGAACAGTCGCAGGTTCCGCTGATGTACGCGGCGACCGGCCTCGACTACGTCGGGCTGATCGCAGCGCTCCTCGAATCCGCCGAGCAGTCGCCCTTCCGGACCTCGATGCCAGTATGAGCGGGTACTCGACCGCGCCTCCCGCTCGGTCGGCTTGGGCGGATGCGCTCAAGGGCCTGCTGATCCTGCTCGTCGTGTTCTGGCACGTCGTGTTGAAGACCTACCTGCAGATCGATTGGCGAATCGGCGTACCGATCCCCGGCGCGTGGGGCCTTGCCAGCGATGTCATCTGGCCGTTCCTGATGCCGCTGTTCCTCATGATCTCCGGGTACTTCGCGGCGAATGCGCTCGCTCGCCCGTGGGCGATCGTCTTCCGCACCCGCGTCGTTCGTTTCCTCTACCTCTATCTCCTGTGGACCCTCATCCACATGATGGCCATGTGGGCTTTCCCGGACTTCCCGACTTTCGTCCCGCGCAGCGTCGCCGAGTTCATCGAAGCGGTGACGATCAGCCCCCCGAACACCTGGTACCTCTCCGCGCTCGCCCTGTATTTCCTGGTCGCGAAAGGCCTGCGACGTCTCCCGCGGTGGCTCCTCATCGGCGGCGCCGCTGCGTTGTCGGTCACGGTTTCGGCGGGACTGATCGACGTGGCGAGCAACCGCGGTTCGCTGCTGTACAACCTCCTCTTCTTCCTGCTCGGTCTGTACTTCGCCCCGCAGATCCGCCGCTTGGCCGCGCGTCCGCGACCGTTCGTCGCGGCGACGTCGATCGCGGCCTACCTCGTTGCCTTCGGTGCGATGAGGATGACCGGATCGGAGGCGGTGCCCGGTGTGTGGCCTGCGGTGTCGCTCATCGGTGTCGGCATGGGGATCGTCGTCGCACCGCTCCTGCCGAAGCTCCCGGGCCTCGGGCGCGGGCTGACCTGGCTGGGCGTTCGCACGCTTCCGATCTACCTGATACACATGCCGGTACTCGCTCTGGCCGACCTCGCTCTGGTGAGCTGGCTCTCGAATACCAGGATCGCGGTGCAACTCGGCGCAGCCATCCTCCTCCCAGTCGCCCTCACCGCGATCGTCGTGGCAGTGAGCACGATGCTCGGCCACCTCATCGTGCGCGATCGACTGCTCTGGTTGTTCGACCTTCCGGCGCGCCGCTCACCGGCTGGGCTCTCGCGCCGCGAGGCCCCTCCCCGGCGGCGGCCCCGACTCGTGCGGCGCACTGCGGTCGCGGTCCTGATGCTCACGGCGATCGGCGTGTCGGCGATCCACGTCACGGCGATACCGGGCTGCCCGGCCGAGGTGCAACGCCGGCCCGCTTCGCACGCGGGAGAGGTGAGCATCGGGGCAACCGGCGACATGCTGCTGTACGACGTGAACCACTCCGTGCCCACCGACCGCGGTCGTGGCCACTTCGACGACGTGCGTCCCTGGTTCACCCAGGACATCGTCACTGGAAACCTCGAACAGGTCATCTCCTCAGACACGGGATACGACAAGTGCGGAGAGCACGCGGACTGCCTGGCGTTCCGGAGCGCGCCGGACGCGGCTCAACACTTCGCCGGATTCGATCTCCTCAACCTGGCGAACAACCACACCGGCGACTTCGGACAGGCCGGATACGCGAACACGAGAGCGCACCTCACCGATGCCGGAGTCCGAACGGTCGGCGACCGCAATGAGATCGCCTGCACGCAGATCGGTGACATCACGGTGGCGATGGTCGGATTCGCGCCCTACGACGGTTTCAACCGGGTCACCGACCTGCGCCACGTGCGACAGGTCGTGGGGGCAGCCGCAGCACGCGCGGACATCGTGGTCGTCCACGCGCACATGGGAGCCGAGGGTGCCGGCGCGGATGCGGTGACACCCGGAACCGAGGTCATGTACGGCGAGAACCGCGGCGACGTCATCGCGTTCTCGCATGCGGCTGTCGACGCGGGTGCCGACCTCGTCCTCGGCCACGGACCCCACGTGCTTCGGGGGATGGAGTTCTATCGCGGAAGGCTGATCGCGTACAGCCTGGGCAACTTCGGCGGCGGAGGCGTCTTCGGCGCGGAGCAGTCGACTCGCTACGGCGCCTACCTTGCCGTCAGGTTGCGCGCCGATGGAACGATGATCGACGGACAGATACGCTCCGTCCGCTTCGAGCAGCGCGATGGGAGACCCGTCCGAGACCCTGACGAACGGGCGGTCGAACTCATCGATCAACGAAGCCGTCGCGACTTTCCCGAGACCGCCGCGACCATCGAATCCGATGGCTCGATCTCACCTCATCGGTGATGCCTCCGCGGCTTCAGGGCGCGGAGGCATCCGTGCGGCCATGGCTGCGGGAAATGAAAAAGCCCCGAACCCGGCGAGAGGTTCGAGGCTTCATCGTGCACCCCCTCGGACTTGAACCGAGAACCCACTGATTAAGAGTCAGTTGCTCTGCCGATTGAGCTAGAGGTGCATACTGTGTTGTTTCGGCCCGGATTTTCAACAACCCGAACCGAGGAATCACAGTATCAGGAGAATGCACTGTTGCGCCAATCGGGGCGAGCATCGGCGCGTCGCGCGCGTCGTCCGCACCGGCCGGCGCCGCCGTCCGCACCCGATGACCGCCCGCGATAGCCTGATCGTCGTGACCGCCGCTTCCGCCTCCCAGCTCACCTCCGACCTCGCGCTCGCGCTCGAACTGGCCGAACTGGCCGACGCCGTCTCGATCGCACGATTCCGCGCCATCGACCTCGACGTGCAGACGAAGCCCGACCGCTCCCCCGTGACCGAGGCGGACCTCGCCGTCGAGCGGGCGATCCGCGAGCGCATCGCGGCGGCCCGGCCCGACGACGGCATCCTCGGCGAGGAGTTCGGAACGGAGGGCGACGGGGCACGGCAGTGGATCATCGACCCGATCGACGGCACCGCCAACTTCCTCCGCGGCGTTCCGGTCTGGGGCACGCTCATCTCCCTCGCGATCGACGGCGTGCCCGTCGTCGGCGTGGCGTCGGCACCGGCCATGGGCCGGCGCTGGTGGGCGGCGACGGGTCTCGGCGCCTGGACCACGACCTCGGCGGCTGAGGCCGGCGCGAGCGAAGACGGCACGAGCGAGTCCAGCACGGCCGAGGCCGCGGGCGGCGAGGCATCCGTGCCCGGAGCCCGGCGCCTGCAGGTCTCGGGCGTCGCCTCGCTCGCCGATGCCTCGCTGAGCTTCCAGAGCCTCGCCCAGTGGCGCGATGCCGGCTACCTCGACCGCCTGCTCGCGCTCTCCGAGCGCGTCTGGCGCGACCGCGCCTACGGCGACCTGTGGTCGTACATGCTGCTCGCCGAGGGTCTCATCGACATCACGGCCGAATTCGACGTCAAGCCGTACGACCTCGCGGCGCTCATCCCCATCGTCGAGGAGGCCGGCGGTCGTTTCAGCTCGGTGACCGGCACGCCCGGGCCGTGGAGCGGCAACGCGCTCGCGACGAACGGCGCCCTCCACGACGAGGTGCTCGCGGCACTCGCCGACGAGGCGTAGGCGGCGGGCGTGGAGGTCTGCATCTTCACCGAGCCCCAGCAGGGCGCGAGCTACACCGACCAGCTCGCACAGGCGACGGCGACCGAGCGGCTCGGCTTCGACGGCTGGTTCCGCTCCGACCACTATCTGGCGATGGACGACGCCGATCCCCTGCCCGGCCCGACCGACGCATGGACCACCCTCGCCGGCCTCGCCCGCGAGACCCGGCGCATCCGACTCGGCACGCTCGTCTCCTCGGCGACGTTCCGGCACCCGTCGGTGCTCGCGATCCAGGTCGCCCAGGTCGATGACATGTCGGGCGGCCGGGTCGAGCTCGGCCTCGGCACCGGATGGTTCGCCGAGGAGCACGAGGCCTACGGCATCCCCTTCCCGGCCAAGCGCTTCGGACTGCTCGAGGAGCAGCTCGAGGTGGTGACCGGGCTCTGGTCGACACCGGTCGGCGAGCACTACGACTTCGCCGGCGAGCACTACCGGCTCGTGCACTCGCCGGCGCTGCCGAAGCCCGCGCAGGCGAGCGTGCCGATCATCGTCGGCGGTTCGGGTCCGAAGCGCACCCCGGCGATCGCCGCCCGATTCGCGAGCGAGTTCAACATCGGGTTCCGCGACGAGACCGTGGTCGCCGAGATGTTCGGCCGGGTGCGCCAGGCCTGCGAGGACATCGATCGCGACCCCGCCTCCATCCGCACGAGCGTCGCCCTGCCGACCGTCGTCGCGAACTCCGATGCCGACTACCGGCGACGCCTCGCGGCCATCGACGAGGACCCGGCGACCTTCGCCGACGTCAACATCGCCGGAACCACGGCGGCCGCCGTGGAGAAGCTCCTGCGACTGCGGGATCTCGGCGCCGACCGCGTGTACCTCCAGCTCGTCGACCTGCGCGATCTCGACCACCTCGAACTCATCGCCGCAGAGGTGCTGCCGCATCTGCGCTGATGACGTGCGGCGCGTCGTACCCTGCCGCTAGGCTGACCTCGAAATCAACCGGATGGGGCGGGGGCGCCGGTCGATCCGAGTCCCCTCGCGATCATCCTCACCCGAATCGAGAGGCCCTACCCCTTGAATACCACCATGCGTCGCACACTGACGCGCGCACTCGTCTCCGTCGCCGCGGTCGCCGTCGTGATCCCGCTGAGCGGGTGCGGCCTGATCAGCAACCTCGCCGGCGGCAACGCACCGCAGCCCGAGCGCGACGAGACCACGCAGGAGATCGTCGAGGAGGGTGACGCCGATGTCTTCGCCCTCATGGTCGGCGACTGCATGAACGAGGTCAGCGAAGAGGTCGTCTCCGAGGTGCCCGTCGTGCCGTGCGACCAGCCGCACGACGAAGAGGTGTTCTTCGACCTGACGCTCGAGGGCGACGAGTACCCCGGCGACGACGCCATCCAGTCGCAGTCCGACGATGCCTGCCTCGCGCAGTTCGAGCCCTTCGTCGGCATGGCCTACGACGTGTCGACGCTCGCCTTCTACGCCTACCGTCCCTCGAAGGAGAGCTGGGAGCAGATGGACGACCGTGTCGTCTCCTGCGTGATCTACGACCCGGCCGGCCAGGTCACCGGCACGCTCGAGGGCGCGGCCCGCTGATCGACGGATGCCGCGTGGCGCGCCGTCGGGCGTCGTCACACGGCATCCTCGTGCCGGCGCGTGGTCAGGTCGTCGTGCGCGGCCTCCGGCGGCTCCACGCCACACCGGCCAGGCAGAGCGCTCCGCCGATCAGGCCGAGCAGGGTGGGCAGCTCGCCGAGCAGCAACCACGAGAGCAGCACGACGATTGCCGGCACCGCCAGTGTCGCCGACGCCGTGGCGCCTGCCGAGCTGCGCTTCAGCACGTACGCCCAGAGCAGGAACGCCACGGCCGACGGCCCCACCCCGAGGTAGATCACCGCGAGCACGGCGGGAGCCGGGGCATCCGAGAGCTCGACGACGGTCTGCGGCAGGAACGGCAGCAGCACCAGCGCGCCGACCACGCAGCCGATCCAGGTCGCGCTCAGGGCGTCCGACGAACGCAGCGCGACCTTCTGCACGAGCACCCCCGATGCGTAGAGCATCGCGGCGAGGATGCCGAGGACGATGCCGATCGGCTCGCTGTCGGCCCCGATTCCGCCGGTCGCGATGATCACGACGCCGGCGAAGGCGATCGCGATGCCGACCATGAGCGGTCGCGGAAAGCCCTCCTTCAGCAGCACCCCGGCGGCGAGGGCCACGAGCAACGGTGCGATGTTCACGAGCATCGCGACCGTGCCGGCGTCGAGGTGACGTTCCGCCATGTTGAGCACCAGGGTGTATCCCGCGAACCAGAGGACCCCGTAGACCGCGATGAGCACGAGGGCGCGCGGGCCGGGCAGCGGCGGCCGCCGCCACGCGGCGATGGCCACGAGCACCACGGCGCCGACGAGCTGTCGGCCGAGCGCGAGCGGCCCCGGTGAGATCGTGTCGCCGACCGCCCGGATCGCGATGAACGCCGAGGCCCACAGCACGAGCACCACGATCATCGCGGCAAGCACCTTCCAGCCGATCGGATCCGGAGCCGTCGCGGCCTTCGTCGAGTCGGGCGCGGTGGTCGAGGGCAGTCGCATGAATCCATGCTGGGGCCGCGCTCACCTCAGTACAAGCGAACGATCCTTCCGAATCATTCAGCAGAACTGTACGATCGTGGAATGGTGGATCCGCATCGACTCCGGGTGTTCCGCGCGGTCGTGCAGACCGGCTCGATCAACCGCGCCGCCGCACGACTCGGGTACACCCCATCGGCCGTCAGCCAGCACGTCAGCACGCTGCAGCGCGAGACGGGGCTGACGCTCATCGAGAAGCGCGGCCGCGGCATCGTGCCGACCGCGGCCGGCATCGCCGTCGCGGATCGCGCCACCCGCGTACTCGACCAGCTCGCCGACTTCGACTCGCTGGCCGACGACCTGCGCTCCGGTCGCAGCGGCACCCTCCGCATCAGCTGCTTCTCCTCCTCGAATCGCGCGTGGATGCCCGCGATCGCCGCGACGATGCTGGCCGAGTTCCCCGACCTGCGCCTCGAGCTCTCCCTCGTCGAGCGGCACGGGCAACTCACCGGCGAACCCGATGTCGAGCTCTACGTCGCCGAGTCGGTGCGCGGCGATCGCGACCCGGCCGTCGCCGACGGAGTCGCCGACGGCTACGACGTCGAGCCGCTGCGCACCGAAGGGTACGTCGCCGTCGTGCCACCGGGGCATCCGCTCGCCCACCGGGAGTCGGTGACCCTGCTCGAGCTCGCCGACGAACCGTGGATCGACAACGACGACGCCCGAGGACCGTGCCGGGAGATCATCCTGTCCGCCTGCGCCGCCCGCGGCTTCGCCCCGCGGTTCCGCCTGGACGCTCCCGACTACGCGACCGGCTTCGACTACGTCGCCGCCGGCGTCGGCATCACGGTGCTGCCGAGGCTCGGAGCCATCCGACTCCCCGACGGGGTCGCGATGCTCGCCGTCGACGACCTCGACGTGCGGCGGCGCATCATGCTCCGGGTCAAGCGGTCGATGCGCACCCATCCCGCCGTGCAGCGGTTGACGGAGCTCATTCGCGACGCCGCTCGCACCTGATCGCTCGGGCAGGCTCGGCGACGCCTCGCCACGAACCGTGCAACAGAGAAGCCCGGCCCCGTGAATCACGGTGCCGGGCTTCCGAACCACACTGTGCGACAACGGCCGATGGTGGAGATGGGGGGAATTGAACCCCCGTCCATCGCTGTGATTCCACGCCTTCTCCGGGCGCAGCCTGTGCAAGCGTTCTACTCGGCCCCGACCTTTGCCACAGGCGTCTAGGTCGACAGGCCCAGCCTGATGAAGTCCCGCGTGTCGCTCAGGCGACGACACGCAGCAAGTTCCCTAGATGACGCCAGCTACCGGGGCGGGAACAGACCCGCGGGCTGACGGACTATCGGGCTCGCTTATGCAGCGAGAGCGAAGTCAGTGCGCTTTGCATTGGCACTTATTGTTTTCCAGAGATCGTTTACGAGATAACCCTGGATCCTCGGCCCGCTTCTCGTGGGTTCGCAGACGATGTCGAAACCGATCATCCCCATGCATCGCCGTGACCGATCGCCCAGTCGGAACTGGGCATGCAGCCTGGCGGGCCGTTGTCGCACTGTGGAGTTTTCAATGAGCACGAGCCCAAACCCCGGGTGCCCATCGTTGAAACGGTGAGTACCCGGCCTTACAGTCTAGAACAGGCGCGGCCGCTCCGCCATTCCCGAGCGGATTCACCTGGAGGTCCATGTGGCTACCGTCATCGCCGTGCGCGGCACCGCCGAAGAACGCATCGCTCCCGAGCTCGGAGCCGTCTCCCTCACCGTGAGCGCCTCCGGAGCCGAACGCGACGCGACGCTCGCGCGCACGACCGAATCCCGCGACGCGCTCATCGCCGCCGTGCAGGGACTCGATGACTCCGGCGCACTCGACACGTGGTCGGCCGGACAGCTGCAGATCTCCTCGCACCGCCCTTGGAACAACGAGGGCAAGCAGTTGCCCGTCGTGCATCAGGTGAACGCCGACGTCGAGGTCGTCTTCACCGACCTCGCCAAGCTCGGCGAGTGGGTCAGCGCGGTCTCCGTCAACGGTCGGGTCTCGGTCGGCGGCATCGACTGGCGACTGACGGATGCCACGCGCAAGCGCACTCAGGAGGCCGCGCAGCAGGGCGCCGTCGCCGATGCGGTCGCGAAGGCCGCCGTCTACGCAGCAGCACTCGGTCTCGGCACGCCGACGCCCGTCGAGCTCGCCGACACCGGCCTGCTCACCGCGCAGCCGGTGCCGCCGAGCGGCGGGGGCGAGCGGATGTTCGCGATGCGCGCGTCGGCCGACATGTCGGGCGGTGGCGGCGGACCCTCGGAGTTCACGCCCGCACTGCTCGTGATCACGGCCTCCGTCGAGGCGAGGTTCACCGCCGACGCGGTGTGAGCGTACGTCGAGGCCGTCTGAGCTGCGAAGGCTCAGGCGGGCTCGACGAGCAGGTTCTCGAGCTCGGCGAGTGCGCTGAGCTCGAGACCCGACGCGAGGAGATACTCGCGCACCGAACCGTGGTCGCGTTCGACGAGTTCGATGACGTCGTCGAGCGCCTCGCGCGGGCTGCCGCCCAGGAGCGTGCGCAGCGCGGGCGAGTCGGGCACCCCGTAGCCCGCCATGCGCGTGATCATGCCCTCGAGCCACTCGCCGGCGAGATTGGCCTCGGTCGAGGCGTAGTCGGCCACGACGGACTCCCGGTCGACGCCGACCGCGAGCAGCGCGAGGGCGATGACGATGCCCGTGCGATCCTTGCCCGCGGTGCAGTGCACGACGACGGCACGGTCGCCGGCGATCGAGATCTCGCGCAGGGCATCGACCACGACGGAGGTGTGCTGGGTCACGATGCGCTCGTAGAGCGCCTCGAGCGAGATGCCCGCCATGCCCTGCGACGCACCCGAGCCCTCGAAGACCGGCAGCCGCAGCACCTCGACGTCGAGGTCGCCGAGGTCGTCGGGCAAGGCCGCGACCTCCCGCTCGTCGCGCAGGTCGATGACGATGCCGACGCCGAGGTCGCGGAGCCGCTCCTGGCCGGCCTCGCCGAGACGGGCGAGGCCGTCGGACCGGTAGAGCACGCCGTCGCGGACGGTGCCGTTCCGTGCCGGCAGCCCGCCGACGTCGCGGAAGTTGTAGGTACCGGGAACCGGAATGCGCGTCGAGGTCTCCATCGTGCCGAGCCTACACGGGCTCTCCGACGCGCTCTCAGAGCCGGGAGCAGCGCACGAACCGGTGCTCGGCGCCGAGCTCAGTCGCCGAGGTTCTTCCGGCTCGCCATGGCGCGATCGGCCTCGCGCTTGTCCTGGCGCTCGCGCAGCGCGTGGCGCTTGTCGTACTCGCGCTTGCCCTTCGCGACCGCGATCTCGACCTTCGCGCGCCCGCCCGAGAAGTAGATCTGCAGGGGCACGAGGGTGTAACCGCCCTGGCTCGTGCGGTGGCTGATCTTCACGATCTCCTGCTTGTGCAGCAGGAGCTTGCGCTTGCGACGCGGCGCGTGGTTGTTCCACGTGCCCTCGGTGTACTCGGGGATGTGCACGGCGTCGAGCCACATCTCGCCACCCTCGATGAAGGCGTAGCCGTCGACGAGCGACGCGCGACCCTCGCGGAGCGACTTCACCTCGGTGCCGGTGAGCACGAGGCCGGCCTCGTAGGTGTCCTCGATCGTGTAGTCGTGGCGCGCCTTGCGGTTGGTCGCCACGACCTTCTGACCGGTCTCCCTGGGCACGAGCGGCTCCTTGCTTCGAATAGCGGATGCCCCGGGGCATCCGGAGCAGCCGTTCAGTCTAGCTGCTCGCGCCCGGGCGTGTCGAAACCCGGCCGATCAGACCTTCAGGTATCTCGTGATCGCGATGCCGGCCGAGACCGCGGCGAGCACGACACCGACGAGGATCAGCAACGGCACCACGAGCAGCGCGTCGGAGAGGTCGACGAACGTGAACGAGAGGTTGTCGGCGAGGTAGCCCTGCACGAAGAAGACCACGATCGCCACCACGGCGCCGCCTGCCAGCAGGGAGCCGATGAGTCCTGCGAACACCCCCTCGAGGATGAACGGCGTCTGGATGAACCGGTTGGACGCCCCGACCAGGCGCATGATGCCGAGTTCTCGCCGTCGTGAGAAGGCGGAGAGCCTGATGGTCGTCGCGATGAGCAGCGCCGCCGCGACGAGCATGATGGCGGCGACCGTGATCGCGGTGTAGCTCGCCGCGTTCAGCACGTCGAAGATCTGGTCGAGGTAGCGGCGTTGGTCGACGACGCCCTCGACGCCCGCCATGCCCGCGAAGCTCTCGACGAGCACCGCCGCCTGGGACGGGTCGACGAGGTTCACCCAGAACGTCTCGTTCAGCACCTCGGGCGTCACGTAGTCAGCGGCAGGGGTGCCCTTGAACTGCTCCTGGAAGTTCGCGAAGGCCTGATCGTGGTCTTCGAAGTAGAACTCGTCGATGTACTTCGAGAGGGTGTCGGAGGAGAGCTGCTCCTCGATCGCCGCCTTCTGCTCCTCGGTCGCCTCGCCGTCGGTGCACCCGGCGGTCGTCGACACGCTCGTGCAGAGGTAGACGGCGACCTGCGCCCGGTCGTACCAGTAGTTCTTCATCTGGCCGATCTGCAGCTGCAGCAGTGCCGCGGTGCCGACGAAGGTCAGCGAGATGAACGTGACGAGCACGACGGAGACCACCATCGAGGCGTTGCGGCGAAGGCCGTTCGCCGCCTCGGCGAGTACGAGACCGAGCCTCATTTCGTCGGCCCCACTTCCTGGTCGTCGTCGCCTTCCCGGGGGCCTCCCGGGGCCCGGAGCCCGAGGCGTTCGGCGAGGGTCAGGTGTTCGGATGCCGCAGCGGCATCCTTCGTCTTGGGCTTCAGCTGCTCGGGGTCGACCTGGATCGTGCCCGTCGCGGCTGCCGTGATCTCGGCTGCGGCATCGGTCACGGCGTCGGTCGCCTCGGGCTCGACGTAGAGCGGTTCGGCATCGCGCATGCCCTCGGGGGTGACCTTCGGTGCCGCCGCGGTGACGACGGGGGCAGCGGCGGGCGTGTCGGAGTCGGCCGTCGTGTCCGACGGATCGGGCGCGCCCGGCTCCCCCGGCTCGCCGGACTCCCGGTGAGGCACGACCTCGACGTCGCGCACCGTCTGTCCGTCGTATCCGGCGCTGCGCTCGTCTCTCACGATGTCGCCGGCCGAGAGTTCGATGACGCGGCGGCGCATCTGGTCGACGATGCCGGCCTCGTGGGTCGCCATGACGATCGTCGTGCCGCTCGCGTTGATGCGTTCGAGCAGGGTCATGATGCCCGCGCTCGTCACGGGGTCGAGGTTGCCGGTCGGCTCGTCGGCGAGCAGGATCTGCGGCTTGTTCACGATCGCCCTCGCGATCGCGACGCGCTGCTGTTCACCGCCCGAGAGCTCGTGCGGCATGCGCTTGCCCTTGCCGTCGAGTCCGACGAGCTTCAGCGTCTCGGGCACCGCCGACTGCACGTAGCCCCGCGACTTGCCGATGACGCGCAGCGTGAACGCCACGTTCTCGTAGACGGACTTGTTCGGCAGCAGCCGGAAGTCCTGGAAGACGACGCCGAGGTCGCGCCGGAAGTAGGGCACCTTGCGCGTCGAGATCGAGCCGAGGTCCTGGCCGAGCACGTGGATGGCGCCCTTCGACGGCTTCTCCTCCTTGAGGATGAGCCGGAGGAAGCTCGACTTGCCGGAGCCGGAGGCGCCGACGAGGAAGACGAACTCCCCGCGGAGGATCTCGACCCCGATGTCGTTGAGGGCGGGCCTCGCCTGGCCGGGGTAGGTCTTGGTGACGGAGTCGAAGCGGATCATCGGAATCGAGCCTAAGGAAGGGGCAGGCAAAAGTGGGCAGCGACACCGGGAATCCGGGTCGCCGCCCACGGGAATCGGGACGACCGGCTCTAGATGCCGGCGAATCCGACGATCAGGTAGAGCACGAGCGACGCCGCCGCCGCGATGCCCGCGTACGGCAGGATCGCCGTCATGAGGTTCAGCGGCTTGATGCCGGTCGACCGCGACGCGAGGATGATGCCGTCGCCGTAGAGGCACGTGGTCGAGCCGAGCGCTGCACCCGAGAACACCGCGGCGCCCGCGATGATCGGGTTCACGTCCATCGCGAAGGCCAGCGGGATCACGATCGGCGTGATGACGGCGGCGAGGTCCCAGAACGAGCCGGTCGCGTAGGCGTAGACGCCGCAGACGAGGAAGACCATCGCGGGCAGCAGCGCCCCGTTCATGACCGGCTGGGTCGTCTCGATCACCCAGTCGGCGAGGTGCAGGTCGATGTTCATGTGCTGCACCATGAAGGCGAGCGCGGTGAGCACGATGACGAAGATCATGCTCGCGACGCCGTCGAACGCGGCCTCGAACACGGCCTTGACCTTGAGGCGGCGCTGCACGAGGTACATGACCATCGCGACGAGGAGCGCGGCGACCGTGCCCTTCACCACGTTGACGTCGGTGAGGATCGTCACGGCGATCATGACCGCGATCGGCACGAGGAAGTTCCACGGGCGCGGCTTCGCGTACTCGGGGGCGCGGGTCGCGACGGCCGTTGCCGCGGCGGTCGGAGCGGGTGCCGACGACACGGCGCGCTCGGCGTCGTCGCCCGAGACGGCGAACTCGCCGACCTCGGCGTTCACGGGCAGGCCGCCCTCGGCGTCGCGCTCCTCGGCGGTGGTGCCGACGGGGAACACGTCGCCCGTGGCATCCGCTCGTGCGATGTCCTTCTTCAGGGCACCGAGCTTCGGGAACCAGCCGAACGCGACGAGTGCCGCGATCGCGATCGCGATCCAGCCGAAGAAGATGAACGGGATGGCCTGGAGGTAGGCGCCGAAGCCCGAGCCGTTGGCCGTGACGCCCTGCGCCTCGAGCAGGCCCGCGAAGAACAGCGCCCACGTCGAGAACGGCACGATGACGGCGATCGGCGCCGCCGTCATCTTCATGATCGTGCCGAGCTCGGTGCGCGGCACGTTGTAGCGGTCGGTCACGGCCTTCATCGAGGTGCCGACGGTGAGCACGTTCAGGTAGTCGTCGACGAAGAGCACGATGCCGAGCAGGAAGCTCAGCACGGTCGACTTGCGCCGCGAGTTCACGAAGCGCTCGGCCCACGCGGCGAACTCCCGCACGGCGCCCGAGCGCTCGAAGAGCGTGATCAGGATGCCGAAGAGCACGACGATGAGCACGAGCCACTGCAGGGTCTCGTCGGCCATGGCGGTGCCGAGGTAGCCGATCCAGGAGTCGAAGAACTCCCAGCCGCCGAGCAGCACTGCTCCGGCGAGGGTGCCGCAGAGCATCGCGAAGAGCGTGCGCCGCGTGAGCACGGCCACGACGAGAATGATGACGACGGGGAGGAGCGCGAGCGCGCCGACGTCTTGCATGGTTGCCTCTGATTCGAAGGGGGTCAGGCGGCGGATGCCGCGAACACGGGTTGCCCGTCGACGATCGTCGTCAGCACGGGGAGGTGCAGCAGTTCGTCCGCGTCGACGTCGAGCGGGCTGTCGGCCCAGACGACGAGGTCGGCGCGGTGCCCCGGCGCGATGACGCCGAGATCGCGGTCGCCCTGGGCCTCTGCGGCCCAGACGGTGTAGCCCTGTAGGGCCTCGTACGGCGTGAGCACCTGGTCGGGCTCGAACACCGGGGCGTCGCGGTTGCCGGGTTCGCGGCGGAGCCGCGCCCAGGCGAGCCCGATACGCGCATCGGTCTGCGCGACGGGCCAGTCGGAGCCGAGCGCCACGGGGGCGCCGGCGTCGATCATGTCGCGCACCCGCCAGCCGAGGGCGGCGCGCTCGGGGCCGAGGCGTTCGGCCCAGAAGTCGGAGCCGTCGGCCTTCCGCCACTGCATGTGGAGGGGCTGCACCGACGCGGTGATGCCGGCGTGGGCCATGCGGCGGAGGTCGCGGTCGGCGAGGAGCTCGAGGTGCTCGATGCGATGGGCGGCGGTGCCGTTCGAGTGCACGCCGGCGGCGAGGTAGGCGTCGATGGTCTCGCCGATCGCCCGGTCGCCGATCGCGTGGGTGGCGATCTGGAATCCGGCCTCCGCGTAGCGGTGCACGACACGTTCGAACTCGTCGGCGTCGGCCCAGAACGAGGTGCCGCCGTCACCGTGGGTGTCGGGTTCGTAGAGCCATCCGGTGCCGGTGTCGATGACGCCGTCGGCGAAGAGCTTGACGAGCCCGCCGCGCCACCGCCTGCCGCTGCGGTCGCGCTGCGCGAGGTAGTGGCGCGTGCGCTCCTCGTCGTAGCCGGGATTGTGCGCCATCGCCGAGACGATGCGCACGGGCAGTCCGCTCGGCGCCTCGGGGTCTGCGGATGCTCCGCCGTCGAGCTCGTCGAGCAGGTCGAGGTTCGCGGGGTTGCCGTCCATGATGCATCCGCCGGTGATGCCTGAGGCCGCGAGGCCGCCGAGGATGTCGCGCACCCGGTCGAGCGTCTCTGCACGCGTGTACTCGGGGGCGGTGCGCAGCACGATGTCGAACGCCGAGTCCTCGCGGAGGCATCCGGTCGGCCGGCCGATCTCGTCGACGACGATCTCGGAGGTGTCGCCGAAGCGGCGGGCGCCGGTGATGCCCGAGCGGCGCAGCGCCTCGGTGCTGGCGAGCGCGGTGTGCCCGTCGAAGAAGAGCAGGAACGCCGGGGCGCCGGCGGTGGCCGCGTCGATCGCGGCGGCGGTCATCGGCAGGCTCGTGAAGAGGTCGTAGTCGAGGTTCCAGCCGCGCACCCAGCCGCCGGCCGTGCCGTCGGCGATGCGCGCCGTCTCGTCGGCGAGCATGCGCAGGAAGGTCTCGGGGTCGCGGACTCCCCCGAAGTCGATGCCCACGGCGAGCTCGATGCCCTGGATGGGGTGCATGTGGGCGTCGATGAGGCCTGGGGTGACGGATGCCCCGGCGAGGTCTTCGACCACGGTGGCGGGTCCGCGGTAGTCGGCGAGGTCGGCGGCATCGCCGACCGCGAGGATGCGGCCGGCCCGGATCGCGACGGCGGAGGCCTCGGGCCGGCGGGGATTCATCGTGATCACGCGCGCGCCGATGAGGATGGTGTCCGCGACGACCCGTTGCATGCGTCTGCCCGCTTTCTCGTCCGCCTTCGTCGGCGGTCCAAATTTAATGTGGTTAAATTCGGGCACACGCTACTCCCGAATACGCTCATCGACAAATCCCTCGCGTCGACCACCTCGAAGGAGTCCTGTGAGTCCCACCCCGGCCAAGCGCAGCGCGGGCCGTCCGCGCACCCCGGTGCTGAGCGCCGAGCAGATCGTCGATGCGGCGTTCGCACTGGCCCGCACCGCCGGACCCGACGGATTCACGATGGCGGCGCTCGCCCGCTCGCTCTCGGTGCATCCCCCGGCGCTCTACCACTACTTCGGCGGCAAGGCCGATGTCGTGCGGGCCATGCGCGGCCGCGTCGCCGAACTGCTCGACGTGTCGGGATTCGACACGCCTGAGACGACGCTGTCCGACGCGGTGCTGCGCTGGGCGCACTCCTATCGTTCGGCGTTCGCCACCCACCCCGCGGCCATCGCGCTACTCGCAACCACGGCGATCGACGGCCAGGAACGCTCGGTCGCGAACTACGAGTCGATCACGAGGCGATTCGTGGCCGAGGGCTGGCCCGTCGGCGGCGCCGTCGACGCGATCGTCGCCCTCGAGTCGTTCATCATCGGTTCGGCGCTCGACACGCTCGCACCGGCCGACATCATGTCGCCGGGCACCGCAGCACCCCTCGCGCCGAACTTCAGCCGTGCCGAAGCACTGCGGAGCGTGAAGGCCGCGGCACAGGGCGTGCAGCCGGCCGACCGCTCGTTCGACCTCGGACTGGCAGCCCTCGTCGGCGGTCTGCCCGCGGCGCTCGCCGCAGCGGTCGAGGCCGAGCGCGTCTGACGGCGCCCGAACCCACGGCTCGGCCGGCCGGGGCCGGAGGCATCCGCTTCGTTCGGGTGTCTACTCGGTGGGGCGCTTCCGCCACTTGATGCCGGCGGCGATGAAGCCGTCGATGTCGCCGTCGAAGACATGGCTCGGGTTGCCGACCTCGTACTCGGTGCGGAGGTCCTTCACCATCTGGTACGGAGCGAGCACGTAGGAGCGCATCTGGTCGCCCCAGCTCGCGGTGATGTTGCCCGCGAGCTCCTTCTTCTGCGCCGCCTCCTGCTCCTTCTGGATGAGGAGGAGCCGCGACTGCAGCACGCGCATGGCGGCGGCACGGTTCTGGATCTGCGACTTCTCGTTCTGCATCGAGACGACCGTGCCGGTCGGGAGGTGCGTGATGCGCACGGCGGAGTCGGTCGTGTTGACCGACTGGCCGCCGGGGCCGCTCGAGCGGAAGACGTCGACGCGGATGTCGTTCTCGGGGATCTCGACCTCCTGCGCCTCCTCCATGAGCGGGATGACCTCGACGGCCGCGAAGCTCGTCTGGCGCTTGCCCGCCGCACCGAAGGGGCTCATGCGCACGAGGCGGTGCGTGCCGGCCTCGACGCTCAGGGTGCCGAAGGCGTAGGGCGCGTCGATCTCGAACGTCGCCGACTTGATGCCCGCTTCTTCGGCGTAGCTCGTGTCCATGACGGTCGCCTTGTAGCCGTGCTTCTCAGCCCAGCGCAGGTACATGCGCATGAGCATCTCGGCGAAATCGGCGGCGTCGACGCCGCCGGCACCCGCGCGGATGGTGATGACCGCGGGGCGGTCGTCCCATTCGCCGTCGAGCAGCGTCTGCACCTCGAGGTCGCCGATCGCCTTCTGCAACGACTCGAGCTCGGTGCGGGCCTCTGCGGCGCTGTCTTCGTCGCCCATCTCGTTGGCGAGCTCGATGAGCACCTCGAGGTCGTCGAGTCGCGAGTCGATGCTCGTGACGCGGGCGAGCTCCGACTGACGGTGGCTGAGCGCGCTGGTCACCTTCTGCGCATTCGCGGTGTCGTCCCAGAGATCGGGCACGCCGGCCTCTTCTGAGAGCCGTTCGATGTCGGCTTTGATGGCGTCGACGTCGACGACTGCGCGGATGTCGCTGAAGGTGGAGCGCAGCGCGGCGATCTCCTGCGAGAGGTCAAGATCCAACATGGCGTCCCCAGCCTACGCGAGTCCCCCGCCCGCACGGTGCACCGCCCGCGCGGGTGTAGCGTCGAATCGATGACCGATTCCGCGCCCCGATTCTCGTGGCGCTCGATCATCCTCCCGGTCTACCTGCCGACCCTCGTCTTCTCGCTCGGCGAGGGCGCGATGATCCCCATCGTGCCGCTCGTGGCGACCGAGCGCGGCGCCTCGCTCGCTCTCGCCGGCCTCATCGC
This sequence comes from Agromyces cerinus, assembly GCF_016907835.1. NCBI lineage: Bacteria > Bacillati > Actinomycetota > Actinomycetes > Micrococcales > Microbacteriaceae > Agromyces > Agromyces cerinus. Next base: position 890,833 of record NZ_JAFBCT010000001.1, on the reverse strand, counting down.
CGCGATGCTCATGGTCGGCGAGCTCGCCGGCGACCTGCCGGCCGGATGGCTCGTCGCCCGCATCGGCGAACGCAACGCGATGATCGGGGCGGCGATGCTCGCCGTCATCGGCGTGCTCATCGCCATCGTCTCCCCCACGCTGCCCGCCCTCGCCATCGGCGTCTTCCTCCTGGGCCTCGCGACGGCCGTGTTCGGGCTCGCACGGCACGCGTTCCTCACGAGCTACGTGCCGGTGCGCACTCGGGCGCGGGCGCTCTCGACGCTCGGCGGGGTGTTCCGAGCGGGCTGGGCCGTCGGCCCGTTCGCCGCCGCCGCGATCATCGCGTCGACCGGGTCGAGCGAGTCCGTCTTCTGGGTGCTCGTCGTGGCGTGCTTCGCCGTGATCGGCGTGCTCGTGCTGCTGCCCGACCCCGAGCGCGTGTTCGGTGCGGCGAGGCTCGCGCGCGAGGCATCCGCCGCTTCTGCCGCGACGGCGACGGATGCCTCGGGCGCCCCGCTCACCGCTGGCGAGGCGGAGGCGGCGGCCGAGTCGTCGCCGAGCGTGTTCCGCGCGATCCGCGAGAACCGCGGGGTGCTCGCCCGCATCGGCACCGGGGTGGGGCTGCTCGCCGCGGTGCGCGTCAGCCGCACGGTCGTGCTGCCGCTCTGGTCGGTCTCGATCGGCATGCCCGCCGAGCAGGCCGCCCTCGTGATCGGCATCTCGGGCACCATCGACTTCGCGCTCTTCTACGCGAGCGGGCAGATCATGGACCGCTTCGGGCGGCTCTGGAGTGCGATCCCCGGGCTGCTCGGCATGGCGGTCGGGCACATCGCGCTCGCGTTCACCCACGACCTGCCGTCGAACGCCGTCTGGTTCACAGTCATCGCCGTCTGGCTCGGCCTCGCGAACGGCGTCACGAGCGGCATCATCATGACCCTCGGCGCCGACCTCGCGCCGAAGCAGAACCCCGCGCCGTTCCTCGGCGCGTTCCGCATGATCGGCGACACCGGCGGCGCCGGAGCACCGCTCATGATCGCGGCGGTGACGTCGATCGCGTCGATCATGGCGGCGAATGTCGCCGTCGGCGTGCTCGGGCTGGTCGGCGCGGCGATGCTGTGGCGGTGGATTCCCCGTTACGTGCCGCACCGGCGGCGCTGAGGCGCCGGCGCCCGGCTCAGCCGCTGCTGAAACGCCGGCTCAGCTCACCGGCGCGCCGTACGAGAGCACGACGAGGATCAGCTGGAAGAGGAACACGAAGCCTCCGACGGCCACGGCGCCGATCCACAGCCACCCGGCCACGAGGGTCGGGTCCTTCTTCACCTCGCGCCGGCCGCGGAGCCCCAGCACGACGGCGAGCGCCGACAGCGGCAGCGAGGCGAGCGCCGGGGTCAGCAGCGCGAGCGCGGCGAGCACGACCGCGATGATCGCGAGCCACGCGTAGCGGCGGCCGTCGGCCCGCCCCGACCCGCTGCCGCCTCCGCGCCCAGCACTACCGCTCATCGCCCGTTGACCTTCTCGATCGCCATGACGAGCACGACCCGGTCGGCCTTGTCGGCGGGCGCCTGCTCGTGCGGGTTGCCGTAGCGCTTGCCGAGCCGCACGTACATGGCGCCCTCGGGGTCGGGCAGCGCCTCGACGAGACGGCCGCGCACCTCGACGTACTTGAGCGGGTTCTCGGGGTCGGTCATCTCGAGCGTCATGCGCGGGTCGGCCTGGAGGTTCTTGAACTTCGCGCGCTTCGACGTGTGCGTGAAGCGGATCGTCTGCGTGTCGGGGTCGAACTCGAACCACATGGGGTTCACCTGCACCTCGCCGTTCGGCCGCACGGTGCCGAGGTGGGCGAACACGGGCGCGGAGAGGATGCGGGCGAAGTGGTCTGAGATCTCGACGGTCATGCCTCCAGTCAATCGCACGTCGCCGGTTCGGCGGAACTCATGAGGCGACACCGCGACCGGAGTGTCAGCCTCGTGCCGGGAGCGCGCGCAACGCGACGGCCTGGCTCGTGGCGAACAGCGCGATGTCGATGGCGACTGCCAGCACGGCGACGACGATCAGCACGGATGCCGCAGCCCCCGAGACGAGGCCGACCGCGAGAGCGGCGAGCACGTTGGCGATCATGACGAGGCCGAGCGCTCGTCGCAGGGGCAATCGGGAGAGCATCCACAGCACGCCGCCCGCCCAGACGACCACCGCGACTCCTGCCGCAGCGATCACGAGCGGGGGCAGTGCGACCCCTTGGGCGATCCACCCGGCGCCCACCGCCACGGCCGTTCCCAGCACGGCGCAGTACGCGGCATCGATGCGCAGGCTCCATCGCCCGAACCGGTCACCGTTGATCCGTCGCAAATCGCCCCCCTCGCTTCTCACGACTAGTGGAACACAGAACGCGCCGTCGCCGTCACCTCGATCGGCACCGAGACCGGCAGCAGTTCGGAGTGGATGGGCGCGTACCAGACCGCGCGCACGGTGATCGTGGCGCTCTGGCCGTCAGCGGATGTCGCGCGCACGAGCTCGACATCGTGCAGGTCGTGCACCGCGTCGGCGAGGTAGGCATCGGCGGCATCGCCCACCTCGGAGTCGTCGAGCTCCAGCGAGAGGTGGTCGCCCTCGACCTGCACGTCGTCGAGACTCCATGCCTCGGCCGCGGCGAGCGCGGCACCGTCGGCGAGGGTGAACAGTCGCTTCCGTTCCAGGTAGAGCGAGGTCGCCGACACGACGACCATGATGAGCGAGAGCCCGAGCACGCAGTAGAAGATCGTCAGCAGCAGCGTGGAGCCATGCTCGTCGCGGTCCCAGTCGGAGTCGGAGTCGGGGCCGGCCGCGGGGCATGAGCGACTGCGGCGCATCACGGGCCGCTCCCGGCACCGTCGCGGCCCGCGGCGAAGCGCGAGACCGTCTGCGTCGCGCTCGCCTCGAGCGGCACGCTCGCCGCCTGATGGAGCGCGAGCACGTCGGGCACCAGCGGCAGGGTCACGTTGGCGGTCACCGAGACCCGCACGCGCTCGCCCGGAGCCAGGCAGTCGCCTGACGGCGAGCACGACACCGAGACGGATGCCGCATCGGCATCGACTCCGTAGTCGTCGAGGGCGACGAACACGGCACGCTGCACCGCGGCATCCGCTGAGCCCGCATCGACCGCCTGCACGGCGACCCTCGCGGCCTGCCGTGCTGCGCCCTCGACGGCCAGGGCACCGCCTTGGATCGCCGACATCGCGAGCACGAGGTAGACGAGCGGCACGAGCAGAATCATGCCGACCGTCAGGAACTCGAGCGAGGCGGAGCCCTCGTCATTCGAGAGTCTCGAGCGCAGCATGCCCGGTCACCTCCAGTGCACGGTCGATACCGAGGAGTCCGATGACGGGCAGCGGAGCGCGCACCGTCACCGAGACCATGCCGATACCGTCGACCGTGCTGACGCCGGCTTCGATGTCGTCGGCGTAGTCAGTTGAGACGGCCATGCCGATGAGCTCTCGGGTGCGCGCGATGCCCGCCTCCTCGCTCGATCCGGCGAGCGCGGCATGGCGTGCGCCCTCAGCTGCGGCGTCGAGCACGGTGTTTCGCACGTGGAGGGCGAGCGCGAGCTGGATGACCGCCAGCGCGAGCACGGTCAGCAGGATGCCGACGAGCGTGAACTCCGCGACCGCCGATCCGCGTTCCTCGCGGGCGAGACGACGGAGCAGAGTTCGCCGGCTCAGACGCCGAGCACGCGGCTGATCGCCTGATCGAACACGCCCGACAGCGCCGGACCGGCGAGGCCCCAGATCACGATCACGAGCCCCGCGGTCATGAGCGTGATCAGCACCCAGCCGGGCACGTCGCCGCGTTCGTCCTCGAACCGCCGCTTCATCAGGTCGCTCATGTGATTTCCTTTCGTCGGAGCACGGAGCCGTGCAGTCGGTGCGGTCGCGAGCCATCAGAAGCCCGCTTGCAATACGAGATAGCCGGGGAACAAGGCGAATGCGATCGTCACCGGAAGGATCAGGAAGATGAGTGGAACGAGCATCGCGACCTCCTTGCGGCCGGCCTGCTCGATGATCGTGCGCTTGGCCTCTTCACGCGCGTCGCCGGCCTGGGACCTGAGGACGGACGAGAGCGGAGCGCCTCGCTCGAGTGCGCCGAGCACCTGATCGAGCGCTCGCGAGAGCGCGGGATGGTCGAGGTCGTCGCGGAGCCTGGCGAGCGCCTGCCCGAGCGGCACACCGGTGCCGACCGCGGCGACGGTCGCCGCGAACTCCGTCGGCAGCACCCCGGCACCGTTGCCGAGACGTGCCACGCGGCGGATCGCGTCGAGCATGCCCTCGCCGGCGGTGAGGCTCAGCGTGAGGAATTCCAGCACCGTCGGCAGCTCGGCCGAGATGCGCGCGAGCCGGCGGCGAGCGGCACGCTGCAGCACCCAGTCGCGCACGATGACGCCGAGCGCCGCGGCGAGGAACGGCATCGCGATGCGCACGATCATAGGGAGTGCGCTGAAGGACGGGGCGACGATCGCCATCGTCGCACCGATCGCGAAGGCACCGGCGCCCCAGACGAGCTGCTCGCCGCGGAAACGCTCGACCGACGCCGTCGACCCTGCTTGTCGCAGGCGTCGAGCGATTGTGTCGGCGCCGCCGAGCCATTCGGAGGCGACGGTGCGCACGGCACGAACGATCGGCCTCGCGAAGAGCCCGAGCACCGGCGTCGGGTCTGCGGGGCGATGCGCGAGCAGCGAGCGGGCCTCGACCGAGATGTCGGCGACGTACGGCGCGACGCGCTCGATGAGCCGCGGGCGGCCGATGCGCGGCACGGCCGACACGACGAGCCAGAGTCCGAGTCCGAGCACCGCGCCGCAGAGGATCGCAAGCGCGGGCACGCTGTTCAGTGGAACCATCGGCGCTCCTCTGGGAGGCGGCCCAGCGCGACCATCGCCTGATACGCCACGATGGTCACCACCACGCCCGCGATGATCAGCGCCGCACCGGCCGCGGAGTCGTAGGCGACGATGGCCTCGGGGCGGGATGCGAGGACGACGAGCAGGAGCCACGGCGCCGCGACGCCGAGGCGGGCGGCGTTTCTGATCCACGACTGCCGCGCGACGACCTCGGCTCGAAGCGCCGCGTCTTCGCGCAGGTAGCCCGAGAGCCCCCGCAGCACCGCGGTCACGTCGCTGCCACCGACCTCCCTGGCCATGCGGAGCGTCTCGAGGATGCGGTCGGCGACCGGATCTGCGAGTGCACCCTTCAACCGGTCGAGGCACGCGCCGAAGTTGCCCGTGCGTCGGTACTCGTCATCGAACGCCGCGAATGCGGCTCTCGTCGACGACGGCCCGAGTTCGGCCAGCGCACCGATGCTGTCGGGCAGCGACATGCCGGCGCGCACCGACGATACGAGATGGTCGACCACGTCGGGCCAGACCGCGCGATTGGATGCCCGCCGCCGGGTGGCTCTGGCACGAACGACGAGCGGTACGAGTGCGGCGCCCAGCAGCGTCGCCACGACCGTGAGCACTGGCACGAGGAAGATCGCGTGGGCGATGGCGCCCGCCAGGAGCGCGAGGAGTGCTGCAACGATGACGATCACCGCGATCGGCGCACCGGCGAGACCCGCGAGCGCGAGTTCGTCGGCGACCCGGCTCGATGTCGCCCTGCTGCGGGAGGGCTCGGCCTTCGCCGGCCAGAGGAACGGCGAGACGGTGAGCAGCACGCCGAGCCCGAGCAGGGCGCCGTAGACGAGTCCGCTGCTCATCGAGCCGCCGCCGAGAGCACGATGTCGGGATCGAGACCCGCGGCGCGGTACTTCTCGAGTCGTCGCGGAGCCGCGCCCGTCGCGACCAGCACGCCATCGCGGGTGACGAAGAGCGCCTCCGCGTCGACGGATGCCCCGGTGCATCCGCCGGTCGGCGCCGCGATCTCGGCGACGCGTCGGTGGCCGTCGCGATCGATCGCGAGGTGCACGACGAGATCGATGCAGCTCGCGACCGTGGGCACGACGAACGCGGAGTCGATGTTGCGACCCGCGAGCAGCGGCAGGGTGCACAGCTTCGCGAGCGCGTCGCGCGCCGAATTGGCATGGATCGTGCACATGCCGGGAAGCCCCGAGTTGAGGGCGATGAGCAGGTCGAGGCTCTCCGCCTCACGCACCTCGCCGACGATGAGTCGGTCGGGTCGCATGCGGAGCGCCTCCTTGATGAGGCGTCGCAAGGTGATCTCGCCGGTGCCTTCGAGACTCGGCTGACGGCACTGCAGGGCGACCAGGTCGCGCACGTCGAGGTCGAGTTCGAAGGTCTCCTCGACCGTCACCACGCGATCGCCCGTGCGCGCCCCCGAGATGAGCGCGTTCAGCATCGTCGTCTTGCCGGTGTGCGTGGCGCCCGACACGAGGATGTTGGCCCCGGCGAGCACGCTCATGCGCAGGAATTCGGAGGCGTGCGGCGTGAGCGAACCGAGTTCGACGAGCGCGGCGAGCGACTTGATGCGGCGTTGGAACTTGCGGATGTTCACCGACCAGTGCGCTCGAGCCACGTCGGGAATGGCCACGTGCAGTCGCGAACCGTCGGGCAGGGTGGCATCGACGAACGGCGACGAGAGGTCGACGCGTCGACCCGAGTGCTGCAACATCCGCTCGACGAGCTCTCGCACCTCGCGATCCGACAGCACGACGGTCGTGAGCTCCGCGACGCCGTGTCGCGCGACGAACACCTTCGTCGGTGCGTTGATCCAGATCTCCTCGACCGCCGGGTCCTCGAAGAACGGCTGCAGCGGCCCGTACCCGGTGATCGAAGCCAGGACCTCACGCGTCGTGCCGAGCTCGTCGCCGAGCTGGGCATGCGCCCCCGAGAGTGCACGCTCGCTGTAGCGCCGCACCTCTTCATGCGTGTACCGGGCCGCCGCCGAGTCGTCGCGCGCGAGATCGACGCCGTCGCGCAGCACTCGCGTGCGCACCCGGTCGGCGATGGTGCGCACGGGATCGGTCATGCGCACCATCATGCGATGCAGCGGACACCTCGCCCCGAAGTTATCCACAAGCCCGCGATGGCCGCGGACACGGGTGACGCCACCTGCACCGGAACCGCCCCGCCGGCTCACTAGAATCGGCTGACCCGAACCGGAGGCAGCATGAGCATTTCACTCGACTCGGAGGTCGCGCGCGCGGCCATCGCGAAGCGCGATCTCGTCGTCGATCTCTCGCGCGTCGCGTGCGTGCTGCTCGTGGTGGTCATCCATCTGCTCATGATCGGCGTCGGCATCGGGCCCGACGGGGCGATCATCGCGTCGCGCCCGCTCGAGGCCCAGCCCTGGTTCGCCGCTGCCACGTGGGCGGGCCAGATCATGCCGCTGTTCTTCGCGCTCGGCGGATTCACGGCGCTCACCGCGTGGCGCAGTCTCGAACGACGCGGCGGCGACCAGGTCGACTTCGTGCGGGGCCGCGTGCTGCGGCTCGCCCGACCGGCGCTGCCGCTCTTCCTCTTCTTCTCGGTCGCCCTCGGCGCCGCGACACTCGCCGGCGTCGATGCCGCGCTGCTCGACACGGTGGCGACGGGCGCCGGCAGCCCCCTCTGGTTCCTCGGCGCGTTCCTGCTCGCGCAGTCGTTCGCCCCCTTGATGCTGCGGCTGCACGAGACCGCACCCGCCCGCACCATGCTCGTGCTCTTCGCGGGCGCCGTGGCGGTCGATGCCGCGCGCATCGCCACCGGCATCGACGAGATCGGGCTCGCGAACCTCGTCTTCGTCTGGTTCTTCGTGCAGCAGCTCGGATTCTGGTACTCCGACGGATGGTTCAGGGCTCGCCGCCCCGTGCAGCTGCTCGGCCTCGTCGTGCTCGCCTATGCGGTGCTCGCGGGGGTCGTCGCTGCGGGCTGGTACTCCCCCGACATGCTCGTGAACCTCAACCCGCCGACCGTGCCGCTCGCGCTGCTGGGCATCGCCCAGGTGAGCCTGCTCACCCTCGTGCACCGCCCGCTCGCCGCCCTCATGCGAGGCAAGCGCATGCAGGCGGGCGTGTTCTTCCTCGGCGCCCGCGCCATGACGATCTACCTCTGGCACCTGCCGGTGATCATCGCGGTGGCCGGCATCGCCCTGCTCGTTCCTGCCCTGTCGCCCGCCCCGGGCAGCGCCGCCTGGTGGGCGACGCGACTGATCGTGTTCGTCGTCGTGCTGGCGCTCGTGCTGCTCGTCTCGATGCCGCTCTCGCGGTTCGAGACTGCATCGACGGCCATTCCCGAGGGCTTCCGGCGTCCGGATGCCGCGGCGACATGGACGGCGATGGCGCTCACCCTGCTCCCCGCATTCGCCGTCATGCAGCTCTTCCTCGATCTGCCGATCGCCCTGATGGGCGCCGTTTCGCTCTCGATCGCCCTCTGGCTGCTCCGAAGCCGACGCCCGCGAAACGCCTAGACTGATCGGGCACTCGCGGGAGTGGTGAAATCGGCAGACACGCAGGATTTAGGTTCCTGTGCCTTCGGGCGTGTGGGTTCAAGTCCCACCTTCCGCACGCGATGGCGCGAAATCCTGCCGAAGGGTCGGCTGTCGCGCTAGCGTCGAAGCACAGACGTTTCAGGAGGAACACATCATGACCGATTTCGTCGACCCGCTCGAAGAGCCGCTGAGCCTCGACCGCGACCCCAACCGGCCCGAGTCGCTCGACCCCGACATCAGCGAGGAATGGGTCGAGTACGACGCCGACGGCAACGAGATCAAGAAGGACGACGCCTCGTCCTGAGTCTTCCCGGAGACGGCTGAGCGGTCAGCGGCGCTGACCGCTCAGTCGAAGCCGAAGAGCTGACCGCTCAGTCGATGCCGATGGTCAGACCGACGGCGGCCCCGCCGCGATGCGCGCCCGCGCGTACGCCTCGATGCGTTCGGCGGGCACCGACCAGTCGGACTCGAGCCACCACGTCGCACCCGCCTCGGCCCACGGCTGCACAATGGCGGCGTCGGCCGCGGCATCCATGCCACTCGTCGTGCCTTCTTGGATCACGTCGAACGGCCGGTCGCCGAGCCCCAGACGCTCGCGCTCGGCGCGGATCCAGGCGATCGCCTCTGCTGCGATCTCGGGGGTGAAGAGGCGCGACTGCTCATCGGCACTCTCGGGCGAATTGCCCGGCGGCGCGTAGTTGGGGATCCACCCGTCGTACCGGGCGACCCGGCGCATCGACTTCGGGCGCGGCCACAGCCCCACCACCCACGTCGGGATGCGGGGCTCCTGCACGATCGCGGGCGGCAGCATCGAGTCGGTGCGCTTCGCCCGGTAATGCTCCCCCTCGAATTCGAACGGCTCGGCCCGCCACAGTTGCTGCATGAGCTCGAGCGACTCGTCGAGCAACTCTGCGCGGTGCTTGCGCCCGGGGTCGTCTTCGAAGGTCCAGAAGCGCGGCTCGGCCTCGGAGACGCCGAGACCCGCCGAGAGGATGACCCGCCCGCCCGAGAGCCGGTCGACCGTCATGGTCTGCCCGGCGAGCTCCCAGGGTCGTCGGCGCGGCACCGGCGTCAGCATGGTGCCGAGCTTGATGCGGTCGGTGACCATGGCGGCGGCCGCGAGCGTCGCCCACGGATCGGTCGCCCAGATGCCCTCCCAGACGAAGAAGCCGTGCCACCCGGATTCCTCGGCGAGCCCTGCCAGCTCGACCGCGAGGTTCGGATCACTGCCCGTGTAGATGAATCCGTATCGCATTCGATCGAATGTACGGGCGACCACCGACATCCGTTCGCGTCCTCGTGCGACGAACACCGAGCGCCGTTCAGCATCGCCCCCTATGATGTAAGGCATACCTAACTTACGAAGGGTCGCCCCATGACGATCGCCCCCACTGCCCCGGCCCGCACCGACGCCGAGCCCCTCGACGTCGCTGCGCTCGTGCGCGCGGCTTCCGCTGACGACCACAAGGCCGCAGAGTCCCGTGGCTACATCGTGCAGCTCATGGGCGGCGAGCTCTCGCTCGAGGAGTACACGCGCTACCTCGCCCAGTTCGGTTGGGTCTACGAGGCGCTCGAAGAGCGCGGCAGCCGCGACGGCGACCCGGCGGTCTTCGATCCCGAGCTCGCCCGCATGGCCGCGATCGAGGCCGACCTCGCCGCGCTCGGGGCCGCTGACTGGCGCACCTCGCACCCCGCCCTGCCCGCGACCGTCGAGTATGCCGCCCACCTGCGGTCGGTCTCCGACGACGACGTGCGTTACCTCGCGCACCACTACACGCGCTACCTCGGCGACCTCTCGGGCGGCCAGGCCATCGCCCGGCTGGTGGCACGCCACTACGGCGCCACCCCCGAGCAGCTGAGCTTCTACCGCTTCGACATCGCCGAAGACGGGGTCGTCCGTTACAAGCGCGGCTACCGCGAGGCGATGAACGATCTCGCACTGGCTCCCGAACAGGTCGATGTGCTCATCGCCGAGGTCCGCACCTCGTTCCGCATGAACAGCGCGATCTTCGAGGCGCTCTCCGCCTGACCCCGCCCGGTCGATTCACCGGCATTCGTGACGCCCGGCTCACCCGATGGGGTGAGCCGGGCGTCATACTCCAGGCGGATGCCGCTTGCAAACGCCCTCGGTAGACTGCAACGAAACCACGCCGCTGCTGACCCGGCAATCGCCGTGTCTCGACGACGACAGGAGATCCCGCAGTGATCCACACCTCGCTCATCCCGTGGCTCGACCCCGAGACGATCATCTCGGGCGCCGGCCCCTGGGCGCTCGTCGTCGTCTGCGCGATCGTGTTCGCCGAGACCGGCCTGCTGGTCGGATTCCTGCTGCCCGGCGACACCCTGCTCGTGATCTCGGGCCTGCTCACCCACACCTCGCTCGTCTTCGGCGTCGACATCTGGTGGGTGTGCCTCGCCATCGGCATCGCGGCGTTCATCGGCGGTGAAGTGGGCTACCTCATCGGCCACAAGTTCGGGCCAAGCGTCTTCGAACGCAAGGAGTCCGGCCTCTTCAGCGTCAAGAACGTCGAACGCACGAACGCGTTCTTCGAGCGCTTCGGCGCCCTCGCGATCATCCTCGCCCGCTTCGTGCCGATCGTGCGCACCTTCGCCCCGGTCGCCGCCGGCGTCGGGCACATGAACTACAAGAAGTACACGCTGTACAACCTCATCGGCGCGCTCATCTGGGGTGCCGGCCTCACCTACTTCGGCTACCTCATCGGCTACATCCCGCCGATCGCCGACTTCGTCAAGGAGTACATCGACCTGATCCTGCTCGCCGCGGTCGGCGGCACTGCCGTCATCACGCTCTGGCACTACCTGCGCGAGCGGTCGAAGGCGAAGAAGGCCGAGCGGGCGGGCGAAGACGTCATCACCGACGAGACCGAGGCTGAGCAGCTCGTGCTCGACCCCGAGGTCTTCGAGCGCGGCCCCGAAGAGAAGTAGCCGGTCGTCGGGCGCTTCGCAGCGTCACGGATGCTGCGGCTGCTCCCGTTCCGCCCGGCCGGCCGGCTCGAGCTGGAACGTCGAGTGCTCGACGTCGAAGTGTTCGCTGAGGCATCCGCCGAGCTCGTCGAGCAGTTCGCCCGTGCGCCCGGAGGCGAACACCTCGGGCTCGACCTCGACGTGCGCACTGAACACGTGCGAGCCCGACGTGATCGCCCACACGTGCACATCGTGCACCGCCACGACGCCCTCGGTGCGCAGGATGTGCGCCCGGATCTCGGCGACGTCGGTGTCGGCCGGGGCCGACTCGAAGAGCACTCGGGCGACGTCGCGGAGCAGCGAGAGCGCCCGCGGCACGATGAGCGCGGCGATCAGGAGCGACGCGATCGGGTCGGCGGCATCCCAGCCCGTGAAGACGATCACGAGTGCCGCCGCGATGACCAGCGCAGAGCCGATCAGGTCGCCGAGCACCTCGAGGTACGCACCGCGGAGGTTGATCGAGTCCTTCGCCCCGCCGCGCAGCACGAGCATCGCCGCGACGTTCGCCACGAGGCCGATGGCGGCCACGACGAGCATCGGCACGCCCTGCACCTCGTGCGCCTCGCCTTCGGCTCCGCTCATGAGTCGGCCGACGGCACTGATCGCGACCGAGACCGCGACGACGACGAGGATCACGCCGTTCACCAGCGCCCCGAAGACCTCGGCGCGCCGATACCCGTAGGTCTGGCGATCGGTTGCGGGCCGAGCCGCGACGAAGGCGGCGACGAGGGCGACGACGAGACCGATGAGGTCGCTCGCCATGTGCCCCGCGTCGGCGAGCAGTGCCAGTGAACCGCTGAAGGCGGCACCGATCACCTGCACGACGAGGAAGGCGCCGATGATCGCGATGGCGATCCAGAGTCTGGTGCGGTTCGCGGTTGCTGCGTGATCGTGATCGTGTGCCATGTCACAACCAGCGTAGGCCGGGAATCGGCGATCGGCCGTAGATAGGAATGAGTCGCGTTCTCAGCCGTGCGGCCTGCCGTGCGGCCCGGCCGGGACGCCGGCCGGGCGCACTCAACTCGTCGGCTCAGCCGAGCCCGGCGCGGAACCCCTCCCGCCAGCTCGGCCAGCTCGGAGTCCACCCGAGTTCGCGCTTCGCCTTCGCGTTCGACGCCCCTCGCGCCTTCGTCATCATCGAGACGCCGTGTTCGCCGATGAGCGGCTTCGCCACCCAGGCCGGCACGTGCATCGGCGGCTTCGCGCCGATCGCCTCGGCGAGCGCCGGCAGCCATTCGGAGACCGTGGCCGGTTCGTCGTCGACGATGTTGTAGACGCCGGCATCGCCCCGAAGCACCGCGGCAGCGGTCGCGGATGCCGCGTCGTCGATGTGGCAGAACGAGGTGATCCCCGTGCCCCCTCCCACGAGCGGGAGCTTGCCGGCCTCGAGCATCGTCACCATCTCGCCGCCGCGTCCGAGCGCCTGCCCGGGGCCGTACAGCGCCCCGTAGCGCAGGGCGAGTCCCCCGGCGCCGGCCGTCGCCTCCTCGACGTAGCGGATCGCGGCGAGCGACTCCGTCGAGGCGGCCGTCGGAGTGGGGTCGAGCGGGTCCTCCTCGGTCTTCACCGCACCGCCGGTGCGTTCGTACGGCCAGCCGGCGTAGCTCTGCGCGATGAAGCGCACGCCGCCCACCTCGGCACCCGCGGCCAACAGGTGATCGGTGCCTCGTGTGCGCAGTTCGTTCGTCGTTGCGAAGGTGCGATCGAAGTGCTTGAGGTCCGAGACCCCTCCTCCGAGCGCGGTCAGCTCGTGCACGATCACGTCGGGCCGAGCCTCCAGCACGGCAGCGCGCACGGATGCCGCGTCGAGCCCGTCCATCACGAGACCGTGCGCCCCGGTCGCATCGATTGCGGCCACCCGTTCCTGCGCGGTCGTCGTGCCGAACACCTCGTGACCGTCGGCCAGCAGCAGCGGCACGAGCTTCGTTCCGATGGCGCCCGTGGCGCCGGCGATGAATACACGCATCTCCATCTCCCTCTCTCTCACCACCTCCGACGAGGATGCCACCGCATCTGTGACACCGCATCCGACGCGCTGCGACCCCGACGTCAGCTGTGCCATCCTCGAGGAATGGCGATCACCGGTGAGACGCAGAAGGCCCTCCGACCCCTCATGTTCTCCATCGCCTATCGCATGCTCGGAAGCGTGGCCGACGCGGAGGACGTCGTGCAGGACGCCTACCTGCGCCTGCACGAACGGGAGATCGCCGGCGAGGAGATCCGAAATCCCGATGCCTTCGCCGTCACGGTCACGACGAGGCTCGCCATCGACGTGCTGCGCTCAGCGCGGCGCAACCGCGAGGTCTACGTCGGTCCCTGGATGCCGGAGCCGCTGCCCGACGACGACGCCGATCCCGCCCATCGCATCGAGCGCGACGAGACGCTCTCGTTCGCCTTCCTCGCCGTGCTCGAGCGACTCGGCCCCGTGGAGCGGGCGGTGTTCCTGTTGCGAGAGGTGTTCGCGTACGACTACCGCGACATCGGCGAGATCGTCGATCGCGACGAGGCGGCGTGCCGCCAGATCCTGCACCGGGCGAAGGCCCGCGTCGCCGAACGGCGGCCGCGATTCGACGGCGTCGACGAACGCGACTCAGCGCTCGCCGACGCGTTCTTCGCCGCGCTCGAGGCGGGCGACGTCGACGGTCTCATCGAACGTCTCGCCGACGACGTGGTGTTCTACGGTGACGGCGGCGGCCGGGCGCCCGCCATCCAGCACCCCATGCACGGCGCGGTCGCCGTGGCGCGATTCCTCGCCGGACTCGTTCGACGCGGAGCACAGGCCGGCGTGCGATTCGAGCTGCGTTCCGTGAACGGCAGCCCCGCGCTGTGGGTCCGCGGTCCCGACGGCGCGCTGCTGAGCGTGCTGATGGTGGAGTTCGCCGATGGCGCGGCACAAGTCATCGCGAACCAGTTGAACCCCGAGAAGCTCGCGCATCTCGGGCCGATCGGCGACCTCTACGCGCTCTTCGGCGGCCGCGCCGGGGCGTGACAGCTCGATCAGGCCGGCGCGATCCAGCGCAGCGGCACCTCGATCGTGACCTCGGTGCCGCGGCCGACGACCGTGTGCCAGTCGATCGTGCCGCTCAGCTCGCCCTGGATGAGGGTCCGCACGATCTGCGTGCCGAGCCCCTCGCCGACCTTGCCCTCGGGCAGGCCGGAGCCGGTGTCGCGCACGGTCACGGTCAGCGTCGTCTGCGAGCGATCGGCCGAGATCTCGACGTCGCCCTCCTGGCCCGCGAGCCCGTGCTCGACGGCGTTCGTGACGAGCTCGGTCAGCGCGAGCGCGAGCGGCGTCGCGTACTCGCTCGGCAGCACGCCGAACGAACCCGAGCGCTTGGGGTGGGCCGTCGTGTTGTGCGCTGCAGCGACCTCGGCGACCAGCAGCAGTGTGCGGTCGAACACCGCATCGAAGTCGACGTTCTGCGACAGCCCTTCGGAGAGGGTGTCGTGCACGACGGCGATCGCACCGACGCGGCGCATGGCCTGCGTGAGCGCCTCCCGCGCCTCGTCGGAGTGCGTGCGACGCGCCTGGATGCGCAGCAGCGACGCCACGGTCTGCAGGTTGTTCTTCACCCGGTGGTGGATCTCGCGGATCGTCGCGTCCTTGGTGATGAGCTCCTGCTCCTGGTGGCGCAGCTCGGTGACGTCGCGGCTCAGCACGATCGCACCGATGCGCTCACCGCGGTGCCGGATCGGGATCGCGCGGAGCGAGACCGTGACACCGCGCGACTCGACGTCGGTGCGCCACGGGGCGCGGCCGGTCACGACGAGCGGGAGCGACTCGTCGACGACGAGCTTGCCGGCGAGCAGCCGGGTCGTCACCTCGGCGAGGGACTCGCCCTCGAGCTCGTCGTCGAAGCCCATGCGGTTGAACGCGGAGAGGGCGTTCGGGCTCGCGAACGTCGTGATGCCGTCGACGTCGAGGCGGATGAGGCCGTCGGAGGCGCGTGGGGCGCCGCGGCGCGGCCCGGTCGGAGCGCCGAGATCGGGGAAGTCGCCCGACGCGATCATCTGGAAGAGCTCTTCGGCGCACTCGTTGAACGTGAGCTCCTGCCGGCTCGGCGTGCGCGTGGCACCGAGGTTGGTGTGCCGAGTGATCACGGCCACCGGTTCGGGTGCGACGCTCGTGCCGGTCGTCGTGAGACGCCGCATGACGGGCACGGCGCGCACGCGGGTGGGCATCTCCTCGTACCAGTCGGGGGCGGATGAATCCACGATGCGTGCGGTCGAATAGGCCTGGCCCACGAGTTCGCGCCACTGCGGCTTGATCTCCTGGCCGACGAAGTCGCGATAGAAGAGCGTCGCGGCGCTCGACGGCCGGGCATGGGCGACGGCGACGAACGCGTCGTCACCGGAGGGCACCCACAGCACGATGTCGGCGAACGCGAGATCGGCGAGCAACTGCAGGTCGCCGACGAGCATGTGCAGCCAGTCGACATCGGCCTGACTGCTGCGGCCCTGGGCGAGGACGAGATCACTGAGGGTCGACACCGTTCAAGCGTACTGCCAGGGCGGAGTCTCAGCCGGTCGCAGCCCGCCGCAGCGTCGGAATCGCGAAGCCGCGGCGACGCGACGGCTCGGGCGTCGGGAGCAGCGCCTCGAATGCGTAGTCGCGGATCGCCATGCGCAGCGGGGACCTGGGCGCGGCGTCGCGCAGCGTGCGAGCGGTGAGGATCGCGGCATCGGTCGCCTTGGAATCGTGCGGCAGCAGGGTCGCTTCACTCAGTCCGCCGAACCGGCGCAGCGTCTGGCGCACCTGAGCGTGGGCGTCGATGCCGAGCGCGCTCGTGCGAACGCGGTTCACGACGACGTCGACCCGATCGGGATCCACGAGGTCGACGAGCTCGACGTGCCCTCGGAGCAGCCGGGACAGGCCGACCGGGTCGGCGAGACCGACCGCGACGACGCGATCGGCGGCCGCGAGCGCCGCGAACGTCGCTGCATTGCGGCGCGGCGCGAATTGATCGCTCGTCAGCTCCTCGTCATGTTCGAGGCTGAAGCCCGTGTCGACGACCACGTACTCGACCCAAGCCCGCATCGCCTCGATCGCGGCCGTCACCCGGTCACGAGCGAGCTCGGGCCACCGACTCGGCCCGACGAGGCCCGTGAACACGTTGAACGCCGCACGGGGTGCGGAGTACCGCTGGGCGATGCGCTCGAGCTCGACGCGGTCGAGCGCATCTGCGCCGGCCAGTCGGCAGGCCGACGCGAACCCGGGTGCCTCGTCGAGCAGGCCGAGCACCGGCGCGATCGCGCCGCCGTACGGGTCGCCGTCGACGAGCGCGACGGTATGGCCGGCGGCGGCGATCTCCGCGGCGAGGTTCACGGCGACGGTGCTGCGGCCGGGGGCGCCGCCCGGCCCCCAGACGGCGATGACGGATGCCGCGCGCTCCTGCTTCACGGGCAGCTCCCCCACGCGCGACGGCACCGGGACTCCCCCGCTCACAAGGGGTTCGATGTCGGTCCACGGCGCCTCGTGGTCGACGACCTCGTGCAGTCCGAGTTGCGAGGCGTGGGCGCGCTCGGCGTCGGTCGCGGCGAGCGCGATCAGTCGGATGCCACGCTCGTCGCACCCTGCCAGCAGCTCGGCGCTCAGCGTGCCGCGGGCGGCGCCGACGAGCGCGACGTCGGGGCCGAGCACGTCGAGGCTTTCGAGCAGGTCGCGCCAGCCCGCCAGTCTGGCGACGATCGCGTGACCGTGCTCGACGATGTCGGCGATGATGCGATCCTCGGTGGTGTCGTCGAGCGCGAGCGCGAGGCGTGCCATGTCATTCTCCCGACGCGCGTGCGGGCACGAGGTCGATCGCGTCGCCGGACGCGAGCGCCCCGAGCAGCGCCGCGACCTTCTCGCGGGGAACCAGCACCTCGACGGAGGTGCCCGCTGACGAGACCATTCCCTCGCTCTCGATGACGCCGGCGATCTCGGCGCCCGCCACGAGCACGGTGGGCGGTTCGTAGCCGCCGCCCTCCATCTCGGCTGCGGTCCAGACGTCGACGCGCGTTCCGGAGGTGACGTCGGCGGGAAGCGGACCCCTGCTCGGCACGACGACGGTCGCGAGTCCGGCGCGGTCGGTCGCATCGACGGAGGCGTCGGGCACGATCTCGCCGGCCTCGATCGTTCGTGCCACGACGAGCCCGCCCTCGGGGAACTCCCCCGCCACCAGATAGTGCTGTGCGCTCGCACCGAGACGCACGGACTCGGTGCCGAGGTCATCGACCTGGATGCGCGTGCCCGAGGCCAGCGTGTCACGGGCGACGTAGACCTCGACGCCGTCGTCGAGTCCCGACACGAGGGTCCAGACACCGAATGTCGACCCGGCGATGAGGACGATGCCGATGATCAGGCGCGGGTCGAGCCGGACCGCGCCCCGCTCGCCCCGGTCGCGACGTGTCGTCATGTGGGTTCCCTTCGGAGAGGCGCCGGGTCGCGCCGGCGTCTATCGTCACCCGAAGCACCGACACGGTCCCGAAGTTATCCACAATCGCCCCGGCCGACCCGCGACCGGTCGATAATCAAGACATGACCTCTCCAGGTTCGGGCGACGAGATCGGCCGGTTCCTCACGCTCGCAGACGCGGCCGAGATCCTCGCCGTCGACGTCGCGGCGGTCGACGAGCTGATCCGATCCGGTGAGCTGCCCGCGATCCGCGTCGGCACCGCGGGGCCATGGCGCATCGAGCGGCTGCAGCTCGAGGTCTGGATCGAGCTCCAGTACGAGGAGACGCGAAAGTTCTCGGCCTGGAACCAGGGTGAGTTCTCGAACATCGCCGAGCTCTCGGGCGCCCGCACCGGGCGACTCCGGCCGGTCGACTGACGGGGTCTGTCAGCGGAAGTCGACGACCAGGAGCCGCGAGAGCGGCACGATGCGATACCCGTGCACCGCGCTGTCGCGGCGCGGCCGGTCGGCGTCGTGCAGCGCCAGGTCGAGATGGTCCCGTGCGACCCGGTCGATGGTGCCGTGGCACTCTCCATCGATGGTGCTGACGCGCACGGGGGTTCGCCGACGACAGAGGTCGCGGAGCACGAAGGGCAGGCCGATGCGTTCGGCGATGCGAGCGGATGCCTCGGGCACCGGCTCGAGGCTCGGCTCCAACTGCGCCCGAGTGGGGAGCACCGCCGCGATCGCCGCGATGGGCACGACGCAGTGGAGCAGCTTGCTCGCGGGTTCGGCCGACCGGCCGCTGACCCAGTCGCGGCCGAAGGCCTGCGGGCGGAGCGAGAGGATCCGCCCGCCGTGCAGCTCGATCCGTACGAAGGCGCCGGGGTCGTCGGGGTCGGATCGCGCGATCCCCGAGAGTCGGTCGCGCAGGGTCAGTCGGCTGAGGCGGAGGCGCTCCTCCTCGATCGCGAGCGCCCGCTCCTCGTCGCGCTGCTCCTGATCGATCTGCGACTCGAGGTCGTCGAAGAGCAGGTCCCAGCGCATGCAGCGACGCTACATGGCGACCTCCCGATTCCGAAACGTTATCCACAGGCGGGGAAATCGCTTGACACCGATCCGGAGACTCACCTACGGTTCACACAGGAATCACCCGATGTCCCCCACTCGGGGGTGATCCTGTCGCTCGGTCGAGAGGCCCTGCGAGCCACTCCTCCCCCATGGAGCACAGATGACCGCACGCGACGCGATCGGCGCCCGAACCGCCGTGAATCGCAGCTCGACGGCGCGCCTGCTCGGTGACGACGACGAGTTCTTCGCCCGGCAACCCGCACGCCGCACCGAACTGCCCGACCCCGAGCCGCTCCTGCGCAGCCTCACCCATTGCATCATCGAGGCGCTCGCGGGTGCCCGAGATCTCGAGCAGCTCGCGAGGTGGGTCGACGACGACGTCTACCGCAACCTCTCGAAGCGGGTCGTGCTCGCGGCCCGTGCCCGACGCGCCAAGGGTCAGGCCCCGCAGCGGCCCGCATTCTCAGTCGGGCGGGTTCACATGTACGAGCCGACCGACGGCGTCATCGAGGCCGTCGTGATGGTGCACCAGCGGGCCCGCTCTCGAGCTGTCGCGATCCGCATCGAGGGCTTCGACCAACGCTGGCGCGCGAGCGCGATCGGCGTGCTCTGATTCCACTGCGCTGAGCGCACCCCGAGGTACCGAGTCCGCTCCGTACCCTCGGCACAGCGCGTCCTCGCCTCCGCCCGGCGCGGCGCCCGCATGCGAGAGACCCCGGCCGGTGCAATCGCACCGACCGGGGTCTCGTCGACGGGTGTCAGTTCCCCTTGCGGTCCTGGGCCCGGCGCTCGGCGCGGTTCTGCGGAGCGACGTCGCCACCGGTGCGCTGCCCGAACGCGCCGCGCGACTCCTCGGCGGCGGGAGCCTGGCTCTCGGCGACGGCACGGCGCGCGCGCTGCGTCGCCGCCTGCTGCACCTGGCCACGCTGGTTGCGCACTTCGACGCCGCCCGCGTCGCTCGGTGCCGAGTAGCTGAGCTTGTCGTCGGGGGCTCCCTGGCGGCCGAGCCCCTTCGCCTCGATCTTCGCTCCGGCGGCCCCGGGCTGCGGTGCCACCTCGACCTCGAGGTTGAAGAGGAAGCCGACGGTCTCCTCGCGGATCGAACCCATCATCTGCTGGAACATCGCGTAGCCCTCGCGCTGGTACTCGACCAGCGGGTCGCGCTGCGCCATGGCGCGCAGGCCGATGCCGTCCTTCAGGTAGTCCATCTCGTAGAGGTGGTCGCGCCAGCGACGGTCGATGACCGAGAGCACGACGCGCCGCTCGAGCTCGCGCATGGCGGGCGAGCCGAGCTGCTGCTCACGACGGGCGTAGGCGACCTTCGCATCCGAGAGGATCTCGCGACGGATGAAGTCGCGGTTGACCCGCCCCTTCTCGCCGGCCTCGGCGACGACCTCGTCGATCGTGATGCCGATCGGGTAGAGCGTCTTCAGTTCGGTCCAGAGTGCATCGAAGTCCCAATCCTCGGGGTTGCCCTCGGCGGTGTGGCTGTCGAGCACCTCGTCGATGACGTCTTCGAGGAACTTCTGCGTGCGCTCGTGCAGGTCGTCGCCCTCGAGGATGTGGCGGCGGTCGCTGTAGATCGCCTCACGCTGACGGTTCAGCACGTCGTCGTACTTCAGCACGTTCTTGCGGATCTCGGCGTTGCGCGCCTCGACCTGCGACTGCGCCGAACGGATGGCCCGCGAGACGACCTTGGACTCGATGGCGACGTCGTCGGGCACTCCGCGCGACATGAGGCTCTCGGCTGCACCGGCGTTGAAGAGCCGCATGAGGTCGTCGGTCAGCGACAGGTAGAACCGGCTCTCACCGGGGTCGCCCTGACGACCGGAACGACCGCGCAGCTGGTTGTCGATGCGGCGCGACTCGTGACGTTCGGTGCCGAGCACGTAGAGTCCGCCCGCGGAGAGCACCTTCTCGGCCTCGACGGAGACCTCGGCCTTGACCTTCTCGAAGACCTCGTCCCACGCGGCCTCGTACTCCTCGGGGGTGTCGACCGGGCTGAGGCCGCGCTCGTGCATGAGCTGCACGGCGATGAACTCGGCGTTGCCGCCGAGCATGACGTCGGTACCACGACCGGCCATGTTCGTCGCGACGGTCACGGCGCCGTGGCGACCCGCCTGCGCGACGATCGCGGCCTCGCGAGCGTGGTTCTTCGCGTTCAGCACCTCGTGCCGCACGCCCTTCTTGGCGAGGAGGCGCGAGAGGTACTCGCTCTTCTCGACGCTCGTGGTGCCGACGAGCACGGGCTGGCCCTGCTTGTGGCGCTCCACGATGTCTTCGACGACCTGGGCGAACTTCGCCTCCTCGTTCTTGTACACGAGGTCGGGCTGGTCGATGCGCACCATCGGCTTGTTCGTGGGGATCGGCACCACGCCCAGCTTGTAGGTCGACATGAATTCGGATGCCTCGGTCTCGGCGGTGCCCGTCATGCCGGACAGCTTCGAGTAGAGCCGGAAGTAGTTCTGCAGCGTGACGGTCGCGAGCGTCTGGTTCTCGGCCTTGACCTGCACGCCCTCCTTCGCCTCGATCGCCTGGTGGATGCCCTCGTTGTAGCGGCGGCCGACGAGGATGCGGCCGGTGTGCTCGTCGACGATGAGCACCTCGCCGTTCATGACGACGTAGTCCTTGTCGCGCTTGAACAGGGCGTTCGCCTTGATCGAGTTGTTGAGGAACGAGATCAGCGGGGTGTTCGCCGACTCGTACAGGTTGTCGATGCCGAGGTAGTCCTCGACCTTCTCGATGCCGGGCTCGAGCACGCCGACGGTGCGCTTCTTCTCGTCGACCTCGAAGTCGACGTCGGGCACGAGTCGCTTCGCGAGGTTCGCGAACTCGGTGAACCAGCGGTTCGCCTCGCCCGAGGCGGGACCCGAGATGATGAGCGGGGTGCGGGCCTCGTCGATGAGGATCGAGTCCACCTCGTCGACGATCGCGAAGTGGTGGCCGCGCTGCACCATGTCGCTCGCCTGCCAGGCCATGTTGTCGCGCAGGTAGTCGAAGCCGAACTCGTTGTTCGTGCCGTAGGTGATGTCGGCGGCGTACTGCTCGCGCCGCACCTGCGGGTTCTGGCCGGCCACGATGCATCCGGTGGTCATGCCGAGGGCGCGGAAGACGCGGCCCATGAGCTCCGACTGGTAGCTCGCGAGGAAGTCGTTGACCGTGATGACGTGCACGCCGCGGCTGGTGAGCGCGTTGAGGTACGCCGCGGTCGTGGCGACGAGGGTCTTGCCCTCACCGGTCTTCATCTCGGCGATGTTGCCGAGGTGGAGCGCGGCCCCGCCCATGAGCTGCACGTCGAAGTGACGGAGGCCGAGCGTGCGACGGCTGGCCTCGCGCACCGCGGCGAACGCCTCGGGCAGGAGGTCGTCGAGCGACTCGCCGTTCGCGTAGCGCTCGCGGAGTTCGACGGTCTCGTTCCGCAGTTCGTCATCGCTGAGCGCGTGGAATCCGTCTTCGAGGGCGTTGATCGCCGCTGCGTAGTTCTCCAGCCGCTTGAGGGTGCGGCCCTCACCGACGCGGAGGACCCTTTCCAGAATCGAAGCCACGAATGTTCTCCTGTTGTCGTTGGGCGCACGGCCGCGGATGGAGTCCGGGCACGCCCGCTGCCGCCTTGCAGACGGCTATCTTAGCCATGCTAGCGGTGAACGAGCTGCGCCTTCCCGACCCCGTCGAACGCCCGGCCGGAGCCGAACCGCCCGGCGGGGTCGGTGAGCGCAACGACTCAGGTGGTCGTCGTCACGCGGTGACGCGCTGCAGCTCGACCGGCGAGGTCTCCGGCGAGCGCCCCTCGGCCCGCTCGTCGAGGCCGATGACCCCGTAGTCCCAGCCCTTTCGCCGGTAGACGACGCTCGGTCGACCCGACTCCGCGTCCACGAAGAGGTAGAAGTCGTGCCCCACGAGTTCCATGAAGTAGAGCGCGTCGTCGACGGTCATGGGCGTCGCCGCGAAGACCTTGCGCCGGATGACGACCGGTGTGTACACCTCGTCGTCGTCGACATGCGGTTCGAATTCGTCGATGACGGGGACGCTGCCGGTGCGCACCTGTGCGAGCACCTCGGGTGCCGCGGCGTGCACGCCGACATCGGAGAATCCGGCATCGGTCGCCTCGCGGAGCGAGGTCGGCCGCCGGGACCCGCCGCGATGGACCTTCCGGCGATCCTTCGCCCGCCGGATGCGCTCGAGCAATCGCCCGAGTGCGACATCGAACGCCGCGTACTTGTCGGAGCCGTCTGCTTCGGCACGGACCACGGGCCCCTTGCCGACGAGGGTGAGCTCGACACGGTCGGGCCCGGGGTTTCCGTTCTTCTCGTTGTGCCGGCTGAGCTTCACGTCGAGTGAGATCGCGCGCTCTGCCAGATGCGACACCTTCTCGGACTTCTCCGCCACGTAGGCGCGGAATCGGTCCGTGATCCCCAGGTTTCGTCCGACGATGTTCAGTTCCATGACGACCTCCGTTCACCGACGTGTCACCCGGTTCTGAAGGGTGGATCGACCACGCCTGTCCTGCCACCGTAGCCCCCTTGCGCGGCGATGTCACGGAGTGTTTCCCGTGAGGTTCCCGCATGTCGCGGGAACCTGCGCGGCGTCTCGGCGAGCACCGCGATCGCCACCGTCTCACCTCCCGCTGCATCGATCGCGCGCACCGCCTCCGCCAGCGTCGACCCCGTCGTGACGATGTCGTCGACGAGCAGGAAGCGACGGCCGTCGAGCACGCCTCGGTGGTCGTCGAGCGGTCTCCTCGGACGCCGGAACGAGCGAGCCGCAGCCCCCGCGACCAACCCGCCGGCCGCATTGCGCCGCCGCGCCTCGGCGTCCAGTCCGGCCTGGTCGGCGCGCTCCCTCGCGAGGGCGAGCACCGGTGCCGCACGGATTCCGCAACGCCGCAGCAGCACCTCGACGGGCGAATAGCCGCGTGACCGGCGAGCCGCCGGAGTCGACGGGATGGTGCACACCTCGACCGGAACGCCGACCGCCACCTCGGCGAGCGCAGCGGCCAGCGCCGCCCGCAGCGCGGGCACAAGGGCGGCCGCGGCATCCGTTCGCGCTCCGTCCTTGAAGGCGCCGAGCACCGATGCAGCCACGCCCGCGTACTCCAGGCCGGCCCAGATCACGAGGCCGGCACGATCGATGCGCCGAGGCGCCTCCGCGAGCGCGGCACGGCACGACGCGCAGACGGCGCGATCGGGCGCACCGCAGCCTGAGCACGCCACTGGAACGAGCACCGCGAGCGCATCGCGCACGGCCACCTGCGCGACGGCGAGCATCGAGACGCGTTCCCGCCCGATCATGTGTCGGAGGATTCGGCCATGGCTCCACACTCCCCCGCTGGGACGGCGGGAACCGTCGGCGAGCGCGCACGGCGCGGAAACCGGGCGCACCCGACCGATGTGGAGGGCTGGTCGACTCAGTCGGGCTGCTGCGAGGCGATCAGACGGATGCCGCTCG
This sequence comes from Agromyces cerinus, assembly GCF_016907835.1. Taxonomy (NCBI): domain Bacteria; kingdom Bacillati; phylum Actinomycetota; class Actinomycetes; order Micrococcales; family Microbacteriaceae; genus Agromyces; species Agromyces cerinus. The sequence continues at coordinate 866,586 of NZ_JAFBCT010000001.1, read as the reverse complement.
CCCGCGCCTGCCAGCCGACACCGCTCGGCGCTTCCAGCACCTCGGCCTCGGTCAGCACCCGGAGATCCTGCACACTGTTGCCGCCGTCGATCGCACGCCCGCCCTCGGGCCCTTGCCGCGGTACTGCGACGCCGCCGAGCTCCTGCCTGATCACCTGCGTGCCACCACCTGGCAGGGCCGTGAGCGAGGCCACGGTGCGGGCATCGAGCCAGGTGACGTCGAGCGGCGTGCCGTCGACGTCGTCGAGGCCGAGCGTCACCCGACTCAGCGCGGTCGGGGTGCCGGCGGCATCCCGCTGGATCGAGGCGGCGACGAAGTGCGTCGTGTCGCCGTCGCCGAGGAGCGCCACGAGCCGAGTCGAGTCGCGCGAGATCTCGAGGGCGGCGATCGACGATCCCGTCCACGGCACCGGCAGTTGGATCGGATCGACGGAGGGGTCGCCGGGGTAGACGACGAGTTGTCCGGGAAGGCCGGCGGGCACCGACCAGACCGCACCGGTGCCATCGATCGCCGGCACGATGAGTCCGTCACGCGGGTCGAGCGGCTCGGCGTCCTCACCGGCTCGCACGACCGAGACCACACCGTCGGCCGCACGCACGGCGGCGACCTCGCCGTTGGCGCCGAGCGCCGCCCCGGTCGGAACCAGCGCCTCGACCTGCGGGGAGAGATCGGGGATCTGCTCGACGCCCTCACCCGACGTCGCGAGGTAGCCGAACGCCGTGCCGTCGAAGACCACGGGTCGTGGATCGACCGTCGGGTTCTTGAGCGGCTCGGGCGAGAGGTCGGGTACGTCCTGTTCGACGCCGTTCAACGACAGAGCCACGGATTCGACGTTGCGCACCCCGTCGAGGCTCTCCTTCAACTGGAATTCCATTCGCTGCACGCTCGCGACGTCGTCATCGGTCGTTCCCGAGAGATCGACGCTCGCCACCTGCCCTTCGATGGGCACGGACCCCGATTCGAGCCGTGTTCCCTCGGGGAACGCGGTGCGGACACCTGGCGCGAGCCACTCCGACGCTCCGACGAGCAGCGCACGCACGATGCTCGTCTGGACGGAGTCGCGGCCGGCGAACCAGCGGAGATCGGGCACGAGGTAGTCGAAGTCGGGCGAATAGAAGTAGAGCGGATAGCTGCGGAAGACCTGCGCGAACGTCGTCTCGTCGATCAGCAGCCCCGGTGGGGCGGACGAGATGCGCCACTGCCCCTCGTCGTTCTGCTCGAGCATGTACTTGAGCTCGACCGGTGCTGGCTCGGAGATGTCGTACTGCCCCGTCGCGGTGAGCTGCGCCGCCGGGGTCGCGTCGACGACGATCTCCGTTTCGCCGCGCTCGGTGAAGTCCCGTTCGCCGGGCACGTCGATCGTGGCGCCCTCATTGGCGTTCCACTCGTCTTTGAAGGCCGGCGTGAGGTAGTCGCGCGCGGCCTGGTAGTTGTTGCGCGGGCTCTGCGCGGCATCGATGAACCCCTCGACGATCTGCTGCTGGGTCGCGTCCTTCGCGGGAGGCGCCACGATCGTGTCGAGTTCAGGTGCTTCCTCGACCTGTGCCGGATCACCGGCGTTGACCCCGCCCGAACTCGGGATGGACACGCAGCCGGCGAGCAGCGCCGGCACGGCGACGGCTGCGATCGCCACCAGCACACTTCTACGCATCGTGCGCCTCCCATCGACCTGCTGCGGTCCCCTTCGTCGACGCGGCACGCCCTGCGGCATCCGTCTCGACCGTCGCCTCCGTGTCGATCGCACCCACCACACCCGTCGGCGGCGGCCCGGTGGCCTCGATGTCGTCGGGCTCGAGCGGCAGCGGCGAGACCATGTCCTCGTCGGCCGGCACTCCGGAACGCGGCAGCGTGAGACGGAACACGGTGCCCGAGCCCCGGCGCGACCATACCTCGAGGGTGCCGCCATGGGCGACGGCGTCCTCGAGCGCGATGGCGAGCCCGAGACCGGTGCCGCCGATCGTGCGCGTGCGGCTCGGATCGGCCCGCCAGAAGCGGTCGAAGACGCGGGCCGCTTCGTCGGCGGTCATGCCGAGCCCGTAGTCGCGCACCGACAGTGCGATGGCGGTCTCGTTGCTGTCGACGGCGACGACGATCGGCCGCCCCTCGCCGTGTTCGATCGCGTTGCCGAGCAGGTTCCTGACGATGCGCCGGATGCGACGTGGGTCGACCCTCGCGTCGAGATGTCCGCCGGGCGCCTCGAGCCGGAGCTCGCTGCCCCGACTGCGGGCGAGCTCGTGCATCGACTCGATCGCATCGCCCGCGAGGTGCACGAGGTTCGTGGGTTCGGTCGCGAGCTCGACGGAGCCGGCGTCGTAGCGGCTGATCTCGAGCAGGTCGGAGAGCAGCGTCTCGAACCGCTCGGTCTGCGTGTGCAGCAGTTCGACGGTTCGAGAGGTGGGGCCGGGGAAGTCGTCACGCTGCCCGTAGAGCACGTCACCGGCGAGCCGGATGGTCGTCAGGGGTGTTCGCAGCTCGTGCGAGACGTCGGAGACGAAGCGCTGCTGCATGACCGAGAGGTCGGCGAGCTCGCGGATGCGCGCCTGCAGGCTGTCGGCCATGCCGTTGAACGAGGCCGCGAGCGTCGCGAGCTCGTCTTCGCCCTTCTCGGGCATGCGCACGCCGAGGTCGCCGGCCGCGAGCCGCCGGCTCGTGGTCGCCGCCGACCGGATCGGCTCGATCACCCAGCGCACCACGAGCAGCGTGACGCCGCTCAGCAGCACGAGCAGCGCAACGGCGCCGATCGTGCCGACGAGCTGCATGAAGGCGAGCGTCTCCTGCGCGGCGGCGAAGTTGTAGCCGATGTACAACTCGTACTCGCCGACGCCCGGCACCGCGATCGAGCTGCCGATGACGACGCCCGGATCCTCGGCACCGTCGTCGCCCTCGAGCGCAACCGACTGCCAGTACTGGCCGTCGGGGTCGGCGCGGACCTGCTCATGGAGCTCGGGGGTGATGACCCCGCCCTGGAGGATCGGTGCGATCCGGGTGGGAGGGGCGAGCGACACCGACGCCCCGGCCGGCTGGAAGTAGGCGATCGCCGAGCTGCCCGACACGCTGCCCACCGTCTGCACGACCGCGGCCATGGACTGCTGCATCGACGCACGATCGGCGGCATCGGAGCCATCGAGGATCCGCTGGGCGGCGACCGTCGCCTTGTTGGCGTCGCTGAGCGCACTGTCGAGCTGCGTCTTGAAGAGGTTCGACGCGATGCTGAACGAGATGTACAACCCGATCACGAAGATCGCGAGCGACGACAGGGCGAAGGTGATGACGACGGTGCGGAACTGCAGGGAGCGCCGCCACAGCTCGAGGGCCTGGCGCGGCAGGGCGGCGAGACGGTGCCGGATCTCGCGCCACCACCCCGTGTTGAACCCGGCAGGGGCCTCCGCCTGCGACATCCGTGCCCCTAGGTGGTCGCGCCGGCCCGATACCCGACGCCGCGCACGGTCATGACGATGCGGGGGTTGTCGGGGTCGTGCTCGACCTTGGCACGCAGTCGCTGCACGTGCACGTTCACGAGGCGCGTGTCGGCCTTGTAGTGGTAGCCCCACACCTGTTCGAGCAGCATCTCGCGGGTGAAGACCTGCTGCGGCTTCGATGCCAGCGTCAGGAGCAGGTCGAACTCGAGCGGGGTGAGGTTGATGCGGGTGTCGCCGCGGCGCACCTCGTGTCCCGCTGCGTCGATCGTGAGGTCGCCGATGCTGAGGGTCGACACCGCCTGGTCGGGGGTGGGCCGCAGCCGCGTACGGATGCGGGCGATCAGCTCCTTCGGATTGAAGGGCTTGACCATGTAGTCGTCGGCGCCCGATTCGAGGCCCTTGACCACGTCGGCGGTGTCGGTCTTCGCGGTGAGCATGATGATGGGCGTGCCGGACTCCGCCCGGATGCGCCCGCACACCTCGATGCCGTCGATGCCGGGGAGCATGAGGTCGAGCAGGACCAGGTCGGGCTTGGACTCGCGGAAGGCCGCGAGCGCGCCCGTGCCGTCGGCGCAGAAGAAGGGTTCGAACCCCTCGGTGCGCAGCACGATGCCGATCATCTCGGCGAGGGCCGTGTCGTCATCGACGACGAGTACGCGTGGGTTCATCCTTCATTCCTGTCAGCACCGCCGTGTCACGGCTGAAACCAGTGCCTAAACCCTAGTCGGTCAGGCCGGGAAGACCACCCGGGCGCAGCTCTGCGGGTGCCCGGCGCGTCGCCGAAATGTGCGAGCATGGTGGGAATCCGCCGGAAGGAGCCCCACAGGTGTCAGACCGCGATTGGCAGGCGCCCGGCGGTGCTCCCGTTCCGCCGCAGGTTCCGGATGCCCCGGCCGCCGCCGGGTTCGACCCCGCGGCCTTCCCGCCGCCGACCGCCGCGGCGCCCCCGACGTCGGCGGTTCCTCCGACGGCCGCCGTGCCTCCTTCGTACGGACCCCCGCCTGCCGCCGGCGCTCCGCTCGGCTGGACGCCTCCGCCGAAGCCCGGTCTCCTCCCGCTGCATCCGCTCGGGTTCGGCACGCTGCTGTGGGCGCCGTTCGCGGTGCTCCGGCGCAACCCCGCGGCGACGTTCGGCACCGGGCTCGTGGTGCAGCTGGTCTCGGCGATCGCGACGATCGCCGTCATCGCGCCGTTCATGTTCTTCGTCGTCACCCGGGTCGAGAGTGCGAGCAGCTCCGCCGACGCCGACGCGCTCATGTCCGGCGCCGTCGGCGGCTTCCTGCTGCTCATGCTCGTGCCGATGCTGCTGTCGCTCGTCGCGAGCGCGTTCCTGCAGGGCGTCATGGTCGTCGACGTCGCGAGCGGAACCCTCGGCGACCGACTCCGGTTCGGCGCCCTCTGGAAGGCCGCGGCGAAGCGCATCTGGCCGCTGCTCGGCTGGACGGCGATGGTCGCCGGCGCGATCGCGGTCGTGTTCGGCGTGCTCGTGCTCGCCATCGTGCTCGCGGCGCTCGTCGGCCCGGCGGCACTCGTCGTCGCCGTGCTCGTCGGGCTCTTCGCCGGTCTCGGCCTGCTCGTGCTGGGCGCGTGGCTCGGCACCAAGCTCTCGATCGTGCCGAGCATCATCGTGCTCGAGGGTGTCGGCATCCGGACCGCGATGCGACGTTCGTGGCAGCTGACCACCGGGTACTTCTGGCGCACGCTCGGCACGCTGCTCCTCGTCGGGATCATCCTCTCCATGGCGTCGCAGATCGTCGTGCAGCCGGTCTCGCTCATCGGCACGATCCTCGCCGCGATCATCGATCCGACCGGCACGGGCGCCGCCATCGCCATCACCGTCGTGACCATGGTCGTGACCCTCGTGCTCTCGCTCCTGATCGGGGCGATCACCGCGGTCGTGCAGGCCGCCCTCGTCGCCGTCATCTACATCGACCTGCGCATGCGCACCGAAGCCCTCGACCTCGAACTCGTGCGGCACATCGAGCAGCGGGGCGCCGGCGTGCCGGTGACCGACCCATACCGTGCCCCGGCAGCCGCGACGGCGCGTCCCGACGCGGCCTCCGCTCCCGCATGGCAGTGATCGGGCTGCGCGGCACCCCGCTCGACCCCGATGCGCCCGAGGCGCGTCGGTGGCTCGAAGACGAGTTGACCGGACCCGAGTACCAGGCGGCGAAGCCGAGTCCGTTCGACGTCGCGATGCAGGCCATCCGCGACTGGTTCTTCGGACTCTTCGACGGCGCCACCGGGCTTCCGGGCCCGGTGCTCACGCTGCTGCTGGTGCTGCTCGTCGCCGCCGTGGTGGTCGTCGGCCTGCTCGTCTTCGGAGTGCCGCGACTCCGGCGTCGTCGTCGGGGCCAGGTGCCGCTCTTCGACGACCACGACCTGCGCGACCTCGACACCCTGCGACGGGCGGCCACCGCGGCGGCGAGCGCGGGCGACTGGCCCCTCGCCATCGAGGAGCGGTTCCGCGCGCTCGTGCGCGGGCTCGTCGAGCGCGAGGTCGTCACCGTGCACCCAGGCACCACGGCGCGGGCGTTCGCGGACGCCGCGGCGGCGTCGTTCCCCGAGCTGGCCGCCGAGCTGCGCGATGCGGCCGGCGGGTTCGACGGCGTTCGCTACCTCGGCGGCGCCGGATCCCCCGACGAGTACGCCCGGGTGACCGACCTCGAGCGGCGCGTCGCCGACGCGCGGCCGGCGGGGCGGGACGACCACGAGGCACCCGCCGGTGACCGCCACCCCGTCGAGGCCGCTCGATGACCGCGTCGGTCGAGACCCGGGACGCGAGTCCCGGGGCGCCGACGACCACCGGCGGCGCAGGAGGCGGCGCGACCGCACCCGCCGTGACCCCGACGGTGCGGGCGTTCCTGAAGCGCAGCCGCGCCTGGCTCGTGATCGCGGCCGTGCTCGTGCTCGGCGCCCTCATCGTGATGGTGATCCAGGGCGGCGCGCGCACGCCGGGCTCGCCGCTCGCGGCCGACAATCCCGCGCCCGACGGAGCGAAGGCGCTCGTCGAGGTGCTCCGCGATCACGGGGTCGTCGTCACCGAGGCGCGCTCGTTCGACGCCGCGATCGACGCAGCCGACGGCACGGCGACCGTGCTGCTCTACGACGAGTACGCGATCCTCGACGAGCGCCGCCTGACGGAGCTCTCCGAGGCCGCCGACCGCCTCGTCGTGGTCGAGCCCGGGTTCACGGCCCTCGAGACGCTCGCACCGGGCATCCGGTTCGCGGGCGCCGCAAGCGGTCCCCTCGACGAGGTCTCGTGCGACCTCGGTCCCGCCGAACGCGCCGGTTCGCTCTCCGACGGCCAGCGGCTGGTCACCGTCGACGACGAGGCCGCCGACGACGGCTGGCAGGGCTGCTTCCGCGACGGCGAGTTCGGCTTCGCGGTCGCGACCGGCCCGGCCCCGAGCGGTGCCGACCTCACGATCGTCGGGTCGACGAGCGTGTTCGCGAACCAGACCATCACCGAGGCCGGCAACGCCGCACTCGCGATCGGGCTGACGGGCGCGACCGACGGACTCGTCTGGTACCTGCCCGGCCCCGGCGACGTCGATGCCGCCGACGCCCCGACCCTGGCCGAGCTCACGCCGGGTTGGGTGAGCCCCGTGATGACGCTCGCGATCGTCGTCACCATCGTCGCGGGCATCTGGCAGGGTCGACGGTTCGGGCCGCTCGTCGTCGAGCGCCTCCCCGTGCACGTGCCCGCAGGTGAGACGAGCAGGGGTCGCGCCCGGCTCTACGCCCGCACGGCCTCCCGTACGCACGCACTCGATCAGCTCCGCATCGGCACGATCCTCCGCATCGCGCGCATGCTGCGACTGCCCCGTTCGGCCGGCGTCGACGAGGTCACCGACGCCGCCGCGCGGGCGACCGGCCGTGACGGGGCATCCGTGCACCGCCTGCTCGTCGACGACCTGCCCGGCGACGACCGCGCGCTCGTCGACCTCGGCGCACGGCTCGCGGACCTCGAAGCCGACGTGCAGCGTTCACTGGACCCGCGGAGCACCGCGCACCCCGATCGTGACGACCCCACAGGAAGGCGACCATGACCGATCCCATCTCCGCTCCGGCGATCGCTGCCACCGACGACGAACTGCGCGCCGCGCTCAACCGCGTGCGCACCGAGGTCGGCAAGGCCGTCGTCGGGCAGGACGGCGCCGTCACCGGCCTCATCATCGCCCTGCTGACGCGCGGCCACGTGCTGCTCGAGGGCGTGCCCGGCGTCGCGAAGACCCTGCTCGTGCGCACGCTCAGCCGCACGCTGCAGCTCGACACGCGCCGCCTGCAGTTCACGCCCGACCTGATGCCCGGCGACGTCACGGGTTCGCTCGCCTACGACCCGCGTTCGGGCGAGTTCGCGTTCCGCGAGGGCCCGGTGTTCACGAACATCCTGCTCGCCGACGAGATCAACCGCACCCCGCCGAAGACGCAGTCGGCCCTGCTCGAGGCGATGGAGGAACGGCAGGTCTCCGCCGACGGCGTCACCCGGCCGCTCCCCGACCCGTTCATGGTCGCGGCGACGCAGAACCCGATCGAATACGAGGGCACCTACACACTGCCCGAGGCGCAGCTCGACCGGTTCCTGCTCAAGCTCGTGCTCGACGTGCCCGAGCGCGACGCCGAGCTCTCGCTGCTCCGCCGCCACGCCGACGGCTTCGACCCGCACGATCTCGCCGCAGCGGGCGTCACTCCCGTGCTCGGCGCCGCCGAACTCGCGGCGGCACGCGCCGCGGCATCCGCGGTTCGCGTGGAGGACGACGTGCTCGGCTACCTCGTCGACCTCGCGCGCGCGACTCGGCGCAGCCCGTCGATGCGGCTCGGCGTGAGCCCGCGCGGCACCACCGGGCTCCTCGCCGCCGCGAAGGCGTGGGCCTGGCTCACGGGCTACGACTCCCTCACCCCCGACCACGTGCAGGCGATGCTGCTGCCCGTCTGGCGCCACCGCGTGCAGCTCCGGCCCGAGGCCGAGCTCGAGGGCGTCTCGATCGACGCCGTGCTGCGCTCGATCGTGCAACAGGTGCAGGTGCCGCTCTGAGATGACCCGGATCCTCTGATGGCACTGACCGGTCGGTTCGCCCTCCTCGTCGCGCTCGGCGTCGTTCCCGTCGTCCTCGCGGGCGTCGTCGGCGCGCCCGAGGCATGGCTCGCGCTCGTCGGCTGGCTCGTGCTGGTCGTGGGAGCGGGCGTGCTCGACCTCTCGCTCGCCGCCTCGCCGCGGCGGGTGGCGCTGCGCCGCGACCTGCCCGACCGGGTGCGGCTCGGCGAGCCGGTGACGGCGGTGCTCAGTGTCGAGAACCTGGGCCAGCGGATGCTCCGCGCCACCGTGCGGGACGGCTGGGAGCCGTCGGCCGGGGTCGCCGGCCGCAACCGCACCCGGCTCCGCGTTCCCCCGTTCGAACGACGTCGCATCACGCTCCAGCTCACGCCGTGGCGGCGCGGCGACCGACGCAGCGACCAGGTCACGATCCGCTCGGCCGGCCCCCTCGGGCTCTGGTCGCGCCAGGCGACGCTCTCCGCACCCGGCCGGATCCGCGTGCTCCCGCCCTTCCACTCGCGGGTGCACCTGCCGTCGCGACTCACCCGCCTGCGCGAGCTCGACGGGCGGACGCCGCTCCTCATCCGCGGTCAGGGAACCGAGTTCGACTCGATCAGGGAGTACGTGCGCGGCGACGACGTGCGATCGATCGACTGGCGGGCCACGGCGAGGCACACCGACCCCGAGGTGCCCGGCAATGCGCGACTCATGGTGCGCACCTGGCGACCCGAGCGCGACCGGCGCATCGTGATCGTGACCGACACGTCGCGTACGGCAGCGGCCCGCATCGCCGACGAGCCCCGCCTCGACACGGCATTCGAGGCATCGCTCCTACTCGCCGCGCTGGCCTCGCACGCCGGAGACAAGGTCGACTTCCTCGCGTGGGATCGCCGGCTCCGTGGCCGCGTGCACGGCGCCAGCGGCCCGGCGCTGCTCGCCCGCATGGTCGACTCCATGGCGGGCATCGACGCCGAGCTGATCGAGGCCGACTGGGCCGCCGTGCCGGGGCAGGTGCGCCGCATCACGAGTCGGCACGCGCTCGTCGTGCTGCTCACCGCCGCCGACTCCCCTGGAACCGCGCGCGGGCTGCTCTCCATGCTTCCGCAGTTGACCGCGCGGCACACCGTGGTCGTCGCGTCCGTCGCGGATCCCGCCCTGATCGACGCCGCGCGTGCGCGCGAGGACCTCGAGCAGGTCTACGCCGCCGCCGCGGCCGAACGGGGCCTCCTCGACGGCGAACGCGTCGGCGCCGCGGTACGCCGACTCGGCGGCCTCACCGTGACCGCATCCCCGCAGGAGCTCCCGCCGGCGCTCGCCGACCTCTATCTCGAGCTGAAGGCTTCCGGCCGGCTCTGAGTACACCGCCACCGGTCCGACGGCTGCGCCGCGTCATCTGACCCCGTATGACGTCGGATGGCGCGGCGCGTCGCCGATGCCCAGCGGATTCACAACATTCGCGCGCGGTTCCCGCACGGCGGGCTGGGCGGTCGATAGGTTCGCTTGAGGCGCCAGGGGGTTGGCGCCGATTCCGTCTTGTCTCCCCTACGAAAGGACCCCTGTGTCTGACGCAACAACGACCGTCGAGGCTCCCTCGACCGCGCAGAAGCTCACCGCCGAGTTCATCGGCACCTTCGTCCTCGTCTTCGGTGTCATCGGCACCGTGTTGTTCGCCGCCGGCTTCAACGGCGGAGAGGGCGGCCTGAACGTCGGCTTCCTCGGCGTCTCCCTGGCCCTCGGCCTCACGGTCGTCGTCGGCGCGTACGCGTTCGGCCCGGTCTCGGGCGGGCACTTCAACCCCGCCGTGAGCATCGGCCTCGCCGTCGCCGGCAAGTTCTCGTGGAAGGCGGTCGGCCCGTACATCGCGGTGCAGATCCTCGGCGGCATCCTGGCGACCACCGTGCTCCTCGGAATCCTCTCGGCCGGCCCGCTGTTCGACATCGCCAAGTTCACGGGCGCCTCGACCGGGTACGACGAGCTCTCCCCCGGCGGCTACGGCCTCGGCTCGGTCTTCCTCATCGAGACCGTCGCGACGGCGATCTTCCTCTTCGTGATCCTCGGAGTCACGAGCACCCGCGCCGCCGTCGGCTTCGCCCCGCTCGCGATCGGCCTCACCCTCACCCTGCTCGCGCTCATCGCGATCCCCGTGTCGAACGCCTCGTTCAACCCGGCCCGTTCGATCGCCACCGCGCTCTACGGCGGCGGCATCGCGTGGACCCAGCTCTGGGTGTCGATCGTCGCCCCGATCCTCGGTGCGGTGATCGCCGGGCTCATCTACAAGCTCGTCTTCGACCGCTCGAAGCAGCTCACCGCGTAACCTCGCAGTCGACGACGGCGGATGTCCCACGGGACATCCGCCGTCGTCGTCTCTGCAGTCTCGAGCGACGCGTCGGATCAGCCGGCGACGATGCGCTGCGAACCCGCATCGAACTCGACGAGGTCGCCCGTCTCGCCCGCACGACTCGCGCGGCCACCGAGCACGAGCATGTACGCGAGGAACCCGCCGAGCGCCGCGACGCCGATGCCGATCTTCACCGGCCAGGGCCAGGGCGCCGGCGTGACGAATCCCTCGATGATGCCCGACACGAAGAGGAAGAACACGAGGCCGATCGCGACGCTGAAGAGCGCGCGGGCGTCTTCGGCGAGCGCGACGCCTCGAGGCCGGGCGCCCGGGGCCACCCAGGCCCAGAAGATGCGAAGGCCGGCGGCCGCCGCCACGAAGACGCAGGTGAGCTCGAGCAGGCCGTGCGGTGCGATGTAGAGGAAGAACGTGTCGGCCTCGTCGTAGGCGAACATGACCGCGGCATTGACGCCCAGGTTCTGCGCGTTCTGCAGGATCACCCACGGCACCCACACGCCGAGGATTCCGAAGGCCACGCACTGGGCCGCGATCCACGCGTTGTTCGTCCAGACCGCGCCCGCGAACGATGCAGCGGGGTTCTCCGAGTAGTAGGCGACGAAGCCCTCCTCGGCGAGCTGGCGCAGCTCCTCCTCGCTGCCGAGCGCCGCGAGCACGCGCGGGTCGGCGCTGATCCACCACGCGTAGAGCGCGGCCACGACGACCGTGACGACCGCCACGGCGAGCGTCAGCCAGCGGAGCCGGTACAGGGCGGCGGGCAGGCTCACGACCGCGAACCGCGTGAACTGCCGGAGCGGGTTCTCGGGTGCACCGGTGAACGCGAGCCTGGCCCGCGCGAGCGTGACCGAGAGGCGATCGCCGAGCGGCGTCGCACCCGCGGTCGTCTGCACGAGCGAGAGGTCGGATGCCGCGCTCTGATAGCGCTCGATGAGCTCGTCGGCCTCAGCGCCATCGAGCCGGCGGCGGCGTGCGAGCGCGTCGAGCCGCTGCCAGTCGTCGTGACGGGCGGAGGCGAGCGCATCGAGGTCCATCTGCTTGAATACTACCCATGGCAGATGCCCCGGTCGTCGCACAGCTCGTGAGCCGAATCGACGACGAGGGCGTCGTCACCGGCGAGGCCGTCACACTCGATGTGCGACCCGCGAGCGCCATCATCCGCGCCGGCGGCGCGATCATCGACGTGCTCCTCTCCGTGCTCCTGATCATCGGCCTCCTCCTCGCCCTCTCCGGGCTCGGCATCGACCAGACGGGCTTCCAGGCCATTCTGATCGCGGGCATCGTGACCTGCATCGTGATCGTCCCCACGGCGGTCGAGACGGCGTCGCGCGGCCGCTCGCTCGGCAAGCTCGCGATGGGGCTGCGGGTGGTGCGCGACGACGGCGGGGCGATCGGTTTCCGGCACGCGTTCATCCGCGCGCTCACCGGCGTCGTCGAGATCTACCTGACGTTCGGCGGTCTCGCCGTGCTCGTCGGCTTCCTGAATCCGTCGTCGAAGCGACTCGGCGACCTGCTCGCGGGCACCCACGGCCAGGTCGAGCGGGTGCCCAAGCTGCCGTCGACCGCATTCGGCGTGCCGCCCCAGCTCGTCTCGTGGGCCGCGATCGCCGACGTCGCGCGCCTGCCCGACCCGCTCGCACGCCGCGTCGCCGCCTTCTTCACGAACGCCGCGCACCTCGTACCCGAGAGCCGCATGCGCGTGTCGGCGGCGCTCGCCGCCGAAGTGGCCCCGTTCGTCTCGCCGCTGCCCGATGCACCGCCCGAGCTCTTCCTCGCGGGCGTTGCGGCGCTCCGGCGCGAGCGCGATGCCGTCGCACTCTCGCTCGTGGACGCTCGGATGACGGCGCTGGCCCCCGTGCTCACGGCGACGCCGCCAGGCTTCCCCGAGCGCTGAGTCGTCGGAACGGCGGCACGCGACGGGTCGGGCCCGACGGATGCCGCGAGCCGCGGCATCCGCCTGCCGTCTCAGTAGCGGTAGTGGTCGACCTTGTACGGGCCGTCGACGGGCACGCCGATGTACGCGGCCTGCTCGGGCGAGAGCTCGGTGAGCACGACGCCGAGCGCATCGAGGTGCAGGCGCGCGACCTTCTCGTCGAGGTGCTTCGGCAGCACGTAGACGCCCACCGGGTACTGCTCGGGGCGGGTCCAGAGCTCGATCTGGGCGAGCACCTGGTTCGTGAAGGAGTTCGACATGACGAACGACGGATGCCCCGTGGCGTTGCCGAGGTTCATGAGTCGTCCCTCGGAGAGCACGAGGATCGAACGGCCAGACGGCAGGCGCCACTCGTGCACCTGCGGCTTGATCTCGATGCGCTCGGCGCCCTCGAGCGACTCGAGCCCGGCCATGTCGATCTCGTTATCGAAGTGGCCGACGTTCGCGACGATCGCGAGGTGCTTCATGGCGAGCATGTGCGAGGTGCGCACGACGTCCTTGTTGCCGGTGCAAGTGACGAAGATGTCGACCTCGCCAACGACGTCGTCGAGTCGGGCGACCTGGTAGCCGTCCATCGATGCCTGCAGCGCGCAGATCGGGTCGACCTCCGAGACGATCACCCGGGCGCCCTGACCGCGCAGCGCCTCCGCCGCACCCTTGCCGACGTCGCCGTAGCCGACGACGAACGCGACCTTGCCGCCCATGAGCACGTCGGTGGCGCGGTTCAGACCGTCGGGCAGCGAGTGGCGGATGCCGTACTTGTTGTCGAACTTCGACTTCGTGACCGAGTCGTTGACGTTGATGGCCGGGAAGAGCAGCCCGCCCTCGGCGTGCAGCTCGTAGAGTCGGTGCACGCCGGTCGTGGTCTCCTCGGTGACGCCCTTGAGCTCTGCGGCGATGCGGGTCCAGCGGTCGGCGCTCAGCTCGAGGCTCGCCCGCAGCGTGTCGAGCACGACCCGGTACTCGTGGCTCGCGTCATCCGTCGCCCCGGGAACGACGCCCGCAGCCTCGAACTCGCGACCGCGGTGCACGAGCAGGGTGGCGTCGCCGCCGTCGTCGAGGATCATGTTGGGCCCGATCCAGTCGGCACCGGATGCCGCGGCCTCCGCCGACCAGTCGAAGATGCGATCGGTGCACCACCAGTACTCCTCGAGCGTCTCGCCCTTCCACGCGAACACCGGCACGCCCGCGGGCGCGTCGACGGTGCCCTCGGGGCCGACGACGATCGCGGCGGCCGCTTCGTCTTGCGTGGAGAAGATGTTGCAGCTGGCCCAGCGCACCTGCGCGCCGAGCGCGACGAGCGTCTCGATGAGCACGGCGGTCTGCACCGTCATGTGCAGGCTGCCGGCGATGCGGGCGCCGGCGAGCGGCTTCGACGCACCGAACTCGGCGCGGAGGGCCATGAGGCCCGGCATCTCGTTCTCGGCGAGCCGCAGCTGGTGCCGGCCGGCTTCGGCGAGCGAAAGGTCGGCGACCTTGTACGGGAGGGCGGTGGTGACGGAATCCATGCGCCCCATTCTCGCAGGCGCACACCACCGCCCGCGCCGATTCCGGAAGCGGGCCGGGGCCGGTCGCGCCGACCCCGGAGTGCGCTACCCGCGCACGACCTGAATCCACTCCGAGCGCCGCTCCACGACCGGGTATCCGGGCAGGTGGCCCGAAACCCCCACCCGTATGCGAGTTCCGGCGAGTCCGAACGTGAGCTCGAGCGTTGCGCCGGTGGCGCCCTCGATCGCTTCGCCGCCCGCGTACCACTGGTAGGTGTGCTCGGTCTCCGCCGTCCAGGCACCGGGATCCGCTGTCAGGGTCGATCCGGCGATCGCCGATCCTGAGACGGTCGGAACGTCTGCGAGCAGCACCCGAAGGGTCGGCGTCGACGTCCGCCGCTCGAGCACGACGCCGCGGCGCAGCGTGGTGACGCGCACCTCGATCCGGGTGCCCTCATGCGCCGACGTCGGCCGCAGCGTCGGGTCGGTCGCGCCGTCGATCGGCGATCCGTCGGCGTACCACTGGTACGCGAACGCCGTGCCCCGCACCTTCTCACCGGGGTCGGCTTCGAGTTTGGCGCCGACGACCGGCGTTCCGGTGATCCGCGGCAGGTCGGGGTCGGGTTCCGTGCCCGCGACCGAGTCGGTCTGCGGAGACGTCAGCGTCGTGGGCAGGTAGCCGTCTGCCGAGGCGGTCACCCGAACCGACATGCGCTTGCCGACCAGATCGGCTGTGAGGGTGAGTGCTGCGCCCGTCGCTCCGGCGACCACTGCGTCATCGGCGAGCCATTCGAAGGCGAGCGACGCGCCATCGGTCGTGACGGTGGCTGCGGCCTCCAGCGTCTCGCCCACCTTCGGCACGCCGTGGATCTCAGCAGCACCCAACTCGACGGCCACCGTTCCGACCTCGTTCAGAACGGCGTCGAGGCGGGATGCCTCCTCGCCTGCGGTCACGGCGACGACCTCGGCAGTGGCGACCGAACCGGCGTCGTTCCACCATTCCGGCAGGTACCCGGGGGCCCATTGCTGCGATGGGACGAAACGCAACGTCACGTCGCCGGCCGCCAGCCCGGTGAGCAGATATGCGCCATGGATGTTGGCTTGCTGCTTTCCGAGAAGATCGCCGCTCGGCGAGTACACCTCGACGGTCGTGAACGACGCGCCGCGGCCGTCGACATCGGTGATGCGGCCGCTGACGGCGCCGCCGCGCGTGAGCTCAGCATCGACGCCCGTCATCGGCTCGGCGCCGAGAACGACCGCCGTCGCGGAATCAGGGGTCGGCGCGCCGTCCCACCACTCCATGCCCAGATCGCTCCAGACGTCCCCGAACCGCACGGTGTACCGGACTCCGTTCTGCAGGCCGGTGAAGCGGTAGGTGCCGTCGACGCCCGACACCGCCGATGCCGCGGGTCCGGCGTCGCCGACGGCCGTCACCCAGACGCCCTCGATCGGTTCTGATCCGGCGCCAAGGTCGGCGGTGACCGTGCCCTCGACGACGCCACCCGGCTCGAGGTCGGAGTTCAACTCCAGCGTTCCCGACTGATTCGGAGCGATCGTCACCCGGTGCGACAGGCCGGCCGCGCCGAGGTCGGCGGTCGTGCGGAACGAGACGTCGTACTCGCCGGGTGCCAGCCAGTGCTCGTAGGACCCGCTTGCATCGGTGCAGTCGCCGTCCGCGCCCTGTGCGCCGAGGATCCGAGCGGTCAGACATCCCTCGACCGGCTGCCCCTGGAGGGTGATCGTGCCGGCCAGTTTCACGTCTTGGCTGAGCCGGATGTCCCGTGTGACAGCGGCGACATCGAAGGCGATCTCGACGACCGCGGGTTCGTGTGCGCTCGCTCCGATGGACTGTGCGCTCACCGTGTAACGGCCCGGCTCGAGCCCCGTGACCCGGTAGACGCCGGTGTCGTCGGTCGACGCGTAGTACGAACCCGACGAGCCGTCGTCGGGCCGGATGTAGACGGACGCCCCGGCGACGGGCTGTTCGTCGGGCGCGGTGACGATGCCACTGAGCACGGTGTCGAGCGACAGGGTCGCGTCGGCCCTCGCCTCCCCGCCGATGGGCACGGAGATCGTCTGAGCACTGGCGAAGTCGGCACCGCCCCACCACGAGTCGCGGATCGGGCCGGAGTAGCGCACCTTGACGTCTCCGGCGGGCACGTCGAACAGCGTGTACTCGTTCCCGTCGAACGAACTGCCCCGAGCGACGACCTCGCCGGTGACGGCGTCCACCGCCTCCATGTGGAGGTACCCCGTGTAGGCGCCGTCGACCGGGAGCGCCGCGGTGATCCAGCCGAAGCCCGGCAGCGTGAAGTCGTGCGTGGCGGTGCCGGTCGCGTCGAGGTCGAAGAACAGGGCCGCGTCGCTCGTCGCGCCGTCGGACCACCACGAGGTCGACGACCATTCGTGCTGCGCGAACCGCACCGCATAGCTTCCGGCCTCGAGCTCCTCGAAGCGGTAGCCGCCGGTGGCATCGGTGATCGCGCTCCGCACCATACCGCGCTCGGTGTGGAGCTCGACGTAGGCGCCGTCCGCAGGAACCACACCGTCGTTGGTCATCGACGACACCGTGCCCTCGATCACCCCGGATCCACCGTGACGCGCGGCGACATCCACCGTGGTCTCATGGGCCGCAGCGACCTGGAAGCTCTGCGCGCCCGAACGGTCGGGTGAACCGCCCGACCAAGTGGTGCCGATACCGGCCCCGGAGACCTCGAGCAGGTATCGCCCGGCCGCGATGGGTGCGATGACGTAGTCGCCGTCGGCATCGGTCGTCGCAGTTCCGACCGATGCACCGCCGAGCGCGTGCAGCGTCACCGTCGCCCCCGCGACGCCGGCCCCGGAGTCGGCGAGAGAGACGCGTCCGTGAACGCTCGCAGCGCCCTCGGGAACGAAGTCGAGCTCGGCGATGCCGCCGGAAGTCACGTCGACCTCGGCGCCGCCGCTGAAGTACGGGCTGCCGCTCGGCATTGCGAACCAGACGGAGTACGTGCCTGGGACGAGGCCCGTCATTTCGAAGCGTCCGGCCTCGTCGGTCGTCGCCGATCCCCACCCGGAGCCGACGGCCGACACCTCGACGCCCGCGATCGGCCCGCCGTCGGCAGCGACGACCCCGGTGATGGTTCCGCCGCGTTCGAGCTGCGCGTCGATGCCCGCGACGGCCTCATCCGGCCCGACCGTCACGAGATCGGCCTCGTAGGAGAGCCGCTTGTCGGCCCAGTATTCGGCGAGGAAGCCGGAGACGACGCTCGGATCGAATGCGTCCGGCTGGAATGAGATCGTGTAGTCGCCGACCGCGAGACCAGTGATCTCATAGCGCCCATCAGCGTCGGTGACAGCGGAGCTCCAGTTGTTCCAGTCCGCGCTCATGGCGGAGACGCCGACGCCGGCGAGCGGCTGGGCGTCCGACCCGGTCACGACACCCGAGACCGTGCCGCCCTCGGGGGACACGTCTCCGGTGGCGAGCTGAGCGTCGATGCCCGACAGGGTGGCACCGTCGACGACCTCGAATTGATCAGCCGACCATTCGTCGGGCTTGTCGTCCCACCACTCGCCGACGAGGTCCGATTCCCACGGCGGGCCGAACTGCAGCGTGTAGGTGCCGGCCGGCAGGGCCTCGACGGCGTAGCTGCCATCGCCTGCCGTCAGGACGCCGGCGACATACTCGAACGACTCGCCGTTCAGGCGATACGCGTTCACGCTGGCGTCGCCCACTGCCGAACCATCGGCGGCGGAGACGGAACCCTCGACGGACGCACCCGGCGTGATGTCGGAATCCCCCGGCTCATCGGGTTGCTCGACCGGTGTCGGCGTCTCGACGACGGGTGCGGGCGTCTCGACGACCGGTGCGGCAGGCGGTGGCTCCTCCGCGAAGGCGGGCGAGGTGCCGCTCACGGCGAGCGAGATTGCGATGATGGCGGAAAGGACGAGGCTCGCCGTGCTGCGGAATGCGGGCAGGGGCGATCGACGACGGGGCACGTGGTCTCCGGCTGTAGGGGTTCGGGTTCGGTCGACCCGGGTGTACAGCTGCACTGCCGTAGAACCGAGCCGCGTTCGGGTTCCACGAGCGTAACTGCAGAGGCGGGCGCAACGATGCCCCCCGATCGGGGGGTAGACCCACGCTTCACCCCTCGAGCGACGGATCGCCCGCGACCCTATCGGTGAGTGAGCTGAGTCAGGCGCGGATGAGCGCGAGCACCTCGTCGCGGACGGCCGCCATCGTCGCAGCGTCCTGCCCTTCGGCGTTCAGACGCAGCAGGGGCTCGGTGTTCGAGGGCCGCACGTTGAACCACCAGAACGCCTCGTCGCCGGCGGTCAGGCCCGTCACGGTGAGGCCGTCGAGCTCGTCGAACTCGGCGCGATCGGTGAACGCCTCGACGATGCGCGTGTACGCGGCGGGCACGTCGTCGACGACGGAGTTGATCTCACCCGAGAGCGAGTACGGGGTGAACCGCGCGGACATCTCCGAGAGCGGGGCCTGCTGCGCGCCGAACTCGGCGAGCACGTGCATGGCCGCGAGCATGCCGTTGTCGGCACCCCAGAAGTCGCGGAAGTAGTAGTGGGCCGAGTGCTCGCCGCCGAAGACGGCGCCGGTGGCCTTCATCTGGTCCTTGATGAGCGAGTGGCCGACGCGGGTGCGCACGGCCGTCGCGCCGGCGGCCTCGATCGCCTCGGGCACGAAGCGCGAGGTGATGAGGTTGTGGATGACCGCGACATCCGATTCGCCCATCGCCTGGACGCGGGCGATCTCGCGGAGGGCGACGACGGCGGCGACGGCGGACGGGTTCACCGCGCCGCCCTGCTCGTCGACGACGAAGCAGCGGTCGGCGTCGCCGTCGAACGCGAGGCCCAGATCGGCGCCGTGCTCGACGACCGCGCGCTGCAGGTCGACGAGGTTCGCGGGCTCGAGCGGGTTCGCCTCGTGGTTCGGGAAGGTGCCGTCGAGCTCGAAGTAGAGCGGCACGATCTCGAGGGGCAGTGCCGGGAGACCGGCGGCGGTGCCGAGCACGGCGGGCACCGTGAGGCCGCCCATGCCGTTGCCCGCGTCGACGACGATCTTGAGCGGTCGGATGCCGCTGAGGTCGACGAGCGATCGCAGGTACGCCGCGTAGTCGGCGAGCACGTCGACCGACGCGACCGAACCGGTCGATTCGACCGGCACGATGCCCTGTTCGAGGTAGTCGGCCGCGCGATCGCGGATGGCGGCCAGGCCGGTGTCGAGCGAGATGCCCTGGGCGCCGGCGCGCGAGAACTTGATGCCGTTGTAGGCGGCGGGGTTGTGGCTCGCGGTGAACATCGCCGCCGGCGCGTCCATGGAGCCGGAGGCGAAGTAGCTCTCATCGGTCGAGCAGAGCCCGATCGAGATGACGTCGGCGCCGCGTGCGGTCGCGCCGCGGGCGAAGGCTTCGGCGAAGCCCGGCGAGGAGTCGCGCATGTCGTGGCCGACGACGACCTTGCCGCCACCGGCCCCCACCTCGTCGACGAACGCTGCGGCGAGGGCCTCGACCGTCTCGGCCGTGAGTCCCTCGCCCACGATTCCGCGGACGTCGTAGGCCTTCACGATCGCGTCGAGGCGCGTTCGTGCCTCGGAAGATGCAGCGGAATTCATGCCTTGAAACCTACCTCACCGATGCTGACGTGCCGCACGACCTGCCACCCGACGGGCGCCGATGTGCGCTCCGCGTGTCGGGCGCAGAGGTCGTACCCGTGGGGCTCCCGGTTCGCCGCGAGCGGGCCGAGCACGGCCATCGAATCGGCATAGTCGAACGTCAGCGTGGCAACCGCTTCGGCAGCGCAGGCAGTGCGCGAACAACGTCTCATGGCTCCACCAGAGTAGCGAGCATCACGGCCGATCGCCGGATACGACTCGGTACGATGGATGGCATGCCCCGCTCCCGTCGTGTCGCCTCCGAGCCGCGCTCGCCCCGACGGCTGGCCCGGGACCGCCACGGCCGCGGACTCCGCTCGGCCGTCACCGGGCCGCATCTGCCGATGCTGCACAACCGCCTCGACGAGTTCGACATGACCGTCGGCACCACCGCGGCGTATCTTCGGGGCCTCTGGCCCGAACTCGAGGGCGTCGTGTTCGAGGTCGCGCAAGGGCCGGCCGAGGCCATCCACGACGACCACGTCGACCGGTGGAAGGTCTTCCACGACGAGCGCCGCATCGTCTTCTACCGCCTGCCGATCGTGCGATTCCTGCGCCTGCAGGAGGGCGAGGAGCGCGAGGAGAAGCTGCTCATCGAGAGCTGCGTCTTCCGCGCGATCGCCGACCTGCTCGGCAAGGACCCGTGGGAACTCGCACCGGGACGCTACCGCCACCTCTGAGCGCGTGCACGCGCCCTCGGCGACGGAACGCTACCGCGGGAACACGCGGATGGGCGCGTCGAGCGGACCGGGAGGCTGCACGCCGAACGAAGCGAGCTCGCCCTCGTCGTCGAACGACACCGAGGCGTGCACGCCGGCGACTCCGGCGAGCCTGACGATCGAGCCGGCATCGACCTCGACGGATGCCGCTGACCCCGCGTCGATCGTGATGGCGCGCGTCGATCCGTCGATCGTGAGCTGCACCTCGGCGACGTCGTCGGCCTCGTTCGCGAGGTGGAGCACCGGCGAGGCTCCGTCGGGAATCGCGACGACCGCATCGTCGAGGAGCGGCGAGGTCGAGACCGACCACGCGAAATCACCCGCTGCGGCGATGTCGGCCGCACCCGGTGCCGGTGCGTCGTCCGTTCCGCCGACGGCGGCGCGAGCGGCCGCGACGATGGGCCCGTCGGCCTCGAGTCGCACCGTGTAGGCCCCGGCCTCGAGCACGCCGAGCGGCACGTCGGTCGCGCGCCCCGGTTGCAGGGTCGCCTCGATCGTGGCGCCGGCCGCGCTGCCGGTCTCGGGAACGAGCCCGATCGACACGTCGACGGGTTCGTCGCCGATGGCGAGCAGCCGGACGGCTGGGAACGCATCGCCTTCGGCGTGATCGTCGGCGGGATCGATGCCGCCCGCCTCGGCGACCACGAACCCGGGGATGACCTGGGTGTTCGCTGGCATCGCGGCCGCACCCGTGAGCTCGACGCCTGCCGGCGCGAGGCCGTCGACGGCTGACTGCTCGAGTGTCGCGGCGATCGTTCCCCCGGTGCTCGTGACGTGCACGACCGGCGAGGTCAGGTTCGGGGCGATCCCGGCGAGCGAGACGACCCGCTGGCTGCCGCCGGGCACGATGATGCCGAGCGCCGAACCGGCGTCGATCGCGCCGGTCTCGCCCGTCACCCGCACGTCGACGGTCGCGGCGACGTCGGTGGGGTTCGCGAGCATCACGAGGCTCGTGCGTCCGAGCGTCGTGGCACCGGCGACGAGCCACGACTCGGAGGTCGCCTCGGCGCACGCCGAGGCGGCGAATCCGGCGATCGTCTCGGTGTCGGCCGATTGCGACTGGGCTCCGGCGATCAGTCCGGCATCGACGGTGCCGGGCTCGACCTCGAGTGCGACAGGGGTGCCGTCGCGGTCGGCGCGCGGGTTCTCGGGCGCGTCGAGCGGAGTCTCGGTGATCTCGGCATCCTCGGGATCGGCACCGACGATCACGTCGGCCTCACCGATCGACGACGCGGTCGTCGCGGCTGCGGCATCGTCGGCGAGGGTGAGCAGCGGGCCGGGGCAGACGCGCTGCTGGCGGCTCTCCGCGGGCTGCACCACGAGGGAGGGCGGCGTGACCCGGTGCTCGGGCCACGGCACGAGGGCGGCGGCTCCGAGCGCGGCCACGGCGAGCGCGGCCGCCACGAGGAACCCGGCGGCCCGGCCGCCGATGCGGGCGATGGATCGCATGCGGTCAGTTGGCATCGTCATCTCCCTTCGTCTCGGTCGGTTCGGGGCGATCGGATGCCTCGTTCGCCGGCTTCTCGTCGGGCGGCGGTGATCCGGCAGACGACGACGGCTCCGCCGGGTCGGCCGCCGGCGGCTCGGACGCCTCGGACGAGGTCGCGTCGGAGTCGTCCACCGTCTCCCCCGGGCCGGCGGGTTCGTCGGCGGGAGCGGGATCGCCGGGAGCAGCGGGCTCGACCGCGGCATCCGGTGCACTCGCCTCTGTCTGGTCGCCGACCTCCGCAGGAGCACCGTATGCGGGCGCGCCGTCATCGGGCGCGCCCGCCGCGCCCTCGGCGGCGGCCGACTTCCGCGACTTCGCGGGCCTGCGCGGGCGGCGCTGCACGGGGCGCCGGTCGGCTTCGCGCCCGGCACCGGTCGGAATGGAGAGCAGGAGCGTCGCACCGAGCACGACGAGCTGCACGGCGCTGATGATCGCAGTGAGCGCGCCGCCGGCGTTCGGCGGGATCTGCGCTGCCGGAACGTCGGGCTCGGCGGCGCTGAACCTCCAGAGCGTTCCGAAGTCGGTCTCGCCGACCGCGATGAGGGCGGAATTGCCGTCGAGGGCGGTGCGTGCGCGGTTCGCGGTGGCCTCGGCCTCGCGGTCGTCTCCGTTGGGCGGGGCGAGCAGCACGAAGGAGACGCCGAAGTCGCGGATCGCGGCATCCGGATCGAATCCGCTGCGGGAGGCGAGATTGCCGGCGACCTCCGCGAGCTGCTCCTCCGATTCGCTCATCTCCTCGAGCGTCTGCTCGAGGGTCGACTGCTCGTCGAGCGTCGTGCCCGTTCCGTGCTCGAGGGTCGAGCGGATGCTGCCGTCGGATTCCGGCTGGATGCGGAGCGTCGTCACCCTCGGATCGGTATCCGCCTCGGCACCGACGAACGCCGGCAGTGTGCGCTCGGCGGCAGGGCCGATCGCCGTCGCGGCCGTGGCGATGGCCAGGCCCGTCGGCACCACCGCCGCGATGGTCGTCACGGCGACGAGCCATGCGAGCACCGCACCGCCTCGCCGTACGGCGCTCAAGGCGATGACCGCCGCGAGCACGAGCCCGAGCCAGGCGAGGCTCAGCCCCGCGCCGGTCCAGAGCTGCACGGCGGCCGGACCGGCCACCGCGACCGCGACGTGGCTCGCGGCCACGGCGGTCGCGAAGCCGAGCAGCACGACGCCGAGGCTGAGCACGGCTCCGCGGATGCCCGGCGCCAGCACCGCGGCCAGCGCGGCGACGATGAGCGGCACCACGAGGAGCGTCAGGAGGAGCTTCGGGTCGATCACAGCGCCGTCGCCGAGGAGTGCCGACCAGTCGCCCCACGGCTCGCCCGGGAACCCGAGGGCGAGCTGCCACACCGAGGGAACCGTGCCCTGGAGCGGCAGCCCGGGGTCGGCGAACAGTGCGATCGGGGTGCCGCGACCGAGTTGCTCGAACACGAGCGGCGCGAAGAGCACGAAGGCCGGCAGTGGCAGGCCGGCGAGGCGCACGGCGGCACGGCCGCTGACCGCGAGCCCGACGATCCAGGCCAGGAGCAGTGCCGGCGCGAGGCTCGGCGCGGCTGCGATCACGGCCGCGAACAGCAGGGACGCCGTCGCGGCGGCCGCCCACGACGTCGCCGCGCCGAACACGGCGAACGCGAGCCAGCCGAGCAGGGCATGGGCGAGCACGG
The DNA here is from genome assembly GCF_016907835.1 of Agromyces cerinus. Lineage (NCBI taxonomy): Bacteria > Bacillati > Actinomycetota > Actinomycetes > Micrococcales > Microbacteriaceae > Agromyces > Agromyces cerinus. Next base: position 842,846 of record NZ_JAFBCT010000001.1, on the reverse strand, counting down.
CGCCCGGTCGCCCGTCGCCGAGCGCCACGAGCAGTGGCGGCGCGAGTCCCCAGACGAGCGCGGCGACCGCGCGCACCGAGCCGCGCTCGGTCAACCGGGAGGCGGCGAACCACGCACCCAGGGTCGCGACGGGCACGGCGACGAGCCAGAGGAGCACGAGCGCGAAGGACGGCGCCCAGAACGAGAGCGAGCCGAGCACCGCGAGCACGCCCGCGAACGGGTCGGCGGCGCCGACGAAACCGGCGCCGATATCGCGCCATCCGTAGGCGGCATTGCGCCACAGCTCGTCGAGACCGCTCGAGAGCGGGAGGATGCCGCCGCCGCTGAGGCCTCCGGCGCCGAGCAGCCACGAGAACAGGCCGACGCTCGCCACGACCGAGACGAGGAGCACCCACCCGCCGCCGGTTCCGAGGAACTGCAGTTCGTGCTTCCGACCGCGAGCTCGGGCGCGGCGCTCCTCCGCGGCGTGCTGTCGCCGCCGGCGCACCTCGTCGGGCGGCATCCGGAGCGGTGCGATCGCCGACCAGCCGGTCGTGCGCGCCGCCTTCAGTCGGCGACGGGCGCGGGCGACCCGCATGCCGGAGAACATCGTGCCGAGGGCTGCGGCGAACTCGCCCGTGATCGCGCCGGGCGACTTCACGAGCAGCAGTCGGATCGAGCGGATGATCGCGAGCGGCAGGAAGCTCAGCCAGTGCACCGGGACGACGACTGCCGGTGCGTACACCAGGCGGCGGTGCAGCGCGGCGGCCCGAGCTGCCCGGGTGCGGCGGCGGGCGGCGCGGGCGCGCGGGTCGGTCGACGGCCCCACGACGCCGTCGCCGGCGAACCGCACGTGCGCGGCGGGCACGACCGAGACCCGGTGGCCGGCGAGGCGGGCCCTGATCGAGAAGTCGAGGGCGTCGTCGACGGTCGGCAGCGCGGGGTCGAAGCCGTCGAGTGAGCGCCACACCGTGTGCCGCACAAGGATCGCGGCGGAATCGAGTCCGAGCACATCGCTGAGGCCGTCGTGCTGCCCCTGGTCGAGCTCGCCCGAGACGAGCGCGACACTGCGGCCGAACCGGGTCATCGTGCGGCCGAAGGTCGCGATGCGGTCGGGATCGTCCCATTCGCGGAGCTTCGGCCCGGCGATCGCGACGGACTTCGCCGTCTCGAGGGTCGCGACGAGTCGCTCGAGCGCCTCTGGCGCCGGAGCGGTGTCCTCTGCGAGGAGCCAGAGGGCGTCGGCGTCGGACTCCGGCGCGTCGAGCACCCGGTCCGCCGCGCGCACCGCCTCGCCGAACGAGAGTCGTTGCGAGAGTTCGACGATGTGCGTCGGCGACGAGGCCGCGGCGATCTCGCGCGCCTCGGCATCGGCCTCCGTGAGCACGACGACGAGGGCATCGGGGGCTCGACGCTGGGCTCGAATCGCTTCGAGGGAGCGTCTGAGGTGGTCGCCACCGTGATGTGCGACGAGGACGGCGGTGACTCTGGGGAACATCGGGGTCAGCCTAAGCGGCACACCCCGCGGCATCCGTCACCACTCCGGGCGTGCCTCGAAAAGACGGATCGAATGTCAGACGATGCGACCGAGGCCGCGAGCGCGGGGCCCGCCGAAGCAGGCCCCACGACTCAGACCGCTCGTTTGCGGAGCTTGCGCCGCTCACGCTCGGAGAGCCCGCCCCAGATGCCGAAGCGCTCATCGTTTCCGAGCGCGTACTCGAGGCACTGATTTCGTACCTCGCATCCGGTGCAGATCTTCTTCGCGTCCCTCGTCGATCCACCCTTTTCAGGGAAGAACGCCTCAGGATCTGTTTGCGCGCACAGCGCGTCGCTCTGCCATGCCAACGGATTGTCATCGTCTGAGACCGAACGAACCCCCGGAACGCCCAGCCTGACCGGATCGACGAACCAATCGTCAGGTACTCCAGAACGATATTCAGGATTGCTCATATCGTCTCCCACCCAGTTGTACCGACCACCCAGAGGGTGTGTCACGACCAATTACACCGGTGTAATTCCCGTGAGTCAAGTCGCAGATGGTAAACCCTCAATCCACCGTCGAGGCTTGATGACCCGCTCGACACGCCGGGACGATGACCAGACGTTATGAATCGGATGCCGCGCGGCGGGCCTGCCAGGCGCTCTCGACCATCTCGGTGAGGGTGTGGCGCATCCGCCAATCGAGGTCGCGGGCCGCCAGTTCGCCGGAGGAGACGATGCGGGCGGGGTCCCCGACGCGGCGCGGGCCGACCTCGGGCGCGAATTCGATGCCGGTGACCTCGGCGACCGCCCGCATGATCTCGCCGACCGAGACGCCGTCTCCGGAGCCGAGGTTGTAGACCGGCTCGAGGCTGTCGCCGGCGTCGAGACGACGCGCGGCGACGACGTGCGCGTCTGCCAGGTCGGCGACGTGGATGTAGTCACGGACGCAGGTGCCGTCGGGTGTCGGGTAGTCGCCGCCGTTGATGCGCGGGGTGCGCCCCGCGAGGAGGGCGTCGAACACCAGGGGGAAGAGGTTGTGCGGGCTCACGTCGAAGACGTCCGGCGTGCCCGACCCGACGACGTTGAAGTAGCGCAGGCTCGTGTGACGCAGACCCGAGGCCTTCGCCTGGTCGGCCAGCAGCCACTCGCCGATGAGCTTGGACTCGCCGTACGGCGATTCCGGGTGCTTCGGCGTGGCCTCCGTCACGAGGTCGACGTCAGGGGTGCCGTAGACCGCTGCGCTCGACGAGAACACGATGCGATCGACGCCCTTCGACTCCATCGCCGCGAGCAGCGTCGTGGTGCCGGTGACGTTCTGACGGTAGGTGTGCAGCGGCCGCTCGACCGAGACCCCCGCGTACTTGAACCCCGCGAGGTGCACGACGCCGGTGACGCCGTGCTCTTCGATCGCCCGTTCGATCGCCGCCCCGTCGAGGATGCTGCCGTGGACGATCGGTGTGCCCTGGGGAACGAAGTCGGTCTTTCCCGACGAGAGGTCATCGAGCACGACGGCCCCGATGCCCTGGGCCTCGAATGCGCGCACGACGTGCGCGCCGATGTAGCCCGCTCCCCCGGTGACCAGCCAGCTCATGTTCCCACCTTCCGGCGGGGTACCTCCCCGCCGGAGTCGATCGTATCCGGGCGGAGCTCCGACTGCGCCCGGAGACGATCAGGCGGGCCGGGTGGGCTGGTGTTCGGCGTGACGGTTGCGGTCGCGGATCTCGGGTCGACCGTAGCCATCGGTGTCGAGGCGGAGCACGGTGGCGAGCACGCCCCAGATGGCGAGTCCCGCGAGGACGAGGAAGATGATCGTGGTCATGGCAGTAAATCTATGACTTGAGACATACTGCCGAAAGTGGCAGAGTGGACATCAAACGATCGATTCCTGCCATCGGAGGCCGCCGTGCTCCAGACCATCGCCTGCATCGCCATGCCGCAGATGGCGCCGTTCGAATTCGGCGTGATCTGCGAGGTGTTCGGCATCGACCGCAGCGACACCGGCGGCCCGACGTTCGACTTCCACGTCGTCGCGGCCGACCCCGGCCCCATCCCCACGAAGCTCGGCTTCGACATCGTCGTACACGAGGGGCTCGACTTCGCCCGCACTGCCGACCTGGTCGCGGTACCTGCCGCGCTCATCGACGAACCCGTCGATGAGCGCGTCTCCCAGGTGCTGCGCGAGGCGGTCGCGCGAGGCGCGTGGGTGCTCTCGGTCTGCTCGGGCGCCTTCACGCTCGGACGCGCCGGCGTGCTCGACGGCCGCAGGGCGACGACGCACTGGATGTACACCGAGCGCCTCGCCGAGATGTTCCCCCGGGCCGACGTCGACGCCGACGTGCTCTTCGTGCAGGACGGCAAGGTCGTCACCGGTGCGGGCACTGCGGCAGGCATCGACGCAGCACTCCACATCGTGCGCACCGAGCTCGGAGCGAGCGCCGCGAACATGATCGCCCGTCGCATGGTCGTGCCGCCGCAGCGCGACGGCGGCCAGTCGCAGTTCATCCAGTCGCCCATCGCCGAATGCCGCAGCGACTCCTTCGCGAAGATCACCGAGTGGATGGTCGAGCACCTCGACGAAGATCTGACCGTCGACCTGCTCGCCCGCAAGGCGCTCATGTCGCCGCGCACGTTCGCGCGACGGTTCCGGGCCGAGACCGGCACGACGCCCAACGCCTGGCTCAACCGTCAGCGGCTGCTGCGCGCCCAGCAGCTGCTCGAGGAGACCTCGTTCACCCTCGAGGAGATCGCCCGCGACACGGGCTTCGGCGCCGCAGCCGTCATGCGCCACCACTTCGTGAAGGTGCTGCAGACGACGCCGACGGCGTACCGCAGGCTCTTCGGCATGCGAGTCGCCTCCTAGGTCGCGGAAGGCGCCCCTGGCCCCGTCGTCGCGATCCACGCGATGCCCGCGCCGCTGATCTCGAGCGTTCGCTCGTCCGGCGTGACGTAGACCGACTCACCGCGCCCGAGCGCGACGGATGCCCCGGTGCCGCCGCCGATGACGACGCCGTCGCCCTCGACGACCACGATCGCCGGCCCATCGAGCACGACCCGTGCGACCTGCGTCGCGGGTTCGACCCGGTACAGCTCGAAGTCCGGCACGCCGGGCCGGTACACCGTCACTCCGGGCGAGATCTCGACCGGGGTGAGGTAGGGCGCGGTGATCGGCGTGAAGTCGAGCACGTCGAGCAGTTCCGCGACGTCGATGTGCTTCGGCGTGAGGCCGCCGCGCAGCACGTTGTCGCTGGCCGCCATGAGCTCGATGCCGAGGCCGTCGAGGTAGGCGTGGACGTTGCCGGCCGCGAGGTAGAGCGCCTCGCCGCGAACGAGGCGCACCCGGTTCAGCAGCAACGAGATGACGACGCCCGGGTCGCCGGGGTAGGCCTCGGCGAGTGCGCCGACCGTCTCGAACGAGAGCGCGTACGGAGAGGCGAGCGCGGTCGCGGACGCTGCGAGCGCCGTGACCCGGTCGATGACCCATGACGCTTCTCCGGTGTCGCCGCCGCGGCCGTCGCGCAGCAACCACTCCACCGTGTCGCTGAGGGCGTGCTCCCCCGACAGGCGGGCCTCGAGCAGGTCGAGTGCACCGGGGTCGGGCTCTTCGGCCGCGGCATCCGCTGCCCGCAGCACCTCGAGCACGCCCTGCACCTCGCTCAGCGGACGGAAGCCCGAGAGCGCGTCGAAGGTGTCGCTCACCGCGACGATCAGCTCGGGCTTGTGGAACTCGTCCTTGTAATTGCGGTCGTATGCCGCGAGCGGCACGCCGTCGGCCTCCTCGCGGGCGTACCCGGCGCGAGCCTGGGCGGGCGTGGGGTGCGCCTGCAGCGACAGCGGCGCGGCCGCTGCCAGCACCTTCAGGAGGAACGGGAGGCGCGCACCCTCGGCGGCGAGACGGGCACCGAGCGCCTGCTCGGGGTCGGCCTCGATCCAAGCCGCGAGATCGGCGTGCCCGACGGATGCCGCATCGAGCATGCGAGCCGGCGAACCCGGGTGCGCTCCGAGCCAGAGCTCGGCCTCGGGCGCGCCGGATTCCTCGGTCCCTCGAAACGCGGCGATCGCCGTCGTGGAGCCCCACGCGTAATCGCGCGGGGTGTTGTCGATCGCCACAAACATGCGTGCTGGTCCCTTTCTTCGGCGTGGGTCCACGCTACCAACGACGAGCATTGAACGAGCGAAGTGGGTTCACGGTACTCCGGGGCCAACTGGATCGGCCTTTTCGTTGGAGCTCACGCCTGCCGCTTCTCGAGCTCCGCGATCAGACTCACCGTGCACGCATGAATTGCCCCAATTGATTTCGGGAGTTGCGCGCGATGCGCCGCCACGTCATTCCTCGGTACGGTACTCGAACTGGCTCGCTTCGCCACGCACAATCGAACCAGCGATGCTGTCGACGCCGGCGCGTGCGATGTCGTGTTTGTAGGTGAGCTTGTGGACCCACGAATCAGTGAGCAGTCGTTCGAAGAGTCCGCCATGGTTCGGAGCATGGAGTGCCCCCTGCACAGCGAGCGCCGCCCGCGGATGCCGGTGCTCAGACGCGTCCCACTCGGCGGCGAACCGCTCATCGAACCAGTAGAGCATCTCGTGCGTGTAGTGCAACTGGAAATAGTCGAGCAGGCGACGCTCGCGTTCCCACCAGAGGAGCAACGCTTCACGGAGCATCACCGTGCTGTATGCGCCAGGTCGCGAGGCCATGAACCAGGTACCGATGCGTGGGCCCGAGTAGTTGAAGACGAAGAACTCCTGTCGCGTGAGCGACGGCTCGGAGTTGATAGCGTCGCCAGTGAGCAAGCACGTCGCGTCAAGCCAGACTCCGCCGAACCTGCTGAGGACATCGAGCCGAATCAAGTCCGAGAGGTGTGTGTAGTTCGTGCCGACGTCGCGGATCACCTGCGCCGGAAGATGCGAATAGAAGCTCACGTTCGAGGCGTCGAGCTCGTGCAGCCGCCCGGGCGCCGTGTGCTGCTTCATCGATTCGTGACACCGCCGCACGAGGGCGGGAGCCTCTCTGAATCCCTGGTGCCAATAGGTGAAGACCGGAGGATGTTCGTCGGCCGACATCGGTGAATCAGAGCGGACGGGGTCGGCCGCTCGCGCCCGGATCTCGTCCAGGTGGTCCCTGACGAAGATGCCGAGCTCGCGGCGCACCCACATCGCCTTTGGATCCGCATCGAGCGCGCGGCCGATGTCGAAGGGCAATCCGTCGTCGGCACGGCCGCCCTCGATCGAAAGGCGCTTCGACGCAGCGAGGTCACCGCGCTTGTCGGCGATAGCGGCGCGACGGAAGAGCGCCTCGGGTCGGTGTTCACCATCGGTGACAGCTTCGAACTCCGTGGACGCGCGCGCGAGTTCTCCGGCCCTCACCGCGAGTCGCCCCAGCTCGAGATGAACGGAATCCGGGTGAGCTGTGCTCGCGAGCGCGAGCGTGAACTCGCGTCGGGCGCGGTCGACCTCGCCACGCGCCGCTGCGAGCAGGCCAGCGAAGTAGTTCGACTCTCGATCTGAGTCGTGCCGGCGTCGAACCCACGTCTCGATCGCTCTTCGCTCGACCTCGTCATCGAGACCGGCGAGCATCTTGCGCGCGAGCGAAGGCAGATCGGTCGCGGAGCCGACGATGTCGGGCAGCGGTCGCAACTTCCGCACCGATGGCGACGCGTCCGCCACGCCCTGCCAACTGAACTCGTGAAAGTCCGTCGGGCGCATCCGACCGTCGAAATACGTGAGCGCCTGTTCGGCATCGACCAGCGACAGACGATCCCAATAGACGACTCCGCCGCCGGCCGCCATGCCCGAGACGTAACGGATCCAGGCCCCGGTGGCGGTCGCAGGCACCGTGAATTCGTGGGTGATGAGGTGTACTCCCGGCGCGTCGTCGGCCGAGTCGGATGGGTCGGGGTTCCAATGCTTGACGCCGGCGATCTCCCAACCCGGCGAGATCGAGAGCCGAGTCTTCGCGAGCTGACCGGTCAGCCGCTTCGGAACGTAGACGACTGCGCTCGCTCGATACGTTCGGCCGGGTGCGAGCCCCGTTCTGAAGGCACCGTCACGACCTTCAGGCGCGAAATGGGTGTCGAAACTGCCGGTCAGACCCTCGACCTTGAGCGAGCGCCCGCCGCTCTCGGCCGACCAGTCAATAGAGATCTCAACGGTGTTGTTGACGTGCACGTAGTAGCGGTCGGGCGATGAGCCGACTCCTCCTGCGGCGGCGAATCGCGGGTTCGCGATGAGATTGACTCGCGGCGCGGTCACTGGGGCCGAAAGGTAACGCCGAACGCGTCGTGCCGCCGACTGTTTCACATTCATGTCAACGCACCTCGGTGCCGGATCGGGGGTTCACTCGGTCCGCACCGGGCTGTCCGACGACGACGGGCGGATTCGCCGGTCGCGCGACTGGGTCGGCACCTGCAGAACCGACCAGGCGATCGGTGGCCTCCTGGAGTCGAGCGATGCTCCGTTTCCAGACGCGCCGGAATCCGACCTCCCGCTGGAGCCGGAGCAGCCCCTGGCCCGGTCCCCGCGAGCGAGCGAGCGACAACGGCAGCGATCGGGTGATCTCCCCGATGGGTTTGCCTCGCAGGTAGGCCACGAAATCGGTGACGCGGAACTTCGGGGCGAACTCCCGTTCGATGCCGCCCAGCTCCACCGCATCCCTGAGGGTTGCGAGGTTCGTCTGGTAGACGTCAGCGGTCGGGTTGATGCGGAAGTGCTCGAACCCGAATCTGAAGGCGTCACGCCAGAGCCGGTCCTCGTCGTAGAACGGGAGACCCATGGTTTGTTTCACGAACTCGACGAGCCTCGGCGTCGTAGCTTCGAAGAGTTCGACGTCGTACTGCCGCTCGCGGTACACCGGGACGATCCGCCCACCCGCACGCCGATAGCCCTCAGTTGTGCCATACGGCAAGTTCGCGAAGATCGCCTCGATGAGCAGCAGCGACTCCGACGCGGCGGTGTAGTTGTGTCGAATGCTCGCGCCCTCGGTGGGATAGATGCTCCGCGCATAGTAGAACGGAGTCTCGACTGGGCGCCCCGCCGCATGCTCAAGCAGCCGTGCGAGACAGTCCTGGGTATAGCCGCGGCCCCAGTATTCGACGAAGGCGAATCGTTCGCCGGGGTCGATCTCCTGCCGGAGGTAGTCGGTCACGACTTCGCGATCATCCTTGGCAATCTCGCTGAGTCGCCGCCGGTAGGCGGCCGACGACTTGAGTGCAGCCACGATGTTGCCCGCTGTATAGCCGTCGAATGTTCCCACCTTCTCGTACTGCTCGAACTCGGGGAACAGCTCGAGCAGTTCCTCCCGGTTGAGGCGGCTCGCTTCGACGAGGGAGCTGAACGATCGGATGCCGCCGAAGCTGCCGTGTCCCGCGAACGTATCGTCGTCGATGCCGTCGATCTGCGACGCGAGCCGCCACGCGCGACGGGATCCGTAGATGTATGCGGTACGGAGCGGGAGGCCGTTGGCCTCAATGATCGCGTCTGCGACCGCCTTCATGTGATGGCCGTCGCGGGAGATGAAGTACAGGGTCGAATACCCGCGCGCGACGGCGTCGTCGAGCACCCATTTCAAATACGGGACGAGGTACAGCGCTACGTTCCGGAATACGAACTCCTCGGACTCGGTCATTCCGTTGAGGCGCGCATCGCGCAGTACTCCTGCCAGAAGGAAGGCGTCGTACGTGTCTGCCGAGTCCGTGAGGGCCGTCTCGAACTCGTCGAACTCAGGTGTCTCGAGTCGCACGGGTGTGATCCCCATGCGCTCGGCCATCTGCACGTCGGCACGAGGGTTGTCGCCCGTGTGGATCCACTCGCCGAAGTCGTACGCCAAGTCGAGGTACGCCCGAACATAGAGGCGACCGGTCGATTTCTGGACGCCATGCTCGTTCGAGAGGAACACCGGCAGCCCCACGAGGTCGGGCGACGCTTTCGCGAGCATCTTGTCGATTACGGTTCGCGGGAGGTACATGTCGCTGATGAGGATGACGGTCTCCCCGGCGGCACGGAGCTCTCGAACGCGCGCGACCATCTCCTCATCGGCGTATGTGTCGGCGATTTCGGCCTCGATCTCCCATACCTTGAGCTGCTCCGCCTGCTCGGCGGTGAGGGCATAGAGATCTGCGAGTCGCGCGTAGATCTCGTCGAGCGTGATCTCGAACTGCAAGTCGATGGCACGCCGCGGGTCTTTACGCTTCGCCTCACGCACGGCCGCCTCTGCCTGCCTTCGGAGTTCGATGAAGCGCTGCAGCAGTCGTTCGGGGTAGCCGAGGTTCGAGACCTCGGCACGCTCTCGCACGAGGTGGAAGATCGACACCGGAAGCACCGACGTGCGGTGGATCACCGTGTCGAAGATGTCGAAGCTGTACAGCGTCGGCAACGCGACATCCGTCAGTTCGTAAGCGAGCGCCCGCTCGACCAGAGTCTCGAAGGTGTCGGGGGCCGAGTACGCCCAGAAGATGTCGGAGAGCCGTGTCAGCTCGTCGGGCCCCACGCGGTTGTCGTCGCCGAGCGCAGCGAGCATCGCTTCGAAATCGGTGACGACGGTGCCGCACGAGAGTGAGAAGTAGTCGAGCTCGGGCTCGAGGGCCGCTGGATCCTCGTGATCGAAGGCATAGCGGATGAAACGATCCGCGCCGGCCGCAATCAGATCGTAGTGGATCGACGAATAGTCAATGATGGTGAGATCGATGTCCTCGAAGATCTCATAGACGTCGTCTCGATTGTCCCAGAAGAGTAGGCGCGGCTCGTCGGCGTACTTCACTTTCATGCTCTGATACGTACGGTCGACCTCGAGCTGCGGATGCATCTTCAGAATGAGGAGCTGGCCGTTGCGTTCGAGCGTCGCGATGAGCCGGTCGATGTCAGGCAGGGCACGATGTACGAAATCGTCGTTGCCCGAGAGACGGTACGTGGGGGCATACATGACGACGTCAGTCGAGGCAGGTAGTCCCTGCCGCGTGCGAACGTCGTGGTCGTACGTCTCAACGCGACCGAAGCGGCGCACGAACTCGTTCTGCGGATAGCCCGCGCGGATGACCTGCGCCTCGGTGAAGTCGATCTGCGTCTTGAAGTGCTGCTCCATGGCCGGAGAGCTCACGAGCAGCATCTGGGAGTCGCGATACACCTTATTGTTGCGGATGTACTTCGCTGCGATGCGAGGGAGCAGAAAGCCATCGGTCATCGCGCGCTCGATCCGCTTGACGCCGACGCCGTGCCAGAGGTTGAGCAACACGATGCCGGCCATCCGATCGGGGACCCGCTCCTTGACCTGGTTGACGACGAACACCCCCGCCCTTTCCTGAAGACTGCGCCCGGCCCGAGACTGGAACGTCACCGCCTTGTAGCCGAGCTTGCGCACTCTTCGTGCAGTCTCAGCCGAGTCGGTGATCCACCAGCTCTCGAGGTCGGGGCGCATCCGGCTGGTGTACAGGAACAACCATTTCGGGTTGCCGCTGAACTCAGCCGCGTTGAAAAGCCAAGTTCGACGATCTCGTGCGGGGGGTGTGGCAGGCAAAGATGTCTCCGGAATCCTCAAAGCGACTGGACGAGTCTACGCGTTCGCACATGTACAAGGGCCGACCCGATCTGTTGCATCTCGAAGCCGATCGCAAAGCGCCAGATCGAGGGCATGGCACGCTCCGGGATCGAGCGCTCGGCGACAGGCCTGACGTGGACGTCATGCCACGCCCCGATCCGGCAGCCCTCACCCGGCGCACTCAGCGCACTGTCACCCCGTCGCGATCATTCGACAATATGGCCACGAGTCCCGTCGATGCGCTCGACATCGAGACGAGTGGTGCTGACGTCACGCACGATCCCGAGGTGTTCGCCGACGCCGGTCACCTCGCCGTGAACGTCAACGACTACCCCGACGCGATCTCAGCCGCGCGGTAGCCTTGTCCGCATGGAGTCCCCTCGGCGCAACGCGCTAATCGGCGCGTACGCGACGTTCGCGGTCTTCACGTTGCTCGCGGGCCAGTTCTGGCGAAACCTCCTCGGCTGGTGGGGGTTCGGCATCGTCGTCGGTCTCGTGCTCATCGGCGCGACCTGGCTCGTCCTCCAGGTGAAGCCGAAGTGGAACTGGCGGCGGACGCCGAAGTCGACGCTCGTCTTCCTCGTCGTGGCGACGCTCTCGATCGCGTGGTCGTTCTACCCGGGCGCCTCTCTGCTCGGGGTCGCGCTCACGCTCCTCACCACGTTCGTGGCCGTGGCGCTTGCGCTCAGCCTTCCCTGGTCGGGAATCGTCCGTTCACTCAGTGCCGCGATCAAATGGGTGCTCGCGCTCTCGCTACTGTTCGAGTTCATTGTCGCGGTGTTCGTGCGCGAACCGCTGCTGCCGTACTTCCCCGACTTCGATCCGAACGCCGAGAAGATCCCGATGGCGTTCTACTGGTCGCGAGCGCTGCTCTTCGACGGTGGCCCGATCGAGGGCATCGTCGCGAGCCGCAACATCCTCGCCATGACCGCTCTGCTCGGAATCATCATCTTCGCGGTCCTTCTGGCTGCGGGCAGCATGCGGCGCGCCTCCGGCATCACGTGGCTCGTGATCGCCGGACTCGTCTTCGTGCTCACCCGCTCGGCGACCGTGATCCTCGTGGCGGCGATCGTCGTCGTCGCACTCCTTTTCGCGCTGTGGATGCGCCGTGTCGGCCCCGAGCGCCGACGTGGCGTCTATCTCGCCGCAGCCGGCGTGCTCGTGGCATCCGTCGCCTTGCTCGTGGTCTTCTGGAACGGACTGCTCGAACTCTTCGGGAAGGGAGACGACCTCACGGGCCGGCTCGACATCTGGAATGCGGTGATCGGCTTGGCGACCGAGCGACCACTGGCAGGCTGGGGTTGGGTCGGGTACTGGAATCCGTTCGTAGAGCCCTTCGACGACCTCGCCGTCCGCAAGGGCGTCGTGTATCTGCAGGCGCACAACGCCTGGCTCGACGTCTGGATGCAGCTCGGTATCATCGGGTTGCTCGCCTTCGCCGCGATCGTGATCGGTGCGCTGTGGCGTTCGTGGTTCCTCGCGGTGGACCGACCGATGGATTCCTCCGGGCGCCCGCTCCCCCACTCGTTCGCCGCGCTGCTGCCGATGCTGCTGCTCGTCGCACTCATCGGCCAGAGCCTCGCCGAGAGCCGAATCCTGGTCGAGAGCGGTTGGGTGCTGCTCATCGCAATCGCCTGGGCGACGAAGCGCCGTCAATGGGAGCACGAACCGCTCCCGGCCGACGCACCGCCCGACGTCCTGCGACGAAGTGCGCCCAGCCCCGGACACGGATCCCTCGAGTCATCGGGCGACGAGGCCCGATGACCTCGAACGCGCCCACCGGCCGGGCCGATGCGCTGCGTGCGTTCGTGGGCTCGGCCAGGTTCGCCCAGGCGCTCTCGCTAATCGCGATCGGGCTCGCGTTCAGCACCCACGCCCTCCGCGCGACCATCGGTTGGCCCGGGGTGCTCGCCGCGCTCCTCGCGCTGCTGCTCCTCTGCGGCGCGTCGCTCGTCACGAGGTGGCGGGTGATCGAGTGGTACGGGATCCTGCCACTCACCATCCTCGTCTTCGTCGGATGGTGCGCCGCCTCGGTGATCTGGAGCACGACGCCGGGCGCCTCGGCACTTCGCGTTGGCTATCTCGTCGCCTACGGAGTGCTGGGCGTCTACATCGCGCTGATGCGCGACACGATCCAGATCGTGCGAGCCGTCGGCGACGTGCTGCGTGTCCTCCTCGCCGTCTCCCTCGCGCTCGAGGTGTTGTCGGGGATCCTGCTCGACGTCCCGATCGTCTTCCTGGGCATCCAGGGCGACATCGCCGACCTCGGACCGATCCAGGGCATCTTCGGATCGCGCAACATGCTCGGGTTCGTCGCTCTTATCGCGCTCGTCACGTTCATCGTCGAGTGGCGGACCAACATCGTCAGCCGCACGCGGGCGCTGCTGTCGATCGGCATGGCGCTCCTCGCGCTCGTGTTCTCGGGCTCGCCGACGACTTGGATCGCGTTGGGGGCCGTCGTCGTCGCCCTGGGGGCGCTGTACGGGCTCCGCCGAGTACCGCAGGCGAAGCGCTGGGCCTGGCAGGTCGCCCTGCTCAGCACCGCGGCGGCGGCGCTGATCAGCGGTTGGATCCTCCGAGTGCGGATCATCGAGCTGATCGACGCCCGCGCTGAGTTCGATGTGCGACTCGACGTCTGGCGCGAACTGTCGAGATATTTGAGCCTCAATCCGCTGCAGGGGTGGGGGTGGGTCGGCAAATGGCCCGATGCCCCGCCGTACACCTGGATCGAGGCGGCGACCGGTCGTGCGCACGAGTCCGCCCTGAACGCCTATCTCGACGCGTACTTCCAGGTGGGCGTCATCGGTGCACTCGCCTTCGCCGCGCTCATCGGCGTCGCCCTCGTACGCGCGTGGCTTCTTGCATCGAACCGCCGCAGCAGTGTGTACCTCTGGCCCGCGCTCGTGCTCGTCGCGATCGCCGTCACCTCGGCAGCGGAGAGCTTCGCCCTCTACGAGGGCGGTTGGATGCTCGTCGTGATCTGCGCGGTCAAGGCGGCTCGCGACATGAGTTGGCGGGACGCGCTCAAACGCAGCTGAGTGCCCGCCGAGAGGAGCGGTAAGTCCAGCCCGCCGTTGGAGCATAGAATCGTCAGGATGTCCAAGTCCGATTCCGTCGACCTGTCGGCGTTCACCGTACCTGGGACCGGTCGAGGGATCCTCGACGTGTTCAGCTACGGATACCTGCTGCGACTGCTGGTCCGCAAGGGGATCCTCACCCGCTACCACGGTTCCGTCCTCGGCTGGGCCTGGTCCTACGTCAAGCCGACCGCCCAGTTCTTCATCTATTGGGTGGTGATGGGTGTCTTCCTCGGCCTGAACCGCGGCATCGAATCGTTCCCGATCTACCTGTTCTCGGGCATCGTCGTGGTGAACCTCTTCAACGAGGCCTTCGGCAATGCGACGAAGTCCATCGTCAACAACAAGGCGCTGGTCAAGAAGATCTACCTCCCCCGAGAGCTCTTCCCGATCGCCGACGTCTTCATCGCCTTCGTACACTTCCTGCCGCAGCTCACGATCCTGCTCACGGTCTGCCTGATTGCCGGATGGGTTCCGACGGCCGTGCAACTCGCCGGAGCTCTGCTCGCAATTCTGATCGTGCTGCTCATCGCGACCGGGCTGGGCCTCTTGTTCGGATCGATCAATGTTTCGTATCGAGATTCGCAGAATCTCGTCGAACTCATCCTGATGTTCGCGACATACACCTCACCGGTGCTCTACGCGTCGTCGATGGTGAAAGACAAGCTGCCGCCCTGGCTCTACGAGCTCTACATGTTGAATCCGTTGACCTCGGCGGTCGAGTTGTTCCATTCGGCGTTCTGGTACCCGACGACCTCGGAGACGACGAACCGGCCAGAGCACCTCTGGCTGCTCGCAGGCATCTCGATCGTCGTCGCACTCGTCATGCTCGTCATCGGACAGTTCGTGTTCCGCAGGCTGGAGGGCCGCTTTGCCCAAGATCTCTGAGCTCGACCCTCCGCGCATCATCATCGAGGGCGTGGGCAAGACCTACACGCTCCATCACACCCATTCGTTCAAAGAGACCTTCGTCGCGTGGCTGAAGCGCAAGAAGACCTCCACGTCGTTCGAGGCGCTGAAGGGGATCGACTTCACGGTCGGCGAGTCGGAAGCGGTCGCCCTGCTCGGATACAACGGCTCGGGCAAGTCGACGCTCCTGAAACTGGTCTCCGGCGTGCTCCGCCCCGACGAGGGCCGCATCCTCACCCGTGGCCGGGTCGCCGGTCTCATCGAAGTCGGTGCGGGGTTCCACCCCGACCTGTCCGGTCGTGAGAACGTGTACCTCAACGCCGCGATTCTCGGCATGACGAAAGACGAGATCGACGCGCGATTCGACGAGATCGTGGCGTTCAGCGAGATCGGCGAGTTCATCGACACCGAGGTCAAGCACTACTCCTCGGGCATGTTCGTGCGCCTGGCCTTCTCCGTCGCGATCCACACCGAGCTCGACATCCTCCTCGTCGACGAGGTGCTCGCGGTCGGCGACGCTCCGTTCCGCGAGAAGTGCAAGGCAAAGATCCGCGAACTCGTCGCCGCGGGCAAGACCCTCTTCATCGTGAGCCACGATCTCGGCATGGTGGCCGACATCTGCTCGCGCGGCATCGTCATCCGGCGCGGCGAGATGATGTTCGACGGCCCGATCGACGACGCCATCCCGACCCTGAAAGGGCTAACCCGATGACTAGCCAGAACCGCACCTACGCCGTCGTGCTCGCCGGCGGCATCGGCGTGCGAGTCGGCCTCGGCATGCCCAAGCAGTTGATCCGCATCGCGGGCAAGGCGATCGTCGAGCACACGCTCGAAGCCCTGGAGGCGAGCCCGCTCATCGACGAGGTGCTCGTCATGATGAACGCCGGAAGCATCCACGAGCTCGAGCAGTTGACGAGCGATCCGCGATTCACGAAGCTCACTGCGGTGCTACCGGGAGGGGAGACCCGGAACGACACGACCAGACTCGCCCTCGCAGCGCTGCCGACCGATTCCGACCCGAAGGTGCTCTTCCACGACGCCGTTCGACCGTTCGTCGACGACCGCATCATCGAGGACTGCGTGAACGCACTCGACGAGTTCGACGCGGTCGACACGGCGATCCCCTCGGCCGACACCATCATCGAGGTCGATGACGACTCGATCATCACCGGCATTCCCAACCGGGCTCGGCTGCGTCGCGGCCAGACTCCCCAGGCGTTCCGTCTCTCGGTCATCCGGCGTGCGTACGAACTCGCGGGAGCGGATCCCGATTTCGCGGCGACCGACGACTGCGGCGTCATCTTCACCTACCTCCCCGACGTTCCCATCAAGGTGATCGCCGGCACGGCCGAGAACATGAAGATCACCGAGCCGCTCGACATCCACATCGCCGACAAGATCTTCCAGCTGCAGACGACGTCGCTGACTGCCCAGACGGGTGACGGGACCGCTGAACTCGATCTCAGCGGCAAGTCGATCGTCGTCTTCGGTGCGAGCTACGGCATCGGCGCGAGCATCGTCGCCCAGGCCGAATCCGCCGGCGCACGCGTTCACGCATACAGTCGGAGTGCCACCGGCACCGACATCACCTCGCGCAAGCAGGTTCGTCACGCCCTCCGAGACGCGGCTGCCGACGGGCCGATCGACTATGTGGTCATCACGGCCGGTGTGCTGTCGATCGCGAACCTGACGAGCACCTCGAAGAAGCGTCTGCGCAACACGCTCGAGACGAACCTCCTCGCGCCCGCCAAGATCGCGCAGGAGTCCTACGAGTACCTGGAGTCGTCGGGCGGCCAGCTGCTGCTGTTCACCTCGAGTTCGTACACCCGTGGGCGCGCCGGGTACAGCATGTACTCGGCGACGAAGGCCGGCGTCGTGAACCTCACGCAGGCCCTCGCCGACGAGTGGGCCGAGGCCGGGGTCCGCGTGAACTGCCTGAACCCGCAGCGCACGCGCACGCCGATGCGCACTCGGGCCTTCGGCGACGAACCGACGCACACGCTGCTCGACCCCGATCACGTCGCGACGGTGGCCCTTCGGGTGCTCGATTCCGAACTCACGGGTCAGATCGTCGATATTCAGGTCGCCGCCGCTCCGCGCTGATCGCCGCTCGGCGGGCCGTCGGCTAACGCGGCGCGATGCCCGTCGGGCGGGGCCTCTGCTCGCCGTCGCTCCGTCACAAGTCTCCGTCGACGGGTCGGCGGCGATGGGTCAGTGGCGTGCCGACTCGTCGCCGGCGTCGCTGCGCAAGCGCTCGAAGACGAGGTCGTACAGTTCGGCGATGCGACGGGAATCCGCCCGCAGTTCGTCAATCTCACCGCGCAACGCTGCGATCTCGGACTCGAGACGTGCGATCTCCGGCGGCTGGGGCGCGGCCGACGAGCGGCGCATCAGCCTGCGCACTGCCATCTCGAAGCGGTTCACCGTGCCTCCTCCTGGACCGCACGCGCGGCCCCTCTCGTACTGTAGATCCGCACCCGTGCGACCGTTCGTGGGCCTGCCGAGGTCGAACGCACCCGACGTGACTCGACGACGCACACGAGCCCGTAGGCCGATGCCTCTTCGCGCAGCCACTTCACCGGCAGATGCCAGGTGTCGGGCCTGTGGTGGTCGTAGACGAGCGAAGCATTCACCGGGAACGACGCGAGCGCGACGGATCCCGAGTCCAGCAGCGCCCGCAGCATGAGGAACACGTTCGCCCGGGTCTCCTTGGTGACCGACGCGAGCACGTTCGACAGGAAGACGTGGCGGTGACGATCATCGCGCAGCTCGTCTGCGACGAAATCGAGCACTGCGCGCCGATCGGCGAGATTCAACCGCTGTGCGCTGACTCCGGGGCGGTCGCTCGCTTCGGCGAGCGCCCGACGGGAGTAATCGGCCGCGAGCACCTGCCGCCCGGCCCCTGCGAGCTCCTCGGCGAGCGCGCCGTCGCCGCAACCGAGGTCGAGGATTCGGTCGCCGCGGCGGGTCATGGCGAGCATGCGCTTCGCATCGCCCCACCAGGGTTGCGAGCGCCCGAGCCTGGTGTGCCGCTCCCAGAAGTCGCGGTTGAAGTCGTACACGCCGAACCAGTTCTCGAAACGCCGACGGGTCGGCGCCCTGGTGTCGAACCGGAACGCCGGATCGGGAGTGCTCCAGCCCTCGCCGTAGCAGAGGGCCAACCACCCCTCCGCATCCGCGACCGACGGCACCGCGACTCCCTCGAGTCGTTGCTCGCTGAGCGGGAGGAGCGATTCGACGGGAAAGCCGCCGCGTACGGCGATGGGCTGGTTGTACAGTCCTCGATCGTGGAAGCCGAGGAACAGGTCGACATGCGCCTCGGAGTCCTCGTCGCCGAAGAGCACCTGCAGGTGCGCGTCGCTGTGACGGATCACCTCGTGCCCACGCGAGCGGATGCTCCGCTCCAGAGCGTACGACGCGATCGAGACGTCGGGCGGGGCGATCCGACCCAGGTACACGAGCAGGTCGACATCATCGTCGTGAGCGAGGATGCGGCCTTCGCGCACCGCGCCGAGCAGGGTGCCCCCGGTGATCGCCACTGTGTACCCGAGTTCCTGGAGGTCATCGAGCACCTCGCGCATCGCCGCCATCAGCCGTCGATGCAGAGCGTCGGACGGGGCATCAGTGAGCTTGCCCCACTTGTCGACGACCTGTCCCCCACGGGCGAGATCCGCGACGCCGATCGACGCTTCAGGCGAGGGCCAGGCGAATCGCCCCCTGGCGAGCACTGCACCGTTGTTCTGGTCCCTGAGCACGACGTCCCCCGCACCCGACAGGTGGTTTCGCAGCACAGCGGGCCAGGGCACGAGGGTTGTGCGGTGCGCCGTCTCCGGCACCGCGACGGTCCACATCCGATGTCCGTCCACCTCGACGCCGACGGTGCGTCCGATCGCCGGCGAGTCGAACCGGACGCGAAGGCCCTTTCGCATCACACGCAGCGTCGAATGGCGCGCACGACGGCGGAAGAGAGTCATGAACACGCTTCCTTCGTTCGCCGGGCAGGTGGCACAGGGGTGAGACGAGTCTAGGCGAACGCGTGCATTCCCATGCTCCGTCGTTGTGAGGGAGAATGGCGGGAAAGCGCACGACACCGGCGGGCGCCGAGGGACCCGAGCCGATGGAGGTCGCCGGAGCGTGAAGACCAACACGGCGTTGCGGTATGCAGGCGGCTACGGGCTCTCCGTCGCCATCAGCGGAATCGTCAGCCTCGCCGTCATTCCGGCGATCATCGTCGCGGCCGGGGCCGAAGCCTGGGCGACGATCGCCGTCGCCCAGGCGGTCGCCGGCTTCGCCTTCGTCTTCGCGGTCTACGGCTGGGGTGTCATCGGACCGACCGAGATCGCGAGCCGCAGCGCCGAGACGCGCGGTGGCTTCTACTTCGACTCGCTGCTCAGCCGCGTCTGGCTCTGCATCGGCATCCTGCCGGTGGCGATCTTCATCGCAGTGGTCGTGGTCGGGCAGGATGCCCTGCTCGCCGCACTCACTGTGGCGAGCGGAGTGCTCGTGGCGCTCGGGGCCGGGTGGTTCTACGTCGGCGAGGCGAGTCCGATCCGCTTCCTGCTGATCGACACGTTGCCGCGCATCGCCGGCACCGTCGTCGGCGCGGTCGCGCTCATCGCGACCGGCGACGTCATCGCGTTCGCCGCCCTGCAGCTCGCCGGAGTCATGATCTCCGCCGTCATCGGCAACTGGAACATCCTCGCCCGCTACGGCGGCTGGCGGTTCGGGCTCTCCCCCGTGCGCGCCATCCGCAATCTCGCCGGGCAGGCGAGCCCGGTCGCCATGTCGGCGACCGCCTCCATCTACGTCAACGTGCCGATCGTGCTCATCGACCTCTTCCTGCCGCAGGCGACCGCCGTGTACGCCCTCGCAGAGCGCATCGTCAGGCTCGCGCTCTACTCGACACGGCCCGTCGTGCAGGTGGCCCAGGGCTGGGTGCCGAACCCCGTCCCGGCCGAACAGGCCGACCGCGCCCGCCGGGTGACGCTCATCGCACTCGCTCTCGGAGCCCTCGGCGGCATCGTGTACGGCGTCGCCGGCCCGTGGATCGGCGAGCTCCTCTCGGGCGGGACGCTCGTGATCCCGCTCGCGCTCGCCATTCCGATGGCGGTCAACCTCGCGGCCATCCTCGCATCGCAGCTCACCGGCTTCGCCTGCCTCACCGCGTTCGGCCTCACGAAGGCGCTCGCGACGAGCACCATCGTCGGCGCAGTGGTCGGCACCCTGCTCATGTATCCGCTCCTGCTCTGGATCGGTGCTCCCGGAGTGGCCTGGGGACTGGCGATCGCCGAGCTCTGCGTCCTCGGCGTGCAGCTGGCAACCCTGGCGCCCAGACTTCGCCGGGTTGACGCGTTAGGCTCGTAGTCGCGCCGGGAGACCCGACGCGATCCCACCACGACACACGGAGCACTGCAGCGTGAGCTTGACCTGGAACGAGATCCAACGCGTCGTCTTCCCGCAAGACGCCGATCCCGATGTCATCTCGCTGTACGTCGACGCCGATGTCTGGGCGAAGGTCGGCGACCGCGAGGTGCGGGTGAGCGATCGTGCCCATCTCGATGATCTGCTGGCTCGGGATCGATTCCGCATCGGTGCCGGCGAGCGCGTCTCGTTCGCGAGTTACTTCAATGCCTTCCCTGCTTCCTACTGGCAGCAGTGGACCAATGTCGATCGCATCCGCCTCATCGTCGAGACGAGCGGCGAGGGCACCCTGCTCGTGTACCGATCGACGGCTCAGGGCGTCCCGCAGCGTGTCGCCTCCGAACCGTTCACCGACACGATGCTGCACGAGATCGAACTGCCCGTCACGACGTTCGGCGACGGCGGCTGGTACTGGTTCGAGGTGGTCGCCGGCGATCACGAGGTCGTCGTCGGCGGCGGACGCTGGGAGACGGACGCGCCGGAGCTGCGCTCCGGCGGGGCCTCCATCGGCATCACCACCTTCAACAAGCCCGACTACTGCGTGCGCACGCTCGACGCGCTCGCGGCGGACACGACCGTCCGCGACATGCTCGACCGCGTCTACATCGTCGACCAGGGCAACCAGCGGGTCCGCGACGAGGCCGAGTTCGAGTCCGTGGCCGAACGTCTCGGCGACACCCTGTCGCTGATCGAGCAGCCGAACCTCGGCGGATCGGGCGGATTCGCCCGGTCGATGGCCGAGACGCTCGAGGCGGGCGACAGCGACTTCGTGATCCTGCTCGACGACGACGTCACCATCGAGCCCGAGAGCATCGCCCGTGCCGTGCGTTTCGCGCGCCATACGACGCGCCCGATGATCGTCGGCGGCCACATGTTCGATCTCCTGAACCGCCCAGTGCTGCACGCGTTCGCCGAGACCGTCGACCTCAAGCCGTTCGTCTGGCATGCGCAGCCGCACGACGAGGTCCCGCACGACTTCCGCTTCTCGAACCTCCGTCAGACCCGGTGGATGCATGCCCGCATGGACGCCGACTACAACGGCTGGTGGTTCTGCCTCATCCCCACCGAGGTCGTGCGGAGCATCGGCCTCTCGCTGCCGGCCTTCATCAAGTGGGATGACGCGGAGTACTGCCTCCGGGCCCGCGATGCCGGGTACCCGACGGTCACGCTGCCGGGCATGGCGCTCTGGCACGTCTCCTGGCTCGACAAGGACGACTCGATCGACTGGCAGGCCTACTTCCACGCCCGGAATCGCATCGTCGCCGCACTGCTCCACTCCCCCTACGACGACGGCGGACTCCTGACCCGCGACAGCGAGCGATGGGACCTCAAGCACCTGCTCTCGATGCAGTACTACCCGGTCACCCTCCGGCACCGGGCACTGCGCGACATCCTCTCCGGCCCCAATCACATGCAACAGGGCATGGCGACGATCCTCGGCGAGCTGCGCGCGGCGGCGGCCGACTTCCCCGAGAAGACCGTGCTGCGCGACGACCACGAGATTCCGATGACCGTCGAGGGCAAGCGGGTCTACCCTGTGCCGACCGGCACCTCGGGTCCCAAGGGCCCGCGGGGCACCCGCCTCGTCTGGTTCACCCTGCAGATGACCGCGCGTCAGTGGTTCACCCGACCTGCACCTCGGAACGTCACGGAACCGCAGGTCGAGCTCTCCAAGCGGGACGGCACCTGGTTCCGGTTGCCGCATTTCGACAGCGCCCTCGTGTCGACGGCCGATGGTTCCGGCAAGGTCCGGTACACGCGCGACCCCGAGACGTTCCGCCGTCTGCTGCGCGAGAGTCGTCGACTGCATCGTGAGATCAAGCGGCGTTGGCCCGAGCTCGCTCGCGAGTACCGCGCTGCGCTGCCCGAGATCACGTCGCCTGAAGCGTGGAGCGAGCACTTCACCAAGTAGCGGACCCGCCATCGCGGACGGCGCCGATCTCCGGTCGGGCCGACGTCGGCACGCCTAGGCGCGAGGGGTCGAGCGCCCGACGAGGAACGACGCGAGCGTGAGCCGGAACGGCGCGTCGCGGGCGAACGATCCGCGCAGCGTCGGAGCCGTGAGCGTCGACCACGAGGTCGGACGACGACGGATCGTGGCGAGGCGCACGAGCTCCGCCTCGCTCGGATCTTCGGCGACGATGGCCGCCGCGAGTCGGTGATCGACGCGTGAGAGCGACGTCTCGAAACCGGGCGCGAAGGCGCGCAACCCCTCGATGGCGCGCACGAGGGCGGCCCGGTCATCCTGCAGCCATCCAGGTGCGTCCCGTCGGTTGAACACCGCGCCGAACACGTGGACCCTCGCGAACTTCCGCGCCAGCGCGAGACGCACCGGACTCGGCAATTCCCTCGTCTCCGTGCGAGCGAGGAGTCGTGCCAGCCACTCGAGCTCGACTGCGATCGGCTTCGGCGCGAAGGTGACGCGATCGGTCGCGTCGTCGTTGATGACGTATGCGGGACCGCGGCGGTCGAAGCTTCGCGCTGCATCGGCGAACCACAGTCGGGTGACGAAGGCGATGTCACCCCCGTTGCGCATGCCCTCCTCCAGTCGCACATCGCCGAATCGCTCACGCGAGACGAGACCGAGCGGAGCGCTCCGATAAGCGAGTCGGTCGCGCAGTCCGTCGAGCCGTTGCACGCGGAACGGCCGGACCGGAGGTGACGAGACGACACGGCCCGAGGAGAACCGGAGCCGTGGAATGACCATGTCGGCCCGATCGCGACGCGCGCGGTGAAGCCACGAGTCGATCGCACCGGGTTCGAGTTCATCGTCCGATCCCATGATCGAGGTGAACCGGGCATCGGCGAGGTCCATGCCCCGATTGAACGGACCGGACGGGCTTCGGAACGAATCATGGTGTTCCACGAGCCGCATCCGGGGATCCGCCGCCGCGGTGCCGAGTCGAGCCTCGATGACCGAGGCATCGATCCGGTGGCAGACGACCGTCACGCGGACATCGGCACCGGTCGTATCGAGCACCGACCGCACTGCACGCTCGATCGGACGTTCCGCACTGTGGACTGCGATGATGAGATCGACATCGGGGCGGGGCACGGATCGACGGTATCAGCTTCGGACCCGAGGTCGAGGAACCGCTACGACGCGACGCCACGCCGCGCGCGGGAGGCGTTCACCTCCCGGGTGAGCGAACGAGCCGCCGAGGTCATCCGCAGCGGAGCATCTGCGTCGAGGAGCCCGAGCAGATCGCCGGTCAGCAACAGTTCGTGCATGCGACGAGGTCGGTTCGCGTAGGCGAGCAAGCCGGCGAGATCGGTCGTCGGATCGCACAGGCCCTGCAGCATCCGTCGTTCGGCGACCGACAGCGATCGAGCGGCATGCGGAGCCGTCTCCAGGATGGCGTTCGCCGTGGAAGCGGCCGCCTCACGATCGGCCTCGTCCCAGTCTCCGGACCGGGGTCGATTGCGCAGGGTCGCGAGCAGGTGGTTGCGGATCAGCTTGACCGCGATCGCCCGTCTCGGCCGACCCGAGCATGCGGCGAACGACTCGGAGGCGAGCAACCTCTCGACGCAAGCCAAGTCGTCACCGACCCGTCGCCGCGCAGCCGTGATCCGGTCTGCCGCGTCGTCGTGCATGAGATACCCGGGCCCGCCGAGGTCGAAGCTGATGCGTGCACTCGAGAACCAGAGCGACGTCGTGAACTCGAGGTCCTCGCCGGTCGCCAGCCCTTCCTGCAACCGGAGTCGGCCGAACCGCTCCCGCCGGATCAGGGCGAATGCATGCGTGCGGTAGGCCAGGCGATCGGCGACCGGTGCGAGTCGGGACCGTCGCCCGCGCCGGACGCGCGGGGAGAGCAGCGGACCGCGCCGACCGTTCATGATCACGGGGATCACGACGTCGGCAGCGTCACGCTGCTGCATCGCGAGCATCGAGTCGATCGCGCCCGCCTCGAGTTCGTCGTCGGAGTCGAGACGGAACACGAACTCGGCGGTGGCCGCGTCCAGGCCCGCGTTCACCGGACCCGCCGGGCTGGAGACGCCGTCGACGAACTCGAGCAGTTCGACGCGAGGATCGAGCGCAGCGTCGCCGATCGCCTCGGCGATCTCGATGCGCCCGATCCCGTGACAGACGACGATGACACGGACCCGGCCGTCGACGGCCGACGCGAGGGCCGATCGAACGGCTCTGCCCACGGGCCGATTCGCGCTGTGGACGGGAACGATGACGTCGACCCGCGCGTCGGGCAGACTCACCGGCCGTCAGCCGCTGCGAGCAGTGCCACGACGCGGCGTGCCGCGGCACCGTCGCCGTAAGGGGCTGCCGTCGTCGCCTCGGGAGCCGCCCGGGTGACCGCTGCTTCGAGCTCCTCGCGGCTCCCCGCAAGTCGATTCCATCCGAGTTCGACCGTCTCGACCCACTCCGTCTCGGTGCGCACGGTCGTGCACGGAATCCGAAGCAGGAACGCCTCCTTCTGCAGGCCGCCCGAATCTGTGACGACCCCTGCGCTCGCCATCACCGCGGCGACGAGCTCAGGGTAGCGAAGCGGCGGATGTGCGACGAGCGAACCCCGGTCGAGCTCGATCCCGTGCGCGGCGGCCTTGGCGATCAGGCGAGGGTGGGCGACCAGCACCACCGGGCGATCGAGGCCGGCGAGGGCCTCGATGATCATGCGGAGCCGCTGCGGGTCATCCGTGTTCTCCGCACGATGGATCGTGGCGAGGTAGTAGCCCTGCTGCGGGAACCCAGGCACGCCGCTTACTCCGGCGGAGGTCACTGCATCCCGCACCTGGAACAGCACGTCGGTCATGACATCGCCGACGACGACCGACCGGTCCGCGAGTCCCTCGGCAGCGAGGTGCCCGAGCGCCACCTCCGTCGGCGCGAGGCACAGGTCGGCCGCATGATCGGTCAGCACGCGGTTGTGCTCTTCGGGCATCCGCCGATTGAACGAGCGGAGCCCTGCCTCGAGGTGGGCCAGCTTGAAGTGGAGCTTGACGGCGCTCAGCGCGGCCGCGACGGTCGAGTTCGTGTCGCCGTAGGCGAGCACCCAGTCGGGGCGGTGCTCGTCGAGCACGGCGTCCATGGCTCCGAGCATCGCACCGGTCTGCACGCCGTGGCTTCCGGATCCGACACCGAGATGCACCGTCGGTTGCGGGATCGACAAGTCCTCGAAGAAGACGTCGGAGAGCAGAGGATCGTAGTGCTGTCCGGTGTGCACGATGACATGGTCGACGCCGGCCTCAGCCGCGGCTGCGGCGATCGGAGCGAGTTTCACGAACTGCGGACGTGCACCAACGACGCTGAGTAGCTTCACGTACTCGATCGTACCGACGTGGTTCCACGGCTGCAGCCTCGACGGCCGACTCTCGGGTCCGACAACTATGATGTCGAAGACCGCGCGCCGTGTCACGGCACGTAGACAGGGAGCCAATCACCGCATGACCATCACCGCCATCGTGGCCCGCGTGCTCGACGCGCTCCCCGCAGGGTCCAAGGCGTTCCTCATCCGCTACACGGCAGCCACCGTGAGCCTCGCCGTGCTCGACGTGATCGCGCTCGGCCTCCTCGCGATCGTGCTTCCCGGGATGATCTCCGGCGAGCCCACGCACATTCCACTCATCGGAGAGATCGATGGAATGAACGCCTACTTGGCCGTGATCACCGTGATCGCCGCCACGATCGTGCTGAAGTCCGCGCTGACGGTGCTGGTGGTCCGCATCGGCACGAGCCGGTTCGCCGCGCACGAGGTCGCCGTGGGCGATCGACTCCTCGCCGCCTACATGAGCACGCCGTGGGCGGATCGGGTGCGCATGAACGGGGCCGACATCGTCCGTTCGGTCGATCAGGGCGTCAATGCGACGGTGTACGGCGTGCTGATCCCGGCGAGCAGCCTCATCAGCGAGATCGTCTCCTCCGCAGCGGTGATCGTGGTGCTGCTCATCGCACAGCCGGCCACGGCGATCACCACGATCATCTACCTCGGCCTGATCGCAGTGCTGCTGTCGCAGGTCATCTCGAAGCGATCGGTTCGCTACGGCCGGATCAACCGGGAGTACTCGTTCCGCGCCGCAAGGCTCATCACGGAAGCGGTGGCAACGCTCAAGGAGATCACGTTGCGCGGAGCAACGTCCGGCATCGAGGATGCCGTGCACGAGAACCGCACCGTCGCCTCCCGCAGCCGCGCATCCGTCTCGTTCCTCAGCATCGTTCCGCGGTTCGTACTCGAGTCGGCGCTCATCATCGGCTTCCTGCTCGTCGGTGCCGTCGGCTGGCTGACCGGCGGCATGAGCGGAGCGATCGGCGCGATCGCCCTCTTCGCCGTCGCGGGCTTCCGCATCGTCCCCTCGCTCACGCGGTTCCAGGCGATCCTCAACCAGATGCACTCGAATGCGCCGTTCGCGGAACTCGTCGTCGACGAGATCCACAAGTCGGAGACACGCGCGCTCGAGCACCCGACGGCTGACACGGACACTCTCCCCGAACGCGCGGAGCGGAGCGTCAGCTTCGACGACGTCACGTTCACGTACCTCCCAGGCCTGGCACCCGCGCTCCGTGGAGTGACCCTCGAGATCCCCGCAGGAGCGCACGTCGCGCTCGTCGGTGCCTCCGGCGCCGGCAAGTCGACTGCAGTCGACCTTCTGCTCGGGCTGCTCCGGCCCACGGAGGGCGAGATCTCGATCGGCGGACTCCCGCTCGACACGGTGTTGAACGCGTGGCGCGCATCGATCGGATACGTCCCCCAGGAGGTCGCGCTCTTCGACGCGACCATCGCGCAGAATGTGGCACTGAGCTGGAGCGACAACGGCATCGACTCTGAACGGGTGCGACGCGCCCTCGAGAAGGCGCAGCTGCTGTCGTTCGTCGACGCGCGGGAGGCCGGCATCGAAGACAAGATCGGCGAACGCGGCATGTCCCTCTCAGGAGGTCAGCGCCAGCGGTTGGGAATCGCCCGTGCCCTGTACAACGATCCGAGCGTCCTCGTGATGGACGAGGCCACGAGCGCGCTCGACACCTCCACTGAGGCTGCCATCACGACCGCGATCCGCGAGATCGGCCGGGACGTGACCGTCGTCACCGTCGCGCACCGACTGGCGACGATCCGAGATGCGGACATCGTGTTCTTCTTCAAGGGCGGGCGCCTCGAGGCTCACGGCACATTCGACGAGGTCGTCGGGGCGGTTCCCGACTTCGCGGTGCAGGCGGCCCTCGCCGGCCTCTCCGCGAAGGACGAGGGCGAGGGATGACGGAACGGATCGTCGCGACGCACCTGTTCGATGCCGCCGGCGTCGGTGAGACGCTGACCCGGATCGGCGGATCGCTCGGCTACGACTGGCGTTTCATCGACGCACGCGACACGAGTCGGGACGACAATCGGCTGCGCCTGCTCACCGCGGCCTCGGTCTGGCACGCACGACGCGTGAGCGCGCTGCTCCGGTCCGATCTCATCCACCTCCACTACGGTCGCCGCACGAGGTACCTCGACCTGTGGCCCCGCCGTCCCTACGTTCTCCATTTCCACGGCACCGACATCCGTCATCACTTCCACCAGCCCTATGCGCACGACGTCATGGCGAACGCAGCAGCATCGGCGCGTGCCGTGCTCTACTCGACCCCCGACCTGGCCGTGCACGCGCTCGAAGCCGACCCTCGGGCGCAGTACTTCCCGACGCCGATCGACATCGCCTCCCTTCCGGAATGGCGCCCCGCGCCAACGCCCGTGGTCGCCTTCGCGTCCCGTTGGGACGAGTCCAAGGACGGACGCCGGCAGGGCGAGATCGCGGACGCGCTCCGAGCTGCATTTCCCGGTGTGAGGCTCGAAGGCATCGACTGGGGTGCCGATGCCCGCGTCGCCCGCGAAGCCGGCGTCACCCTCCTGCCCCGTATGCCGAAGGCGGAGTACCTCCGGTGGCTGGCCGGGGCTCACGTCGTGATCGGACAACCGGCCGGCGTTCTGGCAGTCAGCGAGCTGGAGGCGATCGGCATCGGCGTCCCCGTCGTGATGGAGCCCCATGCCGCCTACGACACCGTCCCCGTGGTGCGTGCGAGCAAGCCCGACGACGTTGCACAGGCGACGCGTGAGCTGCTCGACGACCCGGTCGCCGCGTCGCGTCGACTCGGCGGCCCGGAATGGGTGTCCCGGACCCACGGCGCGATCGACTCGGTGCAGCGGCTCGCCGACATCTACACCCGATCGCTCGCCTGACGACCCCGATCATTCCGAACGGCACAGTACAATCGGGGCGGCCGTCCCCAGCAACACGACAGGATGAAGTGAACAGGAACGATCCCCGCCCGCACCTGCTCTACGTGGCATGGGGCTTTCCACCGGCTCGCAGCGGCGGCGTCTACCGGGCACTCGCGACTGCGAACGCGTTCGCCGAACGCGGTTGGCGCGTCACCGTGTTGACCGCCGATCGCGAGACCTTCGTTCGCGGCACGGGCATCGACCCGACGCTCGAAGCGCTGGTGCATCCGTCGATCACCGTCGAGCGGATCCCGTTCGCGAGCCCTGCCTCGCAGACCGACATCCGCGAATGGTCGTACTGGCGGGCAGCGGCACCCGAGCTGTGGACGGCGGCGAAGACCCGTCGCGACTGGAAGGCCTTCCCCGAACGCGGGTACGGTGCATGGCGTCGACCACTCGAGACCGCCGCGCGCGCACTGCACCATCGCGACCCGGTCGATCTGACGATCGCCACGGCGAACCCCCACGTCGACTTCGTCGCGGGCAACGTGCTGCATCGCGAGTTCGGAGTGCCCTACGTCATGGACTACCGCGATGCCTGGCAGCTCGACGTCTTCTCCGGGGAGCGTGTCAGCCCGCCCGGATCCGCTGTGGACGATTGGGAGCGACGACTCATGGCCTCCGCCACCGAGGTGTGGTTCGTCAACGATCCGATCCGGGTGTGGCATCAGGAGGTGCATCCTGATGCGGCCGATCGGATGCACGTCGTCGCCAACGGTTACGAACCCTCGTTCGCGAAGCGGCTGCCACGGGTGCGCCCCTCACGCGGCGACGGGCTCGTGTTCGGCTACATCGGAACCATCTCATCCCAGGTCCCCGTCGCTCAGCTCCTCGAGGGCTGGTCGATCGCCCGCCAACGAAGCGACCTCATCGCCACCGCAAGGCTCGACCTGTTCGGGTACCTCGATCATTCCGGCATCCCGAATCAGGAGGTCGTGGATCTGGTGGCGGCGAACGAGTCCGAAGGCGTCCGCCACCACGGCGCTGTCGGCAAGGCGGACATCGGCGAGACGTATGCGGGCATCGACGCCCTCCTTCTCGTCCTCGGAACCGGTGTCCATGTGACCAGCGGGAAGGTGTTCGAGTACGCGGCCACCGGCATTCCGATCGGCGCGATCCACGACCCCGGAAATGCAGCGACCGAAGTGCTCCGGACCTCACCCGAGTGGTTCCCCACTCCGGACCTCTCGGGCGGGGCGATCGCCGACACGCTCATCCGTCTGGGCGAGCGTGCACTCGCCCAGACCGTTCCCGAGCGCGCTGCCGCACAGCAGTGGGCGACCAGGTTCGAGCGCACGCACCAGCTGGAGCCCCGCATCGAAGCGCTGCAGGCGCTGAGCGCCAAGACGAGGGGAGGCACGGTGTGACCCGCGAGATCCTGATCCTGACGATGACGGGAGCCGTCGACGAGCTGGTCGGAGCGCTCCACGAGCACGGCGATGTCGCGGTGACGATCGTGAGCGCTATGGCGTGCAACGTCGATCGGGCGACGGTCATCCATCTGCCGGTCCCCTCGCTCGGCGCCGTCGGCTCCCGCGTCCGGCGAACGCTCTGGGGCAGCGCGATCGGACGCAACGTGTTCCGACTGACCCGTTGGGATGGGAGCAGGCGCCTCCAACGGGCGATTCGAGGCGATGCCGCGGCACGCCACTCCATCTCGAAGGCCCACCTCATCGTGGTCGCCGAACGAGACGCGGCCTACTCAGCGTGGAAGGCGGTCCACGGACGACGCGCTGCGACTGCGCAGGCGGTGTACGGCGCGGTCAGCGCGACGGCCATCGTCGACGGCTGGCGTACGGGAAGCGGACACCCGGCATGACTAGACTCCCGACTATGCGCGCCGCACAGACCCTCATCGTCGTGCCCGCATTCAACGAAGAGGGTTCGGTCGAGGCCGTCCTCGGAGAGATCAGCGCCGCGCTGCCCGGCGTCGCCGTCGTCGTCGTCGACGACGGCTCGCAGGACGCGACCGCGGCGCATGCGCGCGACGCCGGCGCGACCGTGCTGCAGCTCCCCTTCAATCTCGGGGTCGGCGGCGCCATGCGCACCGGCTTCAAGTACGCGCGCGAGGCGGGGTTCGAGATCGTCGTGCAGATCGATGCCGACGGTCAGCACGACCCCGCCCTGGTCGCGGACCTCATCGAACACCTCGACTCGAGCGATGCGGACATCGTCATCGGAGCTCGCTTCGCAGGCAAGGGCGACTATCAGGTGCGCGGTCCTCGACGGTGGGCGATGTCCTTCCTCGCCGGAGTCATCGGACGCATCAGCGGGACCCGGCTGACCGACACCACGAGCGGATTCAAGGCCATCGGCCCGCGGGCGCTCGCGCTCTTCGCCGACCACTACCCGGCGGAGTACCTCGGCGACACGGTCGAAGCGCTGGTCATCGCAGCCCGCGCCGGCCTCAAGATCGAACAGGTGCCGGTGGCGATGCGCGCACGCCAGGCCGGTGAACCCTCCCACCACCCGGTCAAGGCGGCCGTGTACCTTCTGCGCGCGATCGTGGCCCTCGGGCTCTCTCTGCTACGGCCCCGCATCACCATCGCGGAAAGGGGCTCCGCACAGTGAGCACCGCCACTTACCTGCTGGGCGTCGTCGCCGGCATCATCGCGTTCGTCGCCGTGATCGAGCTGCTGCGCCGTCGTCGCCTGCGGGAACGCCACGCCATCTGGTGGTCTGTCGCAGCCTTCGGCGCACTGCTCATCGGCATCTTCCCCGGCATGCTGACCTGGCTCGCATCCGCTCTCGGGGTCGAGGTGCCGACCAACCTCGTCTTCTTCATCAGCATCGTCATCCTGTTCCTCGTGAACCTGCAGCACGCCGGAGAACTCACCGACCTCGAGGACCGCACGCGTGCACTGGCCGAAGAGGCCGCCCTTCAGCGGGTAAAGTTGGAACGGCTCGAACGGGGCACCGGCACGCACGACGCCGACGACTGACAGGGCCGACACCGACCCGAATGAGTTCGATCGGCCCGTCGAGGTCGTGAAAGGACACCCTTGTGACAGTGATCGCCGACAGCGCGGATGTCTCCGCTGAGGCCGTCATCGGCGACGGCAGCAAGATCTGGCATCTCGCCCAAGTCCGGGAGAACGCGTCACTCGGTGCGAACTGCATCATCGGTCGCGGCGCGTACATCGGGAGCGGCGTCGTTCTCGGCGACAACTGCAAGGTGCAGAACTACGCGCTCGTCTACGAGCCGGCAACCCTCGGTCGAGGGGTGTTCATCGGCCCGGCCGTGGTGCTCACGAACGACACCTATCCGCGTGCGATCGCGCCCGACGGCTCCCTGAAGAGTGCCCACGACTGGACTCCGGTCGGTGTCACGATCCACGACGGCGCATCGATCGGCGCACGGGCCGTGTGCGTCGCCCCGGTGACCATCGGCCGCTGGGCGACGGTCGCAGCGGGAGCCGTGGTGACCAAGGACGTTCCCGACTTCGCGCTCGTCGCCGGGGTTCCTGCGCGACGAATCCGCTGGGTCGGCAAGGCCGGCGTGCCCCTCGTCGAACAGGGCGATCTGTGGGTCTGCCCCGAGACCGGCGACCGATACATCGAAGACAACGAAACTCTGCGAGAGGCTGAGTGATGACCGAGTTCATTCCCGCGGCACGTCCGATCATCGGCGACGAGGAGCGAGCGGCAGTCGATGCCGTGCTCGCGACCGGCATGCTCGCCCAGGGCGCTGAAGTCGCCGCGTTCGAAGAGGAGTTCTCGAACGTCCTCCTCGACGGCCGTGCGTCGGTCGCCGTCAATTCGGGCACATCCGGGCTGCACCTGGGCCTTCTCGCCGCCGGAGTCGGCCCGGGCGACGAGGTCATCGTGCCGTCGTTCACCTTCGCGGCCACCGCGAACTCGGTCGCGCTCACCGGTGCCACGCCCATCTTCGCCGACATCGAGCCGAGCCACTTCGGACTCGACGTCTCCGATGTCGCAGCACGCATCACCGATCGGACGGTCGGCATCATGCCGGTCCACCTGTACGGTCACCCTGCGGACGTCGCCGGCCTCGGCGCCCTCGCAGCCGAGCGCGGACTCAAGCTCTTCGAAGACGCGGCGCAGGCGCACGGCGCCCAGGTCGACGGCCGGATGGTCGGGACGTTCGGAACGTTCGCGATGTTCAGTCTCTATCCGACGAAGAACATGACCAGCGGCGAGGGCGGCATGGTTTCGACCGGCGATGCGGAAGTCGAACGACGACTGCGCCTGCTCCGCAACCAGGGCATGCAGAAGCAGTACGAGAACGAGCTCGTCGGCTTCAACGCCCGGATGACGAACCTGCATGCCGCGATCGGGCGTGTGCAGCTCACGAAGGTGCTCGGATGGACGGCGAATCGTCAGTCGAACGCTGCATTCCTCGACGCGAACCTCGACGGTGTCGTGATCCCGCCGGTCGCAGCGGGCGCCACCCACGTGTACCACCAGTACACGATCCGTGTGCCCGAAGACCGTGATGGGCTCGCCGCTGCGCTGCGCGACGAGTACGCGATCGGGTCCGGCGTGTACTACCCGATCCCGAACCACCGCCTCCCGTCCTTCGACCTGGTGCTCGACCTGCCGGAGACCGAACGCGCTGCCCGCGAGGTGCTGTCCCTGCCGGTGCATCCGTCGCTGTCACAGGACGACCTCGAGCGCATCGTCACCGCGGTGAACGCACTCGCAGGGGCAGGTGCCTGATGGCGGATCTGCGCATCGGCGTCATCGGCCTCGGCATGATGGGCCGCCACCATGTCCGTGTGACCCGCGAACTCGACGGCGTCGAACTCGTCGCGGTCGCTGACGCGCAAGGCGACCCGCACGGCGTCGCAGGCGGTCTCCCCGTGCACCCGACGGTGGGCGATCTCATCGCCCAGGGCATCGACGCCGCCGTCGTCGCCGTCCCCACCGGGTTCCACGAGCAGGTGGCGCTCGAACTCGCCGAGGCCGGGGTCCACACCCTCGTCGAGAAGCCCATCGCGAGTGACAGTGTCGGCGGCGCACGCATCGCCACGGCGTTCGAGCGAGCGGGGCTCGTCGGCGCCGTGGGACACATCGAGCGATTCAATCCTGCCCTGCAGGACCTTCGTCGGCGGCTCGAAGAGGGCGAGCTGGGCGAGATCTACCAGATCGCCACTCGACGCCAGGGCCCGTTCCCCGCACGCATCGCCGATGTCGGCGTCGTGAAGGACCTCGGCACGCATGACATCGACCTGACGGCGTGGCTCGCGCAGTCGCCATACCGATCGATCTCCGCCCGCACGACCACGCGCAGCGGCCGCCCGCACGAGGACATGGTCTCGGCGACCGGCCTGCTCGCGAACGATGCGATCACGAATCATCTGGTGAACTGGCTGTCGCCGATGAAGGAGCGCATCACCGTCGTCACGGGCGAGCGAGGCGCGTTCGTCGCCGATACGATCAGCGCCGACCTGACGTTCTTCGAGAACGGGACGCACACGACCGAATGGGAGTCGATCGCCGCGTTCCGCGGTGTCACCGAAGGATCGATGACGCGGTTCGCACTCGCGAAGCGCGAACCGCTCCGTTCTGAGCATGAGGCGTTCCGCGATGCCATCCTGGGCCGCTCCGAGAACACCGTCACGATGCGCGAGGGACTCACCACGCTGCGGGTCGCCGAAGCGGTCGTCGAATCCGCACGCGACGGGCGCACACACGAATTCGACGTCGACTGACCGATGGCCGAAGCCCGTCGTGTCCTCATCGCGTCACGGCTGTTCGCCCCCGAGGTGAGCGCCGGCGCGTTCCGCCTGCGCGCACTCGCCCAGGGATTCCTCCGGCTCGGATGCCGCGTCCGGGTGCTCACGACGACCACGCCGCCGTCGGCTCCCGACCTCGCCGTCGCCGAGGCCGGGATGACCATCTCGAGATTCCCGGTGCTCCGCGATCGGGGCGGGAACGTCCGCGGCTACCTGCAGTACCTCAGCTTCGACATCCCGCTGTTCTTCCGGATGCTCTTCGCGGGCTACGACCTCGCGGTCGCCGAGGCGCCTCCCACGACCGGCCTCGTCGTCTCGGTGATCAGCCGGTTGCGCCGCAAACCGTACGCGTACTACGCAGCCGACATCTGGACCGACGGCGTGATCGCCATGGGCGCACCCCGCATCGTCATCACGACGATGCGGGCACTCGAGGGTCACGTGATGCGGCATGCGGCCTGCGTCCTGTCCGTCTCCGACGAGGTCAGCGACCGGCTCGAGACGTTCGGCGTCGACCGCGCGACGATCGCGACCGTGGGCAACGGCGTCGACACGACGATGTTCTCGCCCGACGGGCCGGCCAGGCAGTCCGACGTCCCCTACCTCGTCTACACGGGCACGATGTCGGAATGGCAGGGTGCTGAGCGCTTCGTCGAGGCGATGCCCGCGGTGCTCGAACGCCACCCCGACGCGATGCTCCGGTTCTTCGGTCAAGGCGTCTCCGAACCGGTCATCCGCGAAGCGGCGGAACGTCTCGCCCCGGGTCACGTGCTGCTCGGCGGCGTGGTCGCGCCGAACGAGGCCGCCGAGTGGATCCGTGGCGCGGCAGCGTCGCTCGTCAGCATCGTCCCCGGCATCGGATACGACTTCGCCCGCCCGACGAAGACCTACGCGGCTGCGGCGTGCGGTACTCCCGTGATCTTCGCCGGCACCGGCAGCGGTGCCGCGCTGGTTCGCGACAACGGACTCGGGCGCGCTGTCGACTATCGCGCGGCGGACATCGCGGAAGCGATGATCGACGCGATCGACAGCTGGAAATCGGGCGAGACCGACTCCCTGCGTGCCGAACGCGCAGGCTGGGTCGAGGCGAACGCCTCGCTCCGCGCCGTCGGTGCGAAAGCCTCGGCCGCGGTCATGGAGGCGAGCGGAGCGTGAGGGTCCTCGTCGTCACTCCGTGGTATCCGAATGACGCGACCCCGTACGCCGGCGCCTTCGTCGAACGCGATGTGCGGATGCTTCGTGGTGGGCATCAGGTCACCGTCGCCCATCTCGTGGCACCTGCGCACTCCGATGGCGGTCCGACCGTCGTCGAACGCAACGGAGTGCGCGTGGTGCGCATCCCCATGGCCCCGTCGGACCCGCGTCAATGGTGGAGGGCAGGACGCCGACTTCGCAGCCTGTTGAACGACGCCGACGCCCTGAACTCCCACGCGGCGACTTCCCTCTGGCCGGTGGCACTCGCCGGAGTCGGTCGGACCCCTTGGGTGCACACGGAGCACTCTTCCGCGATCGGGGCCTCGTTCGGCGGCGGCGCCGCCGCGCGTCGGACCCGCGCGATCCGTCGAGCCCTGCTCAACCGGCCCGGGGTCGTCATCGCCGTCAGCGACCACCTCGGTGAGCTCATCCGACGACTCGGACGCCGCGGGCCGATCATGACCGTTCCGAACGCCGTCGACGCTCCGACGCCCGTCCCCCCGAAGCGTTCCGGCGACGGGCGGCTCCGTCTCGTCGCCGTGGGTGGCCTGACCGAGGGCAAGCGGCCGCTCCTCGCCGTCCGAATGCTCGCGGAGCTGCATTCGCGTGGCCGTGACGCGCACCTCACCTGGGTGGGCGGCGGGCCGCTCCTCGCTGAGGCCGTCACGCTCGCCACCGACCTCGGCGTCGATGACCGCGTCGATTTCGTCGGGGCGCAACGACCCGACGAGGTCGGCGCCCATCTCATCGCATCGGACGTCTTCGTACTGCCCACCGAGGGTGAGACCTTCGGGGTCGCCATCGCGGAGGCGATCGCCCACGGACGTCCCGTCGTCGTCGGGGCGACCGGCGGACACGTCGAGTTCGTCGCCCCCTCGATCGGCGAGCTCGTCGCCGAGGCGAACCCGGAGGCCTACGCCGACGCCGTCGCCGTCGTGTTCGAACGCACCCGCGGACTGAGCGCGGAGGACATCGCGGCAACGCTCGGGCTTCGATTCCACGACTCCGAGCGCCTCGGTGCGTACGATCGCGCCTTCGCCCGTGCAGCCGGTCGTGGCTGACCGCCCCTCACCGATACCCCGGTGGCAGTCGGTTACCCTTGACTGTCGCCCTGAGAGGAACCATTCATGAACACCGACCTGCTCGTCGTCGGATCCGGATTCTTCGGACTCACGATCGCGGAGCGCGCCGCCCGCGAACTCGATCTGAAGGTCACGGTGATCGATCGTCGCTCGCACCTCGGCGGCAACGCCTACAGCGAGGACGACGTCGAGACTGGCATCGAGGTGCACCGCTACGGCGCGCACCTGTTCCACACGTCGAACGAGCGGGTGTGGGAGTACGTGAACCGCTTCACGAAGTTCACCGACTACGTGCACCGGGTCTACACGCGCCACAACGGCGAGGTGTACCCGATGCCGATCAACCTCGGCACGATCAACCAGTTCTTCCGTTCGGCGTACGGCCCCGATGCGGCCCGCGAACTCATCCGGGAGCAGGCCGGCGAGCTCGCGGGAACCGACCCGCAGAACCTCAATGACAAGGGCATCCAGCTCATCGGCCGACCGCTGTACGAGGCGTTCATCAAGCACTACACGGCGAAGCAATGGCAGACCGACCCGAACGACCTGCCCGCCGAGGTGATCTCCCGGCTTCCGGTGCGATACACCTACGACAACCGCTACTTCAACGACACCCATGAGGGCCTGCCCGTCGACGGTTACACCGCATGGCTCGAGCGCATGGCCGATCACCCGAACATCGAGGTGCGGCTCGACACCGACTTCTTCGACGAGAGCCAGCCGTTCTCGAAGGCGAAGACCGTCGGACAAGTGCCGATCGTCTACACCGGACCCGTCGACCGCTACTTCGACTTCTCCGAGGGGCACCTCTCCTGGCGCACGCTCGACTTCGAGCGCGAAGTGCTCGAGATCGGCGACTTCCAGGGCACGAGCGTGATGAACTACCCCGACGCCGACGTGCCGTTCACGCGGATCCACGAGTTCCGTCATTTCCACCCCGAGCGCGACTACCCCACGGACCGCACGGTCATCATGCGCGAGTTCTCCCGGTTCGCGGAGTCGGGCGACGAGCCGTACTACCCCGTGAACACCGCCGGCGACCGCGAGCGCCTGCTCGCCTACCGCCAGGACGCCAAACGGGAACAGAACGTGCTGTTCGGCGGACGCCTCGGCACCTACAAGTACCTCGACATGCACATGGCGATCGGCTCGGCGCTGTCGATGTTCGAGAACCGTCTACGTCCGTTCCTCGCCGGCACCGGCACGCTCGTCTCGGGCGACGACGACGCATGACCCGCGCATCCCTCCGCACCCGATGACCTGGTTCGACGCCCTTCCCGCGCTCACCGTCGCGACGCTGCTCCTGTTCGGCCTCGGCGCCCCGTTCGCTGCAGCGATCGGGGCCCGCGGGGTCGGCTTCCTCGGCCTCGCCGCCGGCGGCTCGGTTGCGATCGTCGCGGCATCGAGCATCGCCGCTCCCGTCGTCGGGCTGGGCTGGAACCTCGGCGTACCGGTGGGGGCCGCGATCATCACGGCGGTCATCGGCCTGGCCCTGCGTCGCTTCACGGTGCGCCGCGGTCGACGATCCGGCGAATGGGGACGATCCCTCCTCGGCGGCCTGTCGGGCATCGTCGTCGGCGCCGTGCTGATCGGACGCAACGTGGTCCTCGGCATCGGGGCCCCCGACCATCCGTCGCAGACCTACGACGGCGTGTTCCACCTCAACGCCGTGCGCTGGATCCTGAACCAGGACGATGCGTCACCGCTCCATCTCGTCATGACGACGCCCGGATCGAGCAGCGGGTTCTACCCGACCGTGTGGCACGCCTTCACGACGCTCATCGTCCAGCTCACGGGTTCGGAGATCGTCGTCGCCGCCAATGCGATGGCAGTCGTGATGGCCTGCATCCTGTGGCCGGTCGCCGCCGTGTTCCTCGTCCGCGCGATCTTCGGCGCCGCACCGTTGACGCTCGCCATCGGCGGTGCGCTCAGCGCGGCCTTCGCCGCCTTCCCTGCGACACTCCTCTGGTTCGGCGTGCTCTACCCGAACATCCTCGCGATCGCGCTCCTGCCGATCGCCCTCGGCGCCGTCGTCCTCGCCCTTCGAGCCACCCACCGCACCGGTGACGCGAGCTCTCCCGCCGATGCCGGCGACCTGACGCGGTTCGGATGGTGGGCTGCCGCGCTCCTGTCCATCGGCGGAATGTCGCTCGCCCACCCGAACGCCCTCTTCAGTCTCTTCGTTCTGAGCGCTCCGCTCGTCGTCGAGCGAACGATCCGATTCGTCCGCAGCGCTCGCAGCACGCGCGCCCGGGCGGCCGCCATCACCGGTGCGGTGGCGGTGTTCGCCATCGAGCTGGTCCTGTGGACCCGCTTCGGAACGACCGACAACGGATGGATCCCGAATCGGACCTTCGTCGTCGCGATCCTCGAGGCGTTGACCAACGGGCCGATCAACATCACCATCGGCGTGGTCGTCACGCTCCTGGTCATGGTGGGCGTCGCCGGTGTGTTCCTGCGGCGCACGCCGATCTGGCTCGTCATCGCCTACGGCCTGAGCGTGCTGTTCTTCGCCGTCGCGAACGGTGCCCCGGTGGGACCGTTGCGCACAGCCATCACCGGCCTCTGGTACAACGACGCGTTCCGGCTCGCCGCGGTACTGCCGGTCACCGCCGTCGCGCTCGCCACGATCGGGCTCGTGATGCTCATCGAGTGGACGGCTCGAGGCATCCGTGCGCTGGTGCCGGCCGATTCCTCCCCGGCACTGCTGCGCACGGCCGTCTCCGGCGCGATCGCACTGGTGCTGATCGTGGCGGTCGTCGGCACCCAGTTCGGCGGCGTCCAGCGCACGCGGGGCCATCTCGCCGATGCCTATCGCTTCGAGGCGGGCAGCCCCGTGCTGAGTCCCGACGAGGCCGCCGTGTTCGCAGAGGTCGCGGAGCTCACGCCCGAGGACGCGGTGATCGCCGGCAACCCGTGGAACGGCAGCTCCCTCGTCTACGCGTACGCCGATCGGGCGGCCCTGTTCCCGCACCTCGGCGGCCGATACCCGGAGGGATACTGGGACATCGCCGAGGGACTCGGCGACGGCACTGCAGCAGCCTGCAGCGCCGCAGCCGAGTTCGGGGTCGACTACGTGCTCGACTTCGGCGACCGCTTCGTTTTCCAGGTCGACGCCCGCACCGAGTTGTACCCCGGCCTCACCGATCTGCAGGATGCCACCGCCCTGACGTTGCTCGCATCGCGCGGGGACGCGAAACTGTACGAGGTGACCGGCTGCTGACGCCGGCACCGCTGAAAGAGAAGAGAGCACAACTGTGAAGATCGCCGTCATCGCACTCGGCAAGATCGGACTCCCGCTCGCGGTGCAGTTCGCCTCGAAGGGTCACGACGTC
The DNA here is from genome assembly GCF_016907835.1 of Agromyces cerinus. Taxonomy (NCBI): domain Bacteria; kingdom Bacillati; phylum Actinomycetota; class Actinomycetes; order Micrococcales; family Microbacteriaceae; genus Agromyces; species Agromyces cerinus. The sequence continues at coordinate 802,941 of NZ_JAFBCT010000001.1, read as the reverse complement.
GTCGGCGTCGACGTCAACCCGCGCACCGTCGAACTCGTGAATGCCGCCGTCGAGCCGTTCCCGGGCGAGGCGGAGCTGCAAGACCGCCTCTCGGAGCTCGTGCCGGCGGGCCGTCTGCGTGCGACCACCGACTACGCCGACGCCGTCCCCGGCGCCGACGCCGTCGTGCTCGTCGTCCCGCTCTTCGTCGACGCCGAGGCACGCCCGGACTTCGGATGGATGGACGCCGCCACGCGCTCGCTCGGCGAGCACCTGACGGCCGGAACGCTGGTCGCCTACGAGACGACGCTGCCCGTCGGAACCACGCGCGACCGGTGGAAGCCGCTGCTCGAGGAGACCTCGGGCCTCACGGAGGGTGAGGACTTCCACCTCGTCTTCTCGCCCGAGCGGGTCCTCACCGGCCGGGTGTTCGCCGACCTGCGCAAGTACCCGAAGCTCGTCGGCGGCCTCTCGGAGGCGGGCGCTGCCGCGGCGGTCGACTTCTACGAGGCGGTTCTCGACTTCGACGAGCGCCCCGATCTGCCCCGACCCAACGGCGTCTGGGATCTCGGTTCGGCCGAGGCATCCGAGCTCGCGAAGCTCGCCGAGACGACGTACCGCGATGTGAACATCGGACTCGCGAACCAGTTCGCCCGGTTCGCGCAGAAGAGCGGCATCGACATCTACAAGGTCATCGACGCGTCGAACTCCCAGCCGTACAGCCACATCCACCAGCCCGGCATCGCGGTCGGCGGACACTGCATCCCCGTCTACCCCCGCCTCTACCTGTGGAACGACCCCGACGCGACCGTCGTCCGCGCTGCACGCGAGGCCAACCTGGCCATGCCCGACTACGCGGTCGGCATGCTCGAGGGCGCGTTCGGCGACCTCGCGGGCGCCCGTGTCGTCGTGCTCGGCGCCGCCTATCGCGGTGGCGTCAAGGAGACCGCCTTCTCCGGTGTCTTCGACACCGTCGCCTCACTGAAGGCGCGCGGCGCCCACGTGCTCGTGCATGATCCGCTGTACACCGATGAGGAGCTCGCGGGCTACGGCTTCACCCCGTATCACCTGGGCGAAACCGTCGACGCCGCGATCGTCCAGGCCGACCACGCCGAGTACCGCGACCTCGGCCCGGCCGACCTTCCCGGCGTCCGGGCGTTCATCGATGGTCGCCGCGTGAGCTCGCCCGACGTCTGGGGCGACGTCGTCTACCGGGTCATCGGGCGCGCCTGATCGTGTCGGGTTCGCCGGACCGTGTCCGTGTCCTCCATGTGAATGATGCCGCGTTCACCGCGCATCGTCTGCTGAAGGTCGCGGCACGGCACGGCGAGCCATGGTCGTTCTACCCGCGTGCCGTCGCAGATCCCTCATGGACCGGGATCTCGGGGCGGGCGCGATTCGCCGGCCGCGGCGCGGCCTGGGTCGCCGGCCTCGCCCGTCGCGCGGCCGGGGTCGACCTGTTGCACGTGCACTCGGGCGCAATGCTGAAGCACACGCGACTCGTTCCGAAGCGCTTCGTGCTCCACTTGCACGGAACCGACATCCGCACCCTGCAGTACGAGCCCGCCTGGCGCGACTCGGTGCTGTGGGGCGTCCGCAGCGCAGCGGCCGTACTTTACTCGACACCCGACCTCGCAGAGCATGTGCTGCCGCATCGGCCGGATGCCGTGTACTTCCCGGTTCCGATCGATCTCGGCTCCCTGCCGGTGCACCCCGATCGCCCTGAACCCAGGGTGTTCTTCGCCTCTCGATGGGAGGACGTCAAGGGCCTCGAGGCGCAGCTCGCGATCGCGCGTCGCCTCGTGACCGAGACGGATGCCGCGGTTGCAGTCACCGGCCTCGACTGGGGACCGGGCGCCGACGCCGCCCGTTCCGCAGGCGTCGAGCTCGTCCCGCGCATGCCTTACGACGCGTATGTGCGCTACATGGCGGAATCGAGCGTGGTGGTCGGTCAGAGCGCGGGCATCCTCTCCTCAAGCGAACTCGAGGCGATCGGCACCGGTGTTCCGGTCGTCGCGCCGCTTGTTCCCGGGTACTACCCCGACGCCCCTCCGATCGGCGGCGGAGCGGATGCATGGGGACGCCCCGATGCCGTCACCGACGCTGCACTGGTCGCGCTGCGCCATCCCGTCTCCACGTCGGGGGCGGCATGGATCGCCCGCACGCACGACGCCGAGCTCGGATACCGCACCCTCGCGGACCTCTACCCGCGATTGCTCGACCGTGCAGGAGCACGACCGATCCCCTGATCAGCGGGCGAGCAGCGACGTGATGATCTCGGCCTCGACCCGCTCGTCCTCTGCCGAGTTCAGCGTCGCGGCCGCGATATCGGCGTTCGCCTTGAAACGCGCGACGTCGTCGTGCGTGAGCGTCGACAGCGCCTCGACGAGTTCGGCGACCCCGAACCCGGGCGAGATCCGGCCGAGGTCGAAGCGCTCGATCAGCGCGTCGGTCTCCACCGCCGTGCTGAAGACCAGTGCGAGCCTCGCCTGCACCATGTCGAAGAACTTGTTGGGCAGCATGAGCCGATGGTTCATCGTGCGCGGAGGCAGGACGAACACGCCGACGTCGAATGCGTTCAGGACGCTCGGCAGCTCAGCAGGCGCGACCGGGTCGTGCACCGTGATGCGATCACTTGCGGCCGCGCTGTCGACAAGGCTCTGCCAATAGGCATCGGCACCGCGCGCCTTCACGAGGTAGAGGTCGAGCGTGAACCGCTCGTCGAGCTGTTTGGTCGCCTCGATGAGCGTCTCGATGCTGCGACCGGGCACCGCTCCCCCGCTGTGCACCAGCCGGATCCGATCGGGCGCGAGCGGGGACGGCGCGAGCGGCTGAAGATCGATCGCGTTGCGCACGATTCGGGATCGCACCCCGAACTCCCGCTCGTACAGCTCGGCGATCGAACCGTTGATGGTCGAGACGGCCGCAGTGCGCGGCAGGTACTCGCGGCACACCCAGGTCATGAACGGTGCGACGAGCAGTCTCCAGGACAGCACGTGCGTGCGTTCCTGCGGCGCCCATTCGTGCATGTCGCCCCAGACCGGTGCCCCGGCGGCCACGTGGTGTGCGAGCGGCAGTGCGCGCGCCTCGTTGGCGACGACGAGGTCGAATGAACGGTCGCCGATGAGCTCCTTCGCGCGGCGGACGGCCGGAGCGTCGAACTCGACCGACCGGTAGGCCCGCACCGCCAGCTTCGCCACGCCGCCGACGGTCTGCGGAAGGGACGGCAGCGAGGCGTCGATCTCGAGATGCTCGGCGACGCCTTCCGGTGCTGCGCCGTATCCCACTGTGGTGACGTCGCCGAAGCGTTCCAGGACCTTCAGCTGTCGCAGCACCCTGGAGTCGGCGAGGAAATGCGAGAAGGAGATGCAGAGGATGCGCGGTCTGGACACTCAGCACATCCTAGTTCGTGCGCGGCGCCCGATCAGTAGCGCACGGTCCCGCCGGCGGAGGTCCACCGAAGGCGCCCACGCTCGAACTGCTGCTCGAGCACGCCGCCGGACTTGGTCACCGTGCTCCCCACCGGATAGCCGAGCGATCCGCCCGGCCCCCCTTCCTTCGTGAAGTAGTGCTCGCCGATCGGGCGCGCGACGCGGTCGACCCCGGTGGCGGACGACCAGGTCAGCCAACCGTTCGCGAACTCCTGGGCGTAGCCGCCCCGCGCCTGGGACGTGCGGGCGGCGACCGGGTACCCGAGGACGCCGTCGGGTCCCCCGAGCGTGATGTACGACGAGGCGATCGTTCCGGTGGTGATGACGAAGCCGCCCTTCGCCGACCAGAACAGCCAGCCCTTCTCGAACCGCTGACCGACCCCGTTCTTGTAGGTCTTCGTACTGTCGATCGGGTGTCCGAGCGTCCCACCGACGCCGCCGAGCCTCTGGTACTCCACATTCAGCGACTTCGCGACGTAGTGGATGCCCCGCGTCGGCGACCAGTACAGCCCACCACCGGTGAACTGCTGGCTGAGCGCGCCACCGGGTTCGGACTTCTGTGCGGCCACGGGGTAGCCGAGCACCCCTCCGCCACCGCCGAGCGCCGCATGGGACGACCCGAGACGGCCGACCGTGCTGTCGAGCCCCGTCGCGGCCGACCAGTAGAGCCACGCCTTGCTGAACCGCTGCCCCTGACCGCCATCGGCGTACGACTTGGTGCTGTCGGCAGGCACGCCGAACGGGCCGGCGACGCCGCCCGCAGCCGTGTACGCCTTGTCCATCGCGGAGAGCAGGTAGTGGATGCCGCCGGTCGTCGAGGAATACAGGGTGCCCTTCTCGAACGCCTGCGTCGACCATGTGCTCGTGTACTTCGGGGGCCCGAGTGGGAACCCGAGCACCCCCGAAGGACCCTTGAGCGCGGCATAGGAGTTGCCGATGGCGCCCCACGAGCGATCGAAGCCCGTCGCCTGCGACCAGTACAGCCAGCCCTTCTGGAACTTCTGGCCGAATCCGGCGCCGTACGCCTTCGTCGACTCCACCGGCCCACCGAGGGAGCCGGCGACGCCGCCCTCTGCCAGGTAGCCGCTCTGCATGGCGGTGAGCACGTATCGCGCGCCGGTGGCGCTCGAGCTGTAGAAGACGCCCTTCTGGAACGCCTGGCTGACCCACCCGTTCGCCTCGGTCTTCTGTGCGGCGATCGGGTAGCCGAGCGGACCCGAGGGGCCCTTCGCCGCCTGATACGCGGTCGCGATCGCACCTGAGACGCGGTGGATGCTCGTCGTCGGCGACGAGTAGAGCCAGCCGCCTTGGAATCGCTGCCCCGATCCGCCGTCGGGTCCGGCCACCGCTGCTGCCAGGGGGTACCCGAGCACGCCGGACGGTCCCTTCAGCGTGGCGTACGAGTTGCCGATGGGCCCGGAGACGATGTGGATGCTCGTCGCACTGGACCAGTAGAGCCAGCCCCGTTGGAACTTCTGGCTGGATCCGGAGTTCGGCTCCGCCTTCGGGTTCGTCGTCGGATACCCCAGCACCCCGGTCGGGCCCTTGAGGGCGATGTAGGAGCGCCCGATGGTTGCGGCGGTTCGATACGCCCCGGTCGAGGTGTGCCAGTACGCCCAACCACGTTGGAACTCCTGGCCGACTCCGCCATCTGCGTACTTCACCGGGGTGTCGGTGGCGTTGCCGAGCGTCCCGACCGACCCGCCCGTCGAGGTGAACAATGCCGAGAGATGCGGATCGACCGCATACGCACCGGTCGATCCGAACCAGTCCGTGAAGATGCGCCAGAAGTTCCGGTTCCCGTAGCTCGAGCAACCGTCGCCCGTTCCGTAGAGGTTCGCGAGTGCCGCTGCGTTCGGCCGATAGGGGGTGTAGAGGTAGAGCCCTGCCGTGGCCTGGTTCTGGATGTAGACCTTCGAGGAGCCGCACGCCGCGTTCGGGTGCCAGAGGATCGTGTTGGTCCGCCCGGCCTGGTAGGCGCGATCGGCGGGGCGCGCACGATACTTCTTGAACTGCCACGACGCGTGGTACACCTGATTGAAGAACCCGTAGTAGTTCGCATCGCAGTCGGCGGTGTCAGGGCATCCGTAGCCGGTCGCCGATCGGTACTGGCGCGACGACGGCCAAGTGTCCGAGACGAGAGCCTGCTCCTTCTCGAGGAGCACCAGGAGCGTGCGGGGATTGATCCCGCATGCGCGGGCGACCTTGTAGATGATCGTCGCAGCCGTCTCGCTCGTCTGACCGGAATACGCCGAGCAGCCCTCGCTGCGGGCGGGCTGCGAGGTCGTCGTCTGGCGGTAGCTCTTCAGGCACACGTACCCACTGCGGCACGTCGGCACTCGTGCGTTCAGGAAGGACTGGATCTGCGCGACCGTCATGGTGCCGCTGTCGTAGAAGACCGCGTCCGTGATGATCATGCCGGGATTGAAATCACTCCCGTTGGCCGCGTTCGCGGCGGGCACCTGCCCGACCGTCTCCGTGAGCCCCACACCACCGATGACGAGCACGGCTGCGAGCAGCCCTCCCATGAGACGACGCATACCGTTCACTTCGATCCCCCCGAATCGCCGCGACCGCGTAGGGAATCGGGCGCAACCTGCTCCATGGTAGAAGGTGATCAGCCGTCTGTCACGGATGCCGCACCGCCCGACACCGATTCGAGCGGGACGGTCTCGAGGGGAATCAGCCCGTGCGGTCCCCCGCGATCAGCCGCCGATACGCCACCTTCCGGACCCCTTCGGGCACGAAGCGATAGACGCCTCGGATGCTCACGTTCCGCGCGTACTCCCACCTGCTGGTGAACCCGATGCGCCGCAGCGCGCGCTGCAGCGCGAGCTCGCTCTGCCACTGCGCACGCCCGCCGCGGCGCGCGTACGCCCCGGCGCCGACCCGGTACATCACGAGCGGCTCGGGGATGTTCTCGACGGAGGCGCCCGCGTCGATCATGCGGGCGAACAGCCAGTAGTCCTCCATGAGGCCGAGCGGCTGGTACCCGCCCGCGCGCTGCACGGCGCTGCGCCGGTACATCACCGTCGGGTGGCTGAACGGATCGTGGAACCTCGCATACCGCGAGATCTCGTCGTGCCCGGTGCGCGGAACTCGACGGGCGACGATCGCGCCGCCGTCGTCGAGGAACTCGAACATGCCGGTGCCGACGAGGTCGACGCCGGCTTCGACGACCGGCAGTTGCCGCGCGAATCGCTCCGGCAGTGAGATGTCGTCGGCGTCCATGCGGGCGATGATCTCGTGCTCCGCGAGGGCGAGCCCGATGTCGAGCGCGCGCGCGAGGCCGACGTTCTCGTCGATCCGATGCCGCGTCACCGGCACCGGACTGGCCTCGACCACGCGGTCGATGGCCGCCGCGAGGTCGTCCCCGACCGGGCCGTCCTGGACGAGCACGACCTGGGCGGGTCGAAGCGTCTGCTCCCCCACGCTCGACGAGAACGCCTTCGCGAAATGCGCGGGATCGTCACCGCGATACACGGGCATCAGCAGCGAGAACTGCTCGCTCATGCCGGCTCCACACGAGCGATCGACTCGCTCGCCTCGCCGAGTCCGTCGAGTGACATCGGATTCGGCCGCGGTCGGGTGCGCGTGCCGTCGCGGTAGCCGCGCCGCCAGCCGTCGCGGAGCACCGCGCGATCGGACGAGCGGACGAACGTCCTGATCCACCGTCGCACGCTGGATGCCCCGTAGAGCAGCTTCTCGAACGCCGACAGGCTCTGCGAACGACGGAACATCCACAGCTTGTTGCGCACCTCGTAGTAGAAGCGCGGCCCCGGGTCGGCATCGGTCGAGCCGAGCACCTTCGTCTTGTGCACGACGACGGATGCCGGGACGTGCAGGCCACGGCGACCGCGCAGCACCCGCGTCGAGTACTCGAAGTCGTCGTTCCAGATGAAGTAGTCGGCGATCGGCAGTCCGACCTCGCGCACGACGTCGGCGCGAACGAGCATGGAGACGAACGAGGTGCTGCGGATGGCGACGGAACCGCGACGGGCCGCGGCGATGCGTTCGGCCTTCGAGACGAACGGCTTCGCCCTGGGGGTGTTCATCGGATGCTCGGAGCCGTCGGTCCAGATCACCCGGGAACCGGCGGCGACGACATCGGTGCCGTCGACCGCGGCGAGCAGGGCGGCGAGCGCATCGGGGGTCGGCACGGTGTCGTCGTCCATGAGCCAGAGCCAGTCGGGCTCGTGGCGGTCGAGCGCGACCGCCATCCCGGCGGCGAACCCGCCTGCGCCGCCCGTGTTGCGCGGAAGCGACACGAGGTCGACGAGGCTTCCGGCAGCGAGCGCGACCTCGGCCGAATCATCCGTCGACGCGTTGTCGACGACGACGACACGAGCGAGCGGATGCCGCTGGGCGGCGAGTGCCCCGAGCACCTCGACGAGAAGATCGCGCCGGTTGTAGGCGACGACGACCGCGATCACGCGAGGGCTTGCTGCTGACGAACTCATGGACTCTTCGGGCTCGAGGACGGGGAACACTCCATCTTGCCCTGTCGCGCGGCCCGTTCCCTCCACAGGCGCTGGATTCCCGCTGATTCCAAGGTAGGCGACGCTAGATTGGTCGAGGTGCCCGCGCACCGAACGCACGAAGGAGCCCCATGCCCACGACCCTCCGCATGATCGTCGATCAGGTCATCGCGCCGGTCCCCGGCCCCCTCGGCGCCTACAGCGAGGCCCTCACGCGCGCGCTGATCCAGGCCGCGCCTGCCGGCTGCGAGGTCGAGGGAGTCGTCTCCTCATCGGCCCCTGCCGATTACGAGCGCCTCGAATCGGAGCTCCCCGGCCTCGCCGGACTCTACAAGACGACGCTCGCCCGCCGTGAGCTCGCTGCGGCCTGGCAGCTCGGCCTGACGACCTCGCCCGGCGGGGGCATGATCCACGCCCCCGGGCTCTTCGCCCCGCTCCGTCGGCACGACCGCACCGTCTCCGGCGACCAGGTCGTCGTCACCGTGCACGACCTGCTCGCGTGGACCCATCCCGAGTCGCTCACGACCGCGTCGGTCGCGTGGCACAAGGGCATGCTGAAGCGTGCGCGCAAGCACGCCGATGCGGTGGTGGTGCCGACGCACGCCCTCGCGGAGCGGCTTGCGAACGTGGCCGACTTCGGCGACCGCGTGCGCGTCATCGGCACGGCTCCGCGACCGGGCCTGGTCGTTCCGGCCGACGCCGCCGACGCTGCCGCCCGCGCGGCACGGCTCGGGCTGCCGCCGGCGTACCTCGTGGCGACGGGCACGCTCGAACCACGCAAGGGCGTGCTCGACCTGCTCGGTGCGCTCGGCCGGCCCGGAGTGCCCGACATCGACCTCGTCGTCATCGGCCCGTCGACGTGGGGCGAGTTGCATCTCGCCACCGTCGCCGAAGAGGCAGGCGTCGACCCGCGTCGCGTGCACGCGATCGACACCACCGACGCCGCCGACCTGTCCGTGATCCTGGCAGGTGCGACCGCGTTCGTCGCGCCGAGCCATGACGAGGGATCGGGCACCTCGCTCATCGAGGCGTTCTCGTTCGGGCTGCCCGTGATCCATTCCGATACTCCCGCCTACGTCGAAGTGGCGGCCGAGGGCGGCCTGGTGGTGCCGATCGGCATCGGCGGCGGCTACACCGAGCGGCTCGCGGCGGCGATCAGCACCGTGGTCGAGTCCCCGGCCCTCGTGGAGCGCCTCTCCGTGACGGCCAGCGATCGCGCGCACGCCTTCAGCTGGCGCGACTCCGCCGAGCGCGTCTGGCAGCTGCACGCCGACCTCTGAGTCGAAGCCCTGGCAGCCGGAGCGATCCGAGCCTCAGACGATCGAGCGGATGCCGCGGCATCCGCTCGGCGCCTGGTTCACTCCTCCGTCGGCGCGTCCGTCGCCGGTGGCGCCAGCGCCTCGTCGATGAGCGAGCTGATGTAGTCCCAGTCGGGATCGGTGGGGTCGACGCCGTTCGCCGGCACGAGCTCGACCGAGGTGATCGGCAGCTCCTTCGTCTTCATCGAGAGGTTCACGAAGTAGCCGAGCATCGACTGCGGGATGTCGGTCTTCACGGTGTCGGCGCCGGCGGAGGCGACCTCCTGGAACTTGGCGAGCACGTTCGTCGGCGTGAACTGGTGCAGCACCGCCTCCTGCAGCACGCGCTGACGTGCCATCCGCTCGTAGTCGCCGCCGGCGGTGCCGTAGCGTGCACGGCCGTACCAGAGCGCGTGGTAGCCGTCGAGGTGCTGGAGCCCCGGCTCGATCCAGCCGTCGACGCCCTCGTTGTTCTCGTCGCCGCCGATCGGGATGCGCACGTCGACGTCGATCTCGACCCCTCCGAGCGCATCGATGAGTTGCTGGAAGCCCTGCATGTCGATGAGGGCGTAGTACTGGATCTCGAGGCCGGTGATGCCCTCTGCGGCATCCCTGACGCCCTCGATGCCGGGCTCGCTGCCCTCGTCGACGGCGTTCGGGTACATCTCGGGACTCTTCAGCTCGACCTCGGTGTAGATCGAGTTGAGCTGGCAGACGTCGACCTCGCAGCCGTCGATCGCACCGTAGCCCTCGGGGTAGACGGCCGCGAGCGGCGAGTCCTCGGGGAACGGCACGTACTCGAGGTCGCGCGGCAGGCCGATCGTGACCGCTTGACCGGTCTCGGCATCGATCGAGACGACGGTCATGCTGTCGGGCCGCATGCCCTCGCGATCGGGGCCGGAGTCACCGCCGAGCAGCAGGATGTTGTACCGACCGTCGACGGGTGGTTCGCTCGGCCCGGTGGGGAACACCGACGCGAGGAAGCCACTCGTCGTCGTGGCGAAGTAGGCGCCGTACGCGGCGGCGCCCGAGATGAAGACCATCACGAGGGTGGTGAGGCCCGCGACCCACACCCTGGCCGACGGCGCCGTCTTGACGAGTCGAACGAGTCGAAGCGTGTCGAGGGTCAGGATCACCCAGAGCACCGCGTAGAAGGCGAGCACGAGCGCGACGATCGAGAGCGTGATCGACGTCGAGAAGACCGTGTAGAGCGTCGCAGGCCACAGCAGCCAGACGACGAGGGCGAGGATCGCCAAGGTCCACAGCACGAGCGTCGCTCCGAGGCCGAACCGGCCGAGCTTCCGGCTGCCGGCGAGCGCCTGCGGGGCGCCCGGGATCAGGAAGTTGAGCACGACGAGCCACCACGCACGGCGGGTCATGACCGTACGCGAGGCGACGTCCGGATATCGGATCGGGCTTGCGGCGAGCGTCATCGGTTCCGCTTGAGCCGTTCGTTCTTCTCTTCGACGAGTGCCGCGAGGTCGGTCGCATAGTCGGCGAGCGCCGTCGTGAGGGCGTCATCGGCCGTCGCGAGGATCTTCACCGCGATGAGGCCGGCGTTCTTGGCCCCGCCGATCGAGACGGTCGCGACGGGCACGCCGGCGGGCATCTGCACGATGGAGAGCAGCGAGTCGAGGCCGTCGAGGCGCGACAGCGGCACGGGCACGCCGACCACGGGCAACGTCGTCACCGAGGCGAGCATGCCGGGCAGGTGCGCGGCGCCGCCGGCGCCGGCGATGATGACCTTGAGGCCGCGCCCGGCCGCCTCCTTGCCGTAGGCGATCATCTTCTCGGGCGTACGGTGCGCTGAGACGACCTCGACCTCGTGCGCGACGCCGAACTCGTCGAGCAGGGCGGAAGCCTCTTGCATCACGTTCCAGTCGGAGTCGGAACCCATCACGACGCCGACGAGGGGTGCGGTGTTCGTCTCAATCACTTGATCGAGTGTAGGGCCGTGCGCTGTGAGATGACCGCAGGGCACGCGGCCGAGACCGACGCGTCAGTCCTGGAAGAACGCCGCAGTGGCCCGGGCCTCGTAGACGACGGCGTCGAGATCGTCACCCGTGGCCGTGACGTGACCGATCTTGCGACCCGGCCGCGGCGCCTTGCCGTAGTTGTGCACCTTCACGGTGGGGTGGCCGGCGAGCGCGGCCGAGTAGCGGTCGGCGAGCGAGCCTTCGACCGGCCCGCCGAGCACATTGACCATGACCGACCAGGCGTCGCGGCTGCCGGTGGCGCCGAGCGGCAGGTCGAGCACCGCACGCAGGTGCTGCTCGAACTGCCCGGTGGTCGCCCCGTCCATCGACCAGTGGCCGCTGTTGTGCGGCCGCATCGCGAGTTCATTGACGAGGATCCGCTCGTCGCTCGTCTCGAAGAGCTCGACGGCGAGCACGCCGGTGACCCCGAGGCCCTCGGCGATCGTGATCGCGACATCGGCCGCGACATCCGCCAGCCGGCCCGCCGATCCGGGCGCCGGCGCGATGACCTCGCTGCAGACCCCGCCGACCTGCACGGTCTCGACGAGCGGCCAGGCGACGACCTCGCCGGAGGGGCGCCGGGCCACGAGCTGGGCGAGTTCGCGGCGGAAGTCGACGAGCTCCTCGACGAGGAGGGCTCCGGCGCTGCCGTCTTCGGCGATCGTGGCGAACCACTCGGCGACCTCGGCGGCGCTGCGCACGACGCGCACGCCCTTGCCGTCGTAACCGCCGCGCGGCGTCTTCACGACCGCCACGCCGCCATGGTCGGCGATGAAGTCGTCGAGCTGGGAGGCCGTCTCGACACGTGCCCAGTCGGGCACCGGAAGACCGAGTTCGGAGAGGCGCTCGCGCATCACCAGCTTGTCCTGCGCGATGCGCAGTGCATCGGGGCCGGGGTGCACGGGCACGCCGGCGTCGACGAGGGCGCGCAGCACGTCTTGCGGCACGTGCTCGTGGTCGAACGTGACGACGTCGACCTCGCGCGCGAACGCGAGCACGGTCGCGACGTCGGTGTAGTCGCCGACCCGGTCGGCCGCGATCGCAGCCGACATGCCCTCGGCCTCGGCGAGCACCCGGAGATCGACTCCGAGTTCGATCGCCGCGGGGATCATCATCCGGGCGAGCTGCCCTCCACCGATCACTCCGACCCGCACGCCATGCACTCCGTTCACCGCCGCCATCGGCGCCCGCACGGGCGCCCAGTTCAGTCTAGGCCGCGCCCGAGCGCATAGGATGTGCCGGTGTCCACCCGCTTCGCGAGCGCCCTCGAACGCCTCTGGAACGGCCTGCTCGCCTACGCGGTGAAGTTCGGCGTCGTCGGCCTGATCGGCCTCGTCATCGACGTCGCGCTCTTCAACCTGCTGCGGCTCGGGGCCTTCGGCGAAGGCCACTGGGCGCAGTCGGCGATCGGGGCGAAGACGATCTCGACGAGCGTCGCCATCGTCTTCAACTGGCTGGGCAACCGCTACTGGACGTTCCGCAACCACCGCCGCCGCAACTACCTGCGCGAGTTCGCCGAGTACGCGATCGTCTCGCTCGGGGGCATGGCGATCGCGCTCGGATGTCTGTGGATCAGCCATCACTGGCTCGGATACACGACGCTCGTGGCCGACAACATCGCGACCAACGTGGTCGGTCTCGGCCTCGGAACGGCGTTCCGCTTCGTGCTCTACCGATACTGGGTCTTCGGGCACCACCGGGCCGACGGGCTCTCGAACCTGGCCCGCGTCGAAGAGGCGCAGCGCGCCATCTTCGAGGAGCCTGAGGGGGCGTCGTCGCCGACGAACGCCCCCACGACCTGACCTACTCCGCGGACTCGGCGGTCGGCTGGAACCAGGGCGGGTACACCGCGACGCGGGCACGCACGCCCGCGCCGGCGAGCTCGGCCCGCACCCGGTCGCGCACGGGCTCGTTGGCGACGGCGATGAGCGCGACGTCATCGAGGGGAAGGCACTCGCGCACGAGCAACTCGGCACCGTCGAGGCCCGCACCCTCTTCATCGCGGTGCAGACGCTGCAGCAGTCGCTGCACGTCGCCCCACTCGGTCGCGACGGCTGCGCCGGTGACGGCGGCATCCGATTCGCTGACGACGATGGTGCCGGCCACCTCGGCCTTGCCGGCCTGGGCGCTCGTGAGGGAGCTGACGAAGATCACGAAGTCGGCCGGAGCGCGCTTGACCGCATCCTCGCCGAGACGCGGGTCGGGCGTCGCGGTGCGCACCGCGTTCCAGACGTGCGCATCGGTCGTGAGCAGGAACGGCACATAGTCGGCGACGACGGCATCGGTGCCGTCGATCGCAGCACCGCGCCGGTACTCGCGCGCGTGCGGTGCGGCGAGGTCGACCACCGGAGCCGCTCCCGCGGCGTCGGCGAGCAGTGCACCGGCGTCGAGGATGGGCGGCAGGTTGTCGATGTGCGTCACGTGGTAGATGCGCATCGCCTTCAGGTCGAGGCGCGGCGCGTCCGACGCGATCGTCGGGCGCGAGGCACCGGGCACTCGCGCCGGGGGCCGGCCGCTGCGCGTCGTGGTCGACCGAGCCGATCGGGGCACCGGGGCGGGCGCGGGCTTCGCCTCGGGTTCGGGCGGGGGGAAGCAGATGGCGCAGAGGCCGTCATCGAAACCGTGTTTGCATTCGTCGGCCAAGAGAAACCCTTCATCGTGCGGCTCGCGCTCGGGCGACGCGAGACCACCTGTCCACGTTACGTCCTTTATCGACGTCCCGCTGCACGATCGCTCAGGTTCAGCGTCCGCCCCAGGCCACGGTGTCGCCGTCGAGCATCGTCTGCTCGGCGCGCCGACGCTCTGCGACGCGCGATTGCTCCTCGCCCATGAGCTCCTGCAGCGCGCCCTGCACGAGCGCGGGCTTCGGCACGTCCTTCAGCACGAACGGCTTCTCGTGGCCCGTGTCGATCTGCACGTCGCCCGATCCGAAGGCGCCCTGGCCCCAGGTTCGACGCACCGTGACGTCGCGCCCTCGACTCAGCAGCATCTCCTGCCGCACGCGCACCCAGACGCCGCTTCGGCCGATGACCCGCCGGGTCGTGATCGTCGTGCGCCGCGTGAGCCAGGCGAGGAACGGCAGGAACGAGCCGAGCAGCACGATGAGCAGCGCCCCGCCGATGACCGCGAGCACCTGCCAGGCCTCGCGGACGATGCTCGCACCGTAGGCGGCCGCCCCGGCGACCGCGATGAGCAGGATCGAGGGAAGGATCAGCACTCGGGCGTGCCGTCGCAGCCTCGCGACGACGCGCTCGGGCGGCTGCGCCGCCGGCACGACCGACTCGGGTGTCACGGCAGGCCTCATACGCCCATTAATACCGCAGGTGGGTCACGTCTCCCGCGGCGACAGACCACGGCTCGCCGTTCTCACGGTCGATCACGACGAGTCGGCCGTCGACGTCGAGCCGCTCCGCGTGCCCGAGGAGTTCCCGGTCGCCCGGCAGTTCGACGCGCACCTCACTGCCGATCGTGCCGCAGAGCTCGGCGACCCGGGCGGCCACACCACTCGCCGCGGCATCCGCCCCCGACGCCACGAATGCGCCGAACATCTCGAGGAACGTGGCGAGGTAGTCGGCGAGCACGGCGTCGGCGTCGGGCTGCGCGCCGGTGACGAGGAGCAGCGACGTGGAGGTCAGGGTGGGCAGGTCGTGTTCGTCGAGGGTGAGGTTGAGGCCGGCGCCGACGATGACCGCCCCGGAGTCCGGCAGCAGTTCGGAGAGGATGCCGCAGATCTTGTACCCCGACACGAGCACGTCGTTCGGCCACTTGAGCTCGACGTCGACCCCGCCGCTGTCGTCGGGCCCTTCGGCCTCCTCGGCACGGAGACGCCGACGGCTCGGGCGCGCGGATGCCGCGGGCGCCTCCTGCTCGGCCGGCGACGACGTCGAACCGACCGTCGCACCACCGGTGCCCGCCGTGCCCGGCGGCACGTGCAGCTCGACGGCGCGACGCACCGCCTCGGTCATCGCCGCCCCTGCGATGAGCGGGATCCAGCCGTAGGCGTCGGGCGGCAGCGGCGCACCGCCGTCGAGTTCGGGGCGCAGGAGCACCGAGATCGCGAGGGTCTTGCCCGTGGGGGCCAGCCAGACCCGGCCGAGACGGCCTCGCCCGTGCGTCTGGTTGTCGGTGACGAGCGCGGCACCGTGGCCCCACTCCGCGGCATCCGGACCGCTCGCGGCTGCACGCAGCTCGTCGTTCGTCGATCCGACCTCGTCGCGGAACTCGAACCGCAGCACCGCCGCGCGCGATCGCTCCCAATCCATGCGATCACCCTACCCAGCCGTGCGCGAGCCCACGCGCATGGCGATTGCCACCAGAGGCGCGGCTGTTTTTGTAGGAATCCGTCAAGGAAGTCGGCCAAGTGCTCAGCGGTAGAGTGAACGGCGTGACCGAAGCGACTGACGGCCCCAACCTCTCCACGACCGCCGGCAAGCTCGCCGACCTCAAGCTGCGCTACCACGAAGCCGTGACGGCGTCGGGTGAGGCGGCGATCGAGAAGCAGCATGCCAAGGGCAAGATGACAGCGCGCGAGCGCATCGCCGAGCTGCTCGACCCAGGCTCGTTCGTCGAGCTCGACGAGTTCGTGCGGCACCGCACGCACGCGTTCGGCATGGAGGGCAAGCGCCCCTACGGCGACGCCGTCGTCACGGGCACCGGCACCATCCACGGCCGCCAGGTGGCCGTGTACTCGCAGGACTTCACGATCTTCGGCGGCTCGCTCGGCGAGGTCGCAGGCGAGAAGATCATCAAGGTCATGGAGCTCGCGCTGAAGACGGGGGTGCCGATCATCGGCATCCTCGACTCGGGCGGAGCCCGCATCCAGGAGGGCGTCGTCGCCCTCGGCAAGTACGGCGAGATCTTCCGCCGCAACACCCAGGCGTCGGGCGTCATCCCGCAGATCTCGATCGTCTGCGGCCCTGCCGCCGGCGGCGCGGTGTACTCCCCCGCCCTCACCGACTTCGTGATCATGGTCGACAAGACCAGCCAGATGTTCGTCACCGGACCCGACGTCATCAAGACCGTCACGGGCGAGGACGTCGGCATGGAGGAGCTCGGCGGCGCGCTCACCCACAACACCGTCTCGGGCGTCGCCCACTACCTCGCGAGCGACGAGTCCGACGCGCTCGACTACGCGCGCACCCTCATCTCGTTCCTTCCCGACAACAACATGACGGATGCCCCGGTGTACGACGCCGAGGTCGAACTCGAGATCACCGACGAAGACCGGCGCCTGAACACCGTCATCCCCGATTCGCCGAACCAGCCCTACGACATGCACTCGGTCATCGAGGGCATCGTCGACCACGGGGACTTCCTCGAGGTGCAGCCCCTCTTCGCCCCGAACATCGTCGTGGGCTTCGCCCGCATCGAGGGTCGCTCGGTCGGCATCATCGCCAACCAGCCGAGCCAGATGGCGGGCACGCTGAACATCGCGGCCGGCGAGAAGGCCTCGCGCTTCGTGCGATTCTGCGACGCGTTCTCGATCCCGATCCTGACCCTCGTCGACGTGCCGGGTTACCTCCCGGGCACCGATCAGGAGTGGACCGGCGTCATCCGACGCGGCGCGAAGCTGCTCTACGCCTACGCCGAGGCCACCGTGCCGCTCGTCACGGTCATCACGCGCAAGGCCTACGGCGGCGCCTACATCGTCATGGGCTCCAAGCAGCTCGGCGCCGACATCAACCTCGCCTGGCCGACCGCCGAGATCGCCGTCATGGGCGGTCAGGGCGCCGTGAACATCCTCTACCGCGGTGAGATCAAGCGCGCAGAAGAGGCCGGCGAAGATGTCGCGGCCGTGCGCACGAAGCTCGCCAACGAGTACACGTACAACGTGGCCTCGCCCTTCCTCGCCGCCGAACGCGGCGAGCTCGACGGCGTGATCGAGCCCGCGGCGACCCGCGTGGCCGTCGTGAAGGCGCTCCGGGCGCTCCGCACGAAGCGCGCGAGCCTGCCGGCCAAGAAGCACGGGAACATCCCGCTGTAGGGGCGAACGACATGAGCGACGACATCGACGAACGCGCTGACGCGCTGCGCTTCGAGACCCGAGTGGTCACCCCTGAAGACGCCGCAGCGGTCACCGCCGTGCTGCTCTCTGCCCTCGACGAGCAGACGGCGGCCGAGGCATCCGTCGACCCGGGCCGCAGCGCCTGGGTCCGCAGCGGTGGCGCCATGCGCCGGCCGCTTGAGGTCGGGCCCGGCCGCTGGGCGCGCGCCGGAGCCTGACCGGATGTCCCCCGAAATCCGGTGGCCGGGCGGCGCCGCTTCGTGTCCTGCGCCCGGAACGTCTCGGATTCGGAGAATGGGGGACAGCGCTTGTCCCCCGAAATGATGACTGTGCGAATTTCGGATCGTGCACCAATATGGACAGTGCAGGCTCCACAGGAGTCGCCACCGCCACCGGTCGGGTAACCGATGGCAGTTGGGGGCGAGTCAGGGCGACATTCGGGTTGTCGCGGTGACTCGGGCTTGATGGGGGGTCGATCTCGGATCGGCCCCCCACCTTCATGTCCAGCCGGGTTCACTCCCAGCCGGGTTCACTCCCGGCCGGGTTCAGAACTCCCGAGGGATCTCCAGCCACAGCTCGACCTCGGCCTCGTCGGTGTCCGCCGCGGCGCCGACCGACTCGCGGAGCCCCACGACCGTGACCGCAACGGGCGACGCCTCAGCCGCCGTGCGCACGATGATCCGATCGGCCGACGAGCCCGCGACCGCGTCGGCGAGACGCGAGAGCACCCGATTCCGCGTCGCCTCGTCGAGGTCGTCGATTCCGCCCTCGTCGAGGAGGGTGACGGTCATGCCGCGGGCGCGGGCGCGCTGCACCTCGAACCGCACCGCATCGGTCAGCAGCATCCGGCCGCGGATCTCATCACGGATGGCCGCCTCCAGCATGCGACACTCGGCCTGCTGCGCCGCGGTGAGCGCGCCGCCGCGATCCGCGATGCGGCGCAGCATCGGCGCTGCGAGTCGATTCGTGTGCGCCAGGCGCATTCGCCCCTCGAACAGGTGGGCGTCCTGCGCGGCCTGCCATGCAGCGGCCTCCCGCTCTGCCTGCGCGTAGCGCCGCGTCTCGCGCGCGGCACTGGTCAGCGCACTGGTCAGCATGTGCGCGATGCCCACCCAGACGATGCTGCCGATCACGCCGAGCCCGCCGAGCGAGAACGGCCCCGCCCAGACGATGCTCTACACCGCGAGCGCGATGACCCCGAGCCATGCCGCCGTCAGCTGACGCCTCGCCGCGGTGATGGTCATGAGCGTGCCGACCGCGGCGACGTACCACGTGGCGTACCCGTTCTCGGCGGCGGGGTCGAGCTGGCTCGTCACCAGCAACGGCATCACGATGGAGACGGCGAGGTCGAACGCCGCGAGCCAGTCGGGCATGCGCACGCGCTTCGCGGGCCAGAGGCTCAGCGTCGTGGCCGTCGAGTAGAGCAGCAGCGCCACGACCGCGGGCCACGGCGACGCTGCCTGGCCCAGGGAGTAGATGCCGAGCACGACGTGGTAGGCCGAGAACAGGGCGCCGAGCACGAGCAGCAGCCAGCGGGGAATGGAGATCATGCGCCGCCACCCGCCCCCTGCGGCCACGCCAGGGTGACCGTCGTCCCGTGTCCGATGCGCGACTCGACGTGCGCGGCACCGCCCGCGTTGACCATTCGCTCCTCGATCGAGACGCGCAGGCCGAGGCGCTCGGCGGGCACCTGCTCGATGATGAACCCGCGGCCGCTGTCGGCAATCTCGATGACGCAGCCGCCTGCGCGCACGCCCCTGATGCGGAGCTCGCGTCTCGTGGACAGGCCCGGCTCGTCGGCGTGTTGCAGGCTGTTGACCATGGCCTGCACGGCCGCCGCGTACAGGGCCTCGACGGCCTCGACCGGCAACTCGACTCCGCCGGCGTTCACGACGCGCACCGTGAACGGCGTGGTGAACGTCGTGAGCGCGGCGCGCAGCCGCCGCACCAGCACGGGAAGCCCGACCCGGTCGAGCGCCCGGGGCCCGGTGGCGCCTGCCTCGTCGAGTCGCTGCACGGCGTCGCGGGCCATCCGCGCCGCGAGCTGCTGCTGGTCGGGCGTCGTCGCCGCCGCAGCGGAGAGCAGGGTGGTCAGCACGCTGTCGTGCACGAGCGCGTCGACCTTGACCCGCTCGATCTCGTTCGCATGCAGGCGCGCGGCCACGTCGTAGCGTTCCAGGGCCGCCTCCTGCGCGCCGTCGACCGCTCCGGCGGCCTGGCGCAGCATC
Source organism: Agromyces cerinus (assembly GCF_016907835.1). Classification (NCBI taxonomy): domain Bacteria; kingdom Bacillati; phylum Actinomycetota; class Actinomycetes; order Micrococcales; family Microbacteriaceae; genus Agromyces; species Agromyces cerinus. The sequence goes on along the minus strand of NZ_JAFBCT010000001.1, from coordinate 783,547 downwards.
GTCACGATGACGAGCACGACGACGCCCAGCACGACCGCGTACATCGCGTCGAGCACCGCGAGCAGCGGTCCGGCGTCGCCACCGGACGGCAGGAGTCGGATCACCCCGTACCCCGCCGGAACGACGAGCGTGTACACGGCCGCCCAGGCCGGCGGTACCGCGACGACCGCTGCCGTGGTCGCGACGGTGCACAGGTAGTACAGCCACGGCGCGGCACCGTCGAGGGCCCCCGGATCGTCGACGAGGAACGGCCATGCCACGAGTGCGAGCGCGTACAGCAGCGCGAAGGCGAGGCACGCGGTGCGCACCGCGACCTTCGTGACGGTCGCGACCGCGAGGCCGACGATCGCGCCGTACATCACCGCCATGAGCGCGGCACCTGCGCCGGGCATGAGCGCGCCGGCCTGCACGAGCGCCATCGGCACGGTCTGGGCTCCGAACACGAGCCCGAACAGGCCGAGCGCACGGCCCACGACGGTCTCGACCTGGGCCCGGGTCACCGTGGAGCGGCGACGCGAGAGTCGCGTCACCCGCCAGTCAACGGCGGGCATCTCCACCATCGTCGAGTCCGGGGAGGATCCCGTCTTCGACGGCACGGCGCAGCAGGTCGACCTTCGTCGGCGCAGGGCGGCCGACCTCGATGTACTTCGCCCGAACGCGGTCGAGGTACTCGCGGGCCGTCGAGTGCGCGATGCCGAGCTGGGCCGCGACGAGCTTCAGCGGGAGCCCCGACGCGTACAGGTGCAGCACGTCGTGCTCGCGGCGACCGAGCTGTGCCTTCGCGAAGTCGCGATCGGCCTCGATGGCGCTCGCCCACTCGACGTTGTTGAGCACCTCGCCCCTGGCGACCGTGGCGATCGCGCTGATCACCGCGGACATCGGCGAGGCCTTCGGGATCACGCCGGCGGCACCTGCCGCGAGCGACTCGCGCACCGCCGCGACGCGATCGGCGATGCTGTGCACGAGCACGGCGCTGCCGGTGGCGAGCACGGCCCGCACGTTCTCGGTCACCGAGGAACCGTCGCCGAGCGAGAGGTCGAGCACGACCACGTCGCACGCGCGACCGGCGAGGCCCTCGAGCAGCTCCGGCACGCTCGCGGCGTCGACCACCACGTCGTAGCCCGCGTCGCGGCACGCCGCGCGCAGGCCGAGTCGCACCGCTTCGTGGTCGTCGACGATCGCGACCGTCGCCGCTGCATCCGATGCTCGTGTCGGCGGCGCAGCCCCGACGTCCCCCTCTTCCACGTTCACACGATAGCGCGGAGGCGGGCGACTGCCTCGACGTGGTGGGTGTTCGGGAAGAGGTCGTAGGCGCGCAGCTCGTCGAGCTCGTAGCCGCGTTCGCGGAAGAGGCCGACGTCGCGGGCGAACGCGACCGGGTCGCAGGCGACGTAGACGAGCTGCCGCGGCCGCAGCTCCGCGAGCCGTTCGACGACCTCGCGCCCAGCGCCGGAGCGCGGCGGATCGAGCACGATCGTCGCGTCGCGGAGGCGCGCACGCTCGGCGGTGCTCGACTCCGCCTCGAGCTCTGCGAGGTACCGGTCGACGCGTGCGGTCACGGCGCGGGCACCGAGCCACTCCGAGAGGTTCGCGCCGGCGTGCTCGGTCGCGCGTGCGTCGGACTCGACCGTTGTGATGCGCACGGTCTCGCCGAAGCGGTCGCCGACGGCGGCGGCGAGCAGTCCGACACCGCCGTAGAGGTCGTGGTTGGCTGCGCGCGGGTCGAAGAGGTCGCCGTCGATGAGCTCCTGCACGGCCCGGGTGAGCGTCGCTGCCGCGCCGCGATGCACCTGCCAGAAGCCGTCGCGGTCGAGCTGGAAGCTGCGCTCGCCCACGCGCTCCTCGATCGTCGGCCGCACGCCGCGGGCTGGGCGTTCGCCCTCGACCATGACGATCGCGGGGTCGCCAGCGCTCGGGGCGACCAGATCGATCGCGGCGGCACCCGGGAAGCGGTCGCCGAGCGGCGCGAGAGCGGCCAGTTCGGGCACGGCGAGGGGAACGGATGCCACGGGCACGATCGAGTGGCTGCGGGCCGCGTACGGTCCGACACGGCCGTCTGGGCCGACGTGCAGGCGCATCCGCGTGCGCCAACCGGTGCCGTCGTCGCTCGAGACGCCCGGGGCGAGGGCGGGATCGACCGGGTCGACCTCGACGTCGACCTCGACGCCCGCCATGCGGGAGAGCGCCTCGCGCAGCACCTCGCCCTTCAGGCCGCGCTGCCGCGCCATGGTGATGTGGCCGAACTCGGCACCGCCGGGCCGCAGTTCGGGCGCACGGTCGACGGATGCCTCCGCCCACACGTGCTCGCGGCGGTCGGGCGATGCATCGAGCACCTCCACGGTCTCCGCGCGCCAGAACTTCTCCTTGCCCTGGTCGCTGACCCGAGCGGCGACCCGCTCCCCCGGGATCGCGTCGGCGACGAACACGACGCGTCCCTCGTGCCGGGCCACGAACACGCCGCCGTGCGCGACGCGCTCGACCTCGAGCTCGATGACGGGGCCGTCGGTGGCCGGCGGCTTCGGGGCGGGGCGGGGCGATCGCGAGGGCTTGCGCCCACCGCTTCGACGGGGGCGACGGTTCTCTGGCATGCATCGAGCATTCCACAGCGCCGAGCCGGCGGGCAGGATGGACGCATGCGCCTCTATCTCGCCTCGACCTCCCCCGCCCGGTTGCAGACCCTTCGCGCGGCCGGCATCGAGCCGATCGCGGCACCTCCCGGCGTCGACGAGGAGGCGGTGGTCGCCGCCCGCGAGTCCGAGTCCGGCCCGCTCGCCGCGAGAGAGATGGTGCAGCTGCTCGCACAGGCGAAGGCCGAGGCCCTCGTCGGGGCCGAGCCGGGCGGGGAGCCGATCGACGGGCTCATCCTCGGCGGCGACTCGGCGTTCCTCACCGGCGGGTCCATCCACGGCAAGCCGCACCTGCCCGACGTCGCGAAGCAGCGCTGGCTCGCCCAGAACGGCGGGCACGGCGAGTTGTGGTCGGGCCACTGGCTGATCGACCACCGCGGCGGCCGGGTGAACGGGGCCGTCGGGCGAGCGGATGTCGCGACCGTGCGCTTCGCGGCGCTCGACGAGGCCGAGATCGACGCCTACATCGCCACCGGCGAGCCGCTGCTCGTCGCCGGCGCCTTCACGATCGACAGTCTCGGGGGTCCCTTCATCCGCCGCGTCGAGGGCGACCCGTCGACGGTCGTCGGCCTCTCGCTCTCGACCCTCCGCGACCTCGTGCGGGAGCTCGGCGTGGCATGGCCGTCGCTCTGGAATCGCGGGCCCTCCGACGAGTGAGCCCGCACGTCGATTGTCGGTGTCCGCAAGAGACATCCGCTCTTTTTGTGGAAGGCACCCAAAGAGTCGACCGGCGCGCCCAATAGGCTTGAGCATTATGCCGCGCATCTCCAAGGTCCTCATCGCCAACCGTGGCGAGATCGCCGTCCGCGTCATCCGGGCCGCCCGTGACGCCGGTCTCGGTTCCGTCGCCGTCTACGCCGACCAAGACCGCGACGCGCGGCACGTGAAGCTCGCCGACGAGGCGTACGCCCTCGACGGCACCACGAGCGCAGACACCTACCTCGTGATCGACAAGATCCTCTCGGTCGCCCGCCGCTCCGGCGCCGACGCCGTGCACCCCGGCTACGGCTTCCTCGCCGAGAACCCCGACTTCGCCCGCGCCGTGATCGACGCCGGCCTCATCTGGATCGGCCCCTCGCCCGAGGCGATCGAGCGACTCGGAGACAAGGTCTCCGCTCGCCACGTCGCAGAGAAGGTCGGCGCACCGCTCGCGCCCGGAACGCTCAACCCCGTGGCGGATGCCTCGGAGGTGCTCGACTTCGTCGACGTGCACGGCCTGCCCGTCGCGATCAAGGCCGCCTTCGGCGGCGGCGGCCGCGGCCTCAAGGTCGCCCGCACCCGCGAAGAGGTGCCCGAGCTCTTCGAGTCGGCGACCCGCGAGGCCGTCGCCGCGTTCGGCCGCGGCGAATGCTTCGTCGAGAAGTACCTCGACAAGCCGCGCCACGTCGAGACCCAGTGCCTCGCAGACGCGCACGGCAACGTCGTCGTCGTCTCGACCCGCGACTGCTCGCTGCAGCGCCGTCACCAGAAGCTCGTCGAGGAGGCCCCCGCGCCCTTCCTCACCGACGAGCAGACCGCTCAGCTCTACGAGTCCTCGAAGGCGATCCTCCGCGAGGTGGGCTACGTCGGCGCCGGCACCTGCGAGTTCCTCATCGGCCAGGACGGCACGGTCTCGTTCCTCGAGGTCAACACCCGTCTCCAGGTCGAGCACCCGGTCTCCGAGGAGATCACCGGCATCGACCTCGTGCGCGAGCAGTTCCGCCTCGCCGAGGGCGGCGTGCTCGATTACGCCGACCCGGTCACGACCGGGCACTCGATCGAGTTCCGCATCAACGGCGAAGACCCGGGCCGCGGCTTCCTGCCCGCGCCGGGCCCGGTGCACCAGCTCCGCTTCCCGGGCGGCCCCGGCATCCGCATCGACTCCGGCGTCACCTCGGGCGACGAGATCTCGGGGGCGTTCGACTCGCTCCTCGCCAAGCTCATCGTCACCGGCCGCGACCGCAAGGACGCGCTCGAGCGCGCCCGCCGGGCCCTCGACGAGTTCGAGGTGGCGGGCCTGCCGACCGTGCTCCCCTTCCACCGCGACATCGTGAACAACCCGGCCTTCGCGCCGGCCGGCGACGAGCCGTTCTCGATCTACACGCGCTGGATCGAGACCGAGTACGACAACCGGCTCGAGCCGTGGTCGGGCGAACTCGCCGACAATGCGGGCCCCGCTGAGCGCATGAGCGTCGTCGTCGAGGTCGCGGGTCGTCGGGTCGAGGTCACGCTGCCGAAGCGCATCGTCGGCGGCGGGTCATCCGCTTCCAGCACCGCCGGTGCCGCGCCTCGTCGCCGCGCCGCATCGCACGCCGTCGACACCGGCACGGGCGACGCCGTGAAGGCGCCCATGCAGGCGACCATCGTGAAGGTCGCCGTCGCCGAGGGCGACAAGGTCGTCAAGGGCGACCTCGTGCTCGTACTCGAGGCCATGAAGATGGAGCAGCCGATCCTCGCCCACAAGGACGGCGTCATCGGCACGGTCAACGCCGAGGCCGGCGCCACCGTCTCGAGCGGGCACCTGCTGCTCGCGATCGTCGACGCGTAGCCCGGCCCCTCACCCCCACCGCACGTGAACCGCCGTGCGGCGCCCGATCAGGCGCCGCACGGCGATGCTCGCTCGCCGCTCGGTCAGCGCGCCGCCAGCGCGGCGAGTGTCGCGTTCGCGGCGCTGATGCCGGTGTCACGCGACCAGTCGATCGTGCTGGTGACCATGCCGGCCCAGAAGATCGTGTCGTTGATCGGCGAATAGAGGCCGTTGGCGTTCCAGCGCGAGAACGGTCCGGGGTACGCACCCCGTGCGAACTGGTCCTTCGACCAGTCGTAGGTCGACGACTTCGTGTACTGCAGCCCCTGGTCACCGGCCGCCGTGCGGAGGTTGTCGAGTGCAGCGGCGAAGCGCTGCGACTCGGGCAGGTCGAGCAGCTCCTGCGCCTTGCCGCCGGTCATCCACGACACGATGATCTCGCCGGCGAAGCCGGGCGTGCCTGCCGAGGCGCTCCAGTTGCTCGGCGGGTTCTTCGAGAACGTCGTGAGGATGTCCCACCCGCGCGGCACCGGATGCCCGACGGGGAGCACGGGGTGTGCGAACTCCAGGATGCCCTTGAACACGGGCAGGTAGCTGATCGCCTGGAAGCCGTTGCTCTTCTCTGGAGGCAGTGGCGGGTTGAAGACCACGTCGCCGTGCTTCAGCACGCCGCCCGGCAGCGCGACGACGAGGGCCTTCGCCGAGTACGTGCCTCGGCTCGTGTGCACCTCGACATGGCCCGGCCCGTGTTCGACGGTGTGCACGGGCGCGTTCAGCACGAGCGGGAGGCCTGCGACGAGCGGCTGGAGCACCTGGTCGTAGCCGCCGATGACCCGGTAGTCGCCGTACTCCTCGGGCGGCATCGGGCCGGTGCGACCCTGGTACTTGAGCGCCGTCTCGATCGTCTTGGCGGCTTCCTTGGCCGGCAGCACGTCGAACTGCTCCGCGTCCACCTCGATCGCGGCGAGCATGATCGGGTAGTTGTCGGGCGTGATGCCCACTCGCTGCAGCCAGTGCAACGCGGTCTCGTCGGCCGTCGGCGCCGGCAGGCCGTTGGGATACGGGGGCGCACCGAGCGGGAAGTGCCACGATTCGTAGTGGAACCCGTCGATCCACGGCGTCTCGGGCCGAAGCCTGCCGAACAGTTTCGTCTGCCGGTGCGTCGCCAGCCCGAGCTGGTCGATCAGCCCCCACGTCGAGACGGTGCTGCCGTGCACGAGCTCGGCACCGCGCTCGATGGGGATCGACATCGAGGTGCGGTCGGTCCACATGCGCCCGCCGATGCGACCCCGCGCCTCGAGCACGAGCACGCTCCGACCGGCGTCGGCGAGGGTTCTCGCGGCCCCGAGGCCGGCGGCTCCGGCGCCGATCACGATCGCATCCCAGGTGCGGGTCTGCCAGTCGCCGGGCGTCGGCTTCGCGCCGGCGGTGAGCAGGAGTCCCGCCGCGCTGACGGCACCTGCTGCGAGCAGGCTTCGCCTGGTCAGGATGCCGCTGCCTCGAGTCCGGCTCGTGGCACGGTTCGTTTCATGGTCGAGCATCGGTACTGCCTCCTGAATCGTCGTGGTGCGTGGTGCAGCGGATCGGTCAGTGGTGCAGTGGTGCAGTCGATCGGTCGACGGAGAGACGGATCGGTCGGTGGAGCGGCGCCGGCGGGTCGGCACGGCGCCCCGCCGGACCCGTCGTACGGCGCGACCGTTCGGGTCGATCGCGCCGCACGACGGAGTGGTGCTCAGCGCAGCGCCAGCGCGGCGAGGGTCGCGTTCGCTGCCGTCACGCCGGAGTTCCGCGACGAGTGGATGGTGCTGGTCACCATGCCCGCCCAGAAGATCGTGCCGTCGATCGGGGCGTTCAGGCCGCTGCGGCGTGAGAAGGGGCCGGGATAGGCGCCCCTGGCGAACTCGTCCTTCGACCAGTCGTAGGTCGAGGCTTTGACGTACTGGAGGCCCTGGTCGCCGACAGCGGTGCGGATGTTGTCGAGCGCCGCCTGGAACCGTTCCGCCTCGGGCAGGTCGAGCAGGTCCTGGGCCTTGCCCCCGGTCATCCACGCGACGATGACCTCGCCGCCGTAGCCGGGGGTGCCGACGGATCCGTTCCAGAGGCTCGGCGGGTTCTTCGAGAACGTCGTCATGATGTCCCACGCCCGCGGCAGCGGGTGGTCCTCGGGCAGCACCGGATGAGCGAACTCGAGGATGCCCTTGAAGACCGGCAGGTACTCGATCTCCTGGAACCCGTCGCGCTTGTCGGCGGGCAGTGGCGGATCGAAGGTGATGTCGCCGTGCTTCAGCACGCCGCCGGGCAGCGCGACCACGAGTGTCTTGGCCTTGAACGAGCCGGCACTCGAGTGCACGTCGACCCGGCCGGCCCGATGCTCGACTGTGTGCACCCGCGCGCCGTGCACCAGCGGAAGGCCGGCGACGAGCGGCTGCAGCACCTGGTTGTAGCCGCCGATCACCCGGTAGTCGCCGTACTCCTCGGGCGGCATCGGCCCCGAGAGATCCTGCGTCTCGAGGCCCGCGACCACGGTGTCGACGACGAACCACGCCGGAAGCACGTCGAACTGCTCGGAGTCCACTTCGATCGCCGCGAGCGCCGTCGAGTAGTTCTCGGGCGGGATGCCGACGCGTTCGAGCCAGGCCAGGGCGGTCTCGCCGTCGACCGGGTCGGGCAGCCCGTTCGGGTACGAGGGAGCGCCGAGCGGGAAATGCAGGGATTCGAAGTCGAACGCGTTCGTCCACGGAGTCTCGGGCGTCAGCCGGGAGTGGATCTCGGTCTGCCGGTGCGTGGCGAGGCCGAGCTGGTCGATCAACCCCCACGTCGAGACCGTGGTGCCGTGCACGAGCTCCGCGCCGCGCTCGATCGGGATGCCCATCGACGTGCGGTCGGTCCACATGCGACCGCCGATGCGATCACGTGCCTCGAGCACGAGCACGCGCTTGCCGGCGTCGGCGATCACGCGAGCGGCGCCGAGGCCCGAGGCTCCGGCCCCGATCACGATCGTGTCCCACATGCGGTTGTAGGAGGCCGGCACGGCGGCGCCGGGGCGCGCGCCCGCGGTGAGCAGCACGCCGGCGGCGCCGGCGGCGCCGACGCCGAGGAGGGTGCGACGCGTGAGCGCTCCCGCCCTGCTCGCGGTCGGGGTCGATTCGTCGTCGTACATCGTGCCTCCTGGAACGTCGTTGTCTGAGGTGGCCGTCAGCGCTCTCGATGTGCGGTACCGGCCGGCGAACGGATGCTGCAATCGGACAGTACCGCGGACGACGACTCTCGCGCAACGATGTTGACAACATCGTTGCGTCCTGGGCGCGAAGGCGCTCGGACGAGACCGCCGAGCGTACGTCGCTCGCCCGAGGGGGCGACCTCCTGCGTCGAGCCCTGCCTCGTCAGGAACCCTGCGGAGGCTCTGCGCCCTGCGCAGTGGGCAGCTCGACCTCGCTCACCCGCAGCTCGAGTCCGAGCCGTGAGCGACGACGGCCGTACAGCAGGTAGATGACGATCCCGATGGCGAGCCAGACGAGGAATCGCACCCACGTCAGCGTCGTCAGGTTGAACATGAGCCAGACGCAAAGCGCCGCCGAGAGGATCGGCAGCACGGGCGACCACGGCACGCGGAACCCGCGCTGCAGGTCGGGGCGGGTGCGGCGGAGCACCACGACGCCGATGCTCACGAGCACGAAGGCCGAGAGCGTGCCGATGTTGATCATCTCCTCGAGGAGTCCGACATCGGTGAACGCGGCGACGAACGCCACCACGGTGCCCGCGATGATCTGGATGCGGGCGGGCGTCTTCGTGTGCTCGGTGGTCTTCGACAGCCAGCGCGGCAGCAGCCCGTCGCGGCTGAGCGCGAAGACGATGCGCGAGAGTCCGAGGAGGATGATCATGATCACCGTCGTGAGTCCGGCGAGTGCGCCGAGCGAGATCACGGCCGACGCCCAGTCCTGCCCCACGAGCCGGAAGGCGGTCGCGAGCGAGGGCGTCTCTTCAGCGGCGAGTTCGGTGTACGAGACCATGCCGGTCATGACGATCGACACGAGCACGTAGAGCAGCGTCACGATGCCGAGTCCGATGAAGATGCCGCGCGGCAGCCGCTTCTGCGGGTCGCGCACCTCTTCGGCACTCGTGGCGACGACGTCGAAGCCGATGAACGCGAAGAACACGAGCGCGGCCGCCGAGAGCATGCCGAAGACGCCGTACTGCGCGGGTGCGGCGCCCGTCATCCACGAGAACAGCGACTGCGTCCAGACATCCGTCGCGCCGCCCTCGGTGGGCACCGACTCGGGGATGAACGGCGTGAAGTTCGCCGCCTTGACGAAGAAGAACCCGACCACGATCACGAAGAGCACGATCGCGACCTTGATGATCGTGAACACCGCGCCGACGCGCGCCGTGAGCTTCGTGCCGGCGACGAGGAGCACCGTGAACACCGCCACGATGAGGAACGCGGGCCAGCTCACCTCGATGCCGCCGAGCTGGAACGTCGACGGGAACGGGAGGCCGAACGCGAGCAGCGCCTCGCCGAGGTAGACGCCCCAGTACTTCGCGAGCACCGCCGCTGCGGTGAACAGTTCGAGGATGAGGTCCCACCCGATGATCCAGGCGAGCAGCTCCCCCATCGTCGCGTAGGTGAACGTGTAGGCGCTGCCGGCGACCGGCACGGTCGAGGCGAACTCCGCGTAGCACATGATCGCGAGCCCGCACGTGACGGCGGCGAGCACGAACGAGACGATGACGCTCGGGCCGGCGAAGTTCGCCGCGGCCTGCGCGCCGACCGAGAAGATACCGGCGCCGACCGCGACCGCGATGCCCATGAGGGCGAGGTCCCAGGTGCCGAGCGAGCGCTTCAGGCTCCGCTCCTCGTCATGAGAATCGGCGATCGACGATTCGACCGATTTCACTCGCAGGTTCATCGTTACCCCCAGAGAACGGCGCGCCGCCCCCGCGGCGCTGCAACCTCAGCGTACGACGTGCATGGCCCGCGCGGCATCCGTCAATGAACCGCTGAGCGACGGATAGACCGGGAACGCCTCGGCGAACTGGTCGACGGTGAGCCGGTGCTCGATGGCGAGCGCGAGCGGGAAGATGAGCTCGGACGCCTTCGGGGCCACGATGACCCCGCCGATGATCGCACCCGAACCGCTCGACGCGAAGAGCTTCACGAAGCCGTCGCGGATGCCCATCATCTTGGCGCGCGGGTTCGACGCCAGCGGCAGCTTGTAGACGACGCCGGGCACGACGCCCTCCTCGATCTCCTTCTCGGTCCAGCCGACCGTGGCGATCTCGGGCTGCGTGAAGATGTTCGAGGTGACGTTGCGCAGCTCGGGCGGGTTCACGACGTCGCCCATCGCGTGGAACACCGCGGTGCGGCCCTGCATCGAGGCGACCGAGGCGAGCGGCAGGAACGTGGTGCAGTCGCCGGCCGCGTAGATGTTCGGCATCGAGGTGCGCGCGACCCGGTTCACGCGGATGTGGCCGCTCTCGGAGAGCTGCACGCCGGCGTCTTCGAGGCCGAGGTCGAGGGTGTTCGGCACCGAGCCGACCGCCATGAGGCAGTGGCTGCCGCGCACCTCGCGACCGTCGGTCAACGTCGCGACGACGCTGTCGCCGTCGCGCACGACGGACTCGGCGCGCGACTTGTTCATGACCTTCATGCCGTTGCGTTTGAAGACCTTCTCGATCACGGATGCCGCGTCGACGTCTTCACCCGGAAGCACCTGGTCGCGGCTCGAGATGAGCGTGACCTTCGCGCCGAGCGCCCGATACGCCGAGGCGAACTCGGCACCGGTGACGCCGGAGCCGACCACGATGAGGTGCTCGGGCACGACCTGCAGGTGGTAGAGCTGGGTCCACGTGAGGATGCGCTCGCCGTCGGGGACCGCCGTCGGGAGCACCCGCGGCGAGGCGCCGACCGAGATCACGAGCGTGTCGGCCTCGATGCGATCGAAGTCGGTGCCGCCCTTCGCGGTCGAGACGATGACCGCGTTCGGTCCATCGAGGCGCCCCTCGCCCTGCACGAGGTGCACGCCGGCCTCGATGAGGTTGCCGCGCATGTCTTCGGACTGCTGGGCGGCGAGGCCGAGCAGCCGCTTGTTCACGGCGGCGAGGTTGATCGCGACGTTGGGCTTCACGGCCTTCTCGGAGTCGCCCTTCGCGAAGAACTGCACGCCGAGGTCGGCGGCCTCCTTGACGGCGTTCGAGGCCTCTGCGGTCGCGATGAGGGACTTCGACGGCACCACGTCGGTGAGCACCGCCGCGCCGCCGACACCGGCGCGCTCGATGAGCGTGACCTCCGCCCCGAGCTGCGCGCCGGCGAGTGCGGCCTCGTAGCCTCCAGGCCCTCCTCCGAGTACGGCAATACGTTGGGTGCGCTCGAACTCATAGGCCATGCTCACATTCTGCCAGTTGTCACGCTCCGGCCAGCAAACGAGCACGCTCTCGCCGACGCATCCGCCGCTCATTAGAGTGGGATGATGCACGCTCAGAATCCGCTCGACGACCCCACTGCCGACCCGTTCGCGATCGCCGCCCTCGCGGCCGAGCGCATCGCAGAACTCACCGGGGTGGAGCGCCACGACGTCGCCCTCACCCTCGGCAGCGGCTGGGGCCGCGCCGCCGAGCTCATCGGCGAGACGACGCACACGATCGCCGCGACCGAGGTGCCCGGATTCTCCAAGCCCGCGCTCGAGGGCCACGTCGGCACCCTGCGCTCGGTGCTGCTGCCGAGCGGCAAGCGCGCCCTCGTCATCGGCGCCCGCACCCACTACTACGAAGACCACGGCGTGCGCCGCGTCGTGCACTCCGTGCGCACCGCGGCAGCGACGGGCGCGACGACGATGATCCTGACGAACGGCGCCGGCGGCATCAAGGAGCACTGGACGCCCGGCACCCCCGTGCTCATCAGCGACCACATCAACCTCACGGCCGACTCGCCGCTCGAGGGCGCGACCTTCATCGACCTCACCGACCTCTACTCGCAGCGGCTCCGCGACCTCGCGCACTCGATCGACCCGACGCTCGACGAGGGCGTCTACTGCCAGTTCCGCGGGCCGCACTACGAGACGCCCGCCGAAGTGCAGATGGCGAAGATCATCGGCGGCCACATCGTGGGCATGTCGACGGCACTCGAGGCGATCGCCGCGCGCCAGGCCGGAATGGAGGTGCTCGGCATGTCGCTCATCACGAACCTCGCAGCGGGCATCCAGACGACTCCGCTGAGCCACGAAGAGGTCATCGAGGCCGGTCGCACGGCCGAACCGGTGATCTCGAGCCTGCTCGCCAAGATCGTCGCAGAACTCTAGGGGGCAGCGGATGTCGCAGACCGACGCCGACCAGCAGCGCATCGCCCTCGCCGAGGCGTGGATCAGCCAGGATCCCGACCCCGAGACGATCGCCGAGCTCTCGGCGATCGTCGACGCGGTGCGCGGCGGCGACCGCGCGGCATCCGCCGAGCTCGCCGATCGCTTCGACCAGCGGCTCGCCTTCGGCACCGCGGGGCTCCGCGGTGAGATCGCGGCCGGTCCGAACCGCATGAACCGGGTCCTCGTCTCCCAGGCGGCAGCGGGCCTCGCGGCCCACCTCGTCGAGCACGCCGTGCTCGGGCAGACGCCGTCGATCGTGATCGGCTTCGACGGCCGCAAGAACTCCGCCGTGTTCGCACGCGACACCGCCGAGATCATGGCGGGCGCCGGCGTGCGCGCGATCCTGCTGCCTCGCCTGCTGCCGACTCCCGTGCTCGCGTTCGCCGTGCGTCACCTCGACGTCTCCGCCGGTGTGATGGTGACCGCATCGCACAACCCGCCGAACGACAACGGTTACAAGGTGTACCTCGGCGGCGACGATCACGGCTCGCAGATCGTGGCCCCCACCGATGCCGAGATCGCTGCGCAGATCCAGCGCGTCGCCAACACCCGGCTCGTGCCCGACCTGCCCCGTGGCGTGTTCGAGACGGCGGCCGAGTCCGTCGTCGACGAGTACGTCCGCCTGACCGCGCAGGTGTCCGCTCCCCCGGCGGCGCAGCCGCGCGTCGTGTACACCGCGATGCACGGCGTCGGCTGGCAGACCATGGCGAGCGTGCTCGCCGCGGCGGGCTTCGACACCCCCTCGCTCGTCGAGGCGCAGATCGAGCCCGACCCGGCGTTCCCGACCGTGTCGTTCCCGAACCCCGAAGAGCCGGGCGCGATGGATCTCTCGTTCGCCCGGGCCCGGGAGGTCGACGCCGAGCTCATCGTCGCCAACGACCCCGACGCCGACCGGCTCGCGATCGCGATCCCCGACCTCGCCGCCGAATCGGGGTACCGACGTCTCTCCGGCAACGAGGTGGGTCTCGTGCTCGGCTGGCAGGCCGCCGAGCGTGCTGCCGCCGTCGCCGGCGACTCCGGCCCGAACGGCGCGCTCGCGTGCTCGATCGTCTCCTCCCCCGGACTCGAGGCCATCGCGAGGGCCTACGACCTCGACTTCGAGGCGACGCTCACCGGATTCAAGTGGATCTCGCGCGCACCGGGGCTCGTCTTCGGATTCGAGGAGGCGCTCGGCTATCTCGTGAACCCGGGCACCGTGCGCGACAAGGACGGGATCTCCGCCGGCCTCGCCTTCCTCTCGCTGGCGGCGCAGCTCAAGGCCGAGGGGCGCACCGTCGCCGATCACCTCGATGACCTCGTGGAACGGTTCGGCTGCCACGACTCCGGCCAGATCTCGATCCGGGTGACCGAGCTCTCCCGCATCGGCGAGATCATGTCGCGTCTCCGCGCCGAGCCTCCCGCGTCGATCGGCGGCATCCGGGTCGAGCGCATCGAAGACCTCGCCGACGGGTTCGGCGAGCTGCCGCCGTCCGACGTGCTGCGCATCGTCCTCGAGGGCGGCGGCCGGGTCATGGTGCGCCCGAGCGGCACCGAGCCGAAGCTCAAGGTCTACCTCGATGCGGTGTCCGAGACCGGCACGGTGGCAGAGCGTCGCGCCGCGGCATCCGCTGCCATCTCGACGCTCGATGCGGGCATGCGGGAGCTCGTCGCATAGCGAGAGCTCGTCGCGTAGCGGGAGCTCGTCGCATCGTGAACGTTGCCGACTCGGACGACGTTCACGACCGCGTCAGCCGAGTGAGATCTCGAGCTTCGCGCCGATCTCCTCGACGTCGAAGTAGTTCGACACCTCGACGATCTCGGCGAAGCTGCGGCCGATCGCCGCGCGCACGGCGTCGGCGAGTTCGCTCGACGTGAGGATCACCTGTGCGTCGGCGGCCGCGGTGGCGATGCCGGCGAGATCGCTGGCGTCGACGTCGGCGGTGAGTCCCAGTCGATCGAGGGCGCGTTCGGCGTTGACCTTCAGGATCGCGGAGGTGCCGATACCCAGTCCGCAGACGGCGATGATCTTCACGCCCCCGCCTCCGCCGTTCCATCGAAGCCGAGCAGCGCACGCAACTCGTCGGCCGTCTCGGCTCGCGCCATGCGACCGACGACGCCGCTGTCGTTGAACGCGTTCGCGAGTCGCGCGACGGAGGCCACATGCTCTTCGGCGTTCGACACGGCGAGGCCGACCACGACCCGCACGGGATCGTTGTGCGGATGCCCGAACGGCACCGGCTCCGCGAGGGTGACGACGGCGAGCCCCTCGCGGCGCACGTCGGGGCCGGGCCTGGCATGCGCGAGCGCGAGGCCCGGCGCGATCACGACGTAGGCACCGAACTCCTCGATGACCGCGATCATCCGATCCGCGTACTCCGAGCGGGTCGATCCCGAACGCACGAGCGCGCGGCCGGCTTCGCGCACGGCGGCGCGCCAGTCGTCGACGTGCGCCTTGATCACGATCGCTTCGTCGGGGAGCGGCGGGAGGGTCATCGGGGTCCGTTCAGGATGATGCAGGCTGGTGCGGGGCGGTCGATCGCATCCAGGTGTCAGGCGTCGTCGAAGCCGTCTTGGATCAGCTCCGCGAGCTCTTCGCGGTCGTCGAGCGGCAGGAACGCCGCCGCCGCCGCATTGAGCTGGAACGTCTCGAAGTCGTCGAGGTCGTAGCCGAAGGCGTCGCTCAGGAGCGCGAGTTCGCGGGTGAGCGTCGTGCCCGACTGCAAACGGTTGTCGGTGTTGACGGTCACCCGGAAGCCGAGCTGGTACAGCAGGTCGAACGGGTGGTCGATGAGCTCGTCGCCCCACGCCGCGATCGCGCCCGTCTGCAGGTTCGACGACGGGCTCGTCTCGAGCGCGATCTCACGATCGCGCACCCACTGCGCGATCGGGCCCAGCGAGACGTAGGTGTTCTCGTCGTCCTGACGATCGATGATGAGGTCTTCGGCGATGCGAACACCGTGACCGAGACGCAGTGCACGGCCGTCGAACAGGGCGCTGCGGATGGACTCGAGCCCGTCGG
This sequence comes from Agromyces cerinus, assembly GCF_016907835.1. Taxonomy (NCBI): domain Bacteria; kingdom Bacillati; phylum Actinomycetota; class Actinomycetes; order Micrococcales; family Microbacteriaceae; genus Agromyces; species Agromyces cerinus. Next base: position 768,061 of record NZ_JAFBCT010000001.1, on the reverse strand, counting down.
CCTCGCCGGCGTGCACGGTGACCGGCAGGTACTGGCTCGCGAGGTAGTCGAACGCGGTGCGGTGACGACTCGGCAGGAAGCCCGCCTCTGCGCCTGCGATGTCGAATCCGACGACACCGCGATCGCGGTGACGCACGGCGAGCTCGGCGATCTCGAGGCCGCGATCGGCGTGGCGCATCGCGGTGATGAGCTGACCGGCACGGACACCATGGCCCTGCGCACGCGCGTCGTCGATGCCCTGCTCGATGCCGGCCTGCACGGCATCGACGGTCTCGTCGAGGCTGAGACCCCGCGTGAGGTGCTGTTCGGGCGCCCAACGGATCTCTCCGTAGATCACGCCGTCGGCCGCGAGATCCTGCACGAACTCCCGGGCGACTCGAGTGAGTCCCTCGCGAGTCTGCATGACGGCCGTCGTGAGGTCGAAGGTCTTCAGGTACTCAACGAGCGAACCCGAGTTCGACTGCTCGGCGAACCACTGGCCGAGGCTCTCGGCATCGGTCGCCGGCACCTCGAGGCCGATCTCGTCGGCGAGCTCGATGAGCGTCTGCGGCCGCAGGCCGCCGTCGAGGTGGTCGTGCAGCGAGATCTTCGGCAGCGCCTGGATGTTCGTGCCGTCGCCTTCGAGGCGGTACTCCGTCGGAATCGTGTTCACGTGTCAACGATAGCGACAGGGCGCCCGCGAAGTCTCGGCAATCTCGAAGCAACCCGTGCGCGCACGACGCATCCGGACACGGAAGCACCGGCGAAGCCGACGAGACGCCCGGGTCTGCGCCACGCGCGCCCGGGCCGGAGCGTTCGTCGTCAGCGGCCGATGCGGTCGGCGATCAGGGGGCCGCCGTCCTCGATCGGATCGCCCGCGTCGCCGATGCGCCATGCACCCTCGACGGACTCGAGGGCCCGCGCGAAACGGGCGGGTTCGTCGGCGTGCAGGGTGAACAGCGGCTCGCCCTTGCGCACGACATCGCCGGGCTTGGCGTGCAGGTCGATGCCGGCCGCGTGCTGCACCGGGTCCTGCTTGCGCGCACGCCCCGCGCCGAGACGCCAGGCGGCGATGCCGAACGGCAGGGCCTGCTGCTCGACGAGCACGCCGTCGCGCTCGGCCGTCACGACGTGCTGCTCCCGTGCCACCGGCATCGGGGCGTCGGGGTCGCCACCCTGAGCGCGGATCGCGCGTCGCCAGGTGTCCATGGCCCGTCCGTCGTCGAGTGCTGCTTCGACATCGACGTCGGGCTGCCCCGCGAGCGCGAGCATCTCGCGGGCGAGGGCCACGGTCAGCGCACGGACATCCGACGGACCGCCGCCGGCGAGCACCTCGACCGACTCGCGCACCTCGTTGGCGTTGCCGATCGTGAGGCCGAGCGGCACGTTCATGTTCGTGATGAGCGCCGAGGTCGCGACGCCCGCGTCCTCGCCGAGCTCGACCATGGTGCGCGCGAGTTCCCGCGAGCGGTCGATGTCGGTGAGGAACGCGCCCGAGCCGAACTTGACGTCGAGCACGAGCGCACCGGTGCCCTCGGCGATCTTCTTCGACATGATCGACGAGGCGATGAGCGGGATCGCCTCGACCGTGCCCGTGATGTCGCGGAGCGCGTAGAGCTTCTTGTCGGCCGGTGCAAGGCCCGCGCCGGCGGCGCAGATGACGCCGCCGACGTCGCGGAGCTGCGCGAACATCTCGTCGTTCGTGATCTCGGCGCGCCATCCCGGAATCGACTCGAGCTTGTCGAGCGTGCCGCCGGTGTGTCCGAGCCCGCGGCCCGACAGCTGCGGCACCGCCACGCCGAACGTCGCGACGAGCGGCATGAGGGGCAGGGTGATCTTGTCGCCGACGCCGCCCGTGGAGTGCTTGTCGCTCGTGGGCTTGCCGAGCCCCGAGAAGTCCATGCGCTCGCCGCTCGCGATCATCGCCATCGTCAGGTCGCGGATCTCGCGGCGCGTCATGCCGTTGAGGAAGATCGCCATCGTCATGGCCGACATCTGCTCGTCGGCGACGTAGCCGCGCGTGTAGGCGTCGACGAGCCAGTCGATCTCGGGCGTCTCGAGTTCGTGGCCGTCGCGCTTGGCGCGGATCAGGTCGACGGCGTCGAACGGTTCGACGGTGCTCATGACTTCACTCCTCTGAATTCGGCGAGCTGCCGCGGGCCGAACGCGTCGGGCAGCACCTCGTCGATGGTCTTGATTCCCGACACGGTGTCGAGCAGCATGCCCTCGGCGGAGTGCTCGTAGAGCAGTTGCCGACAGCGCCCGCAGGGCATGAGCGCCGCGCCGTGGCCGTCGACGCAGGTGAACGCCACGAGCTTGCCGCCGCCCGACATCACGAGTGCCGACACGAGCGAGCACTCCGCGCAGAGGGTCACGCCGTACGAGGCGTTCTCGACGTTGCACCCGCTCACGATGCGGCCGTCGTCGACGATCGCCGCGGCGCCCACGGGGAACTCCGAGTACGGCGCGTACGCCTTGGCCATCGCCTCGCGGGCGCGCCCGCGGAGATCGTTCCAGTCGATCGCATCCGTTGCGGTCATGGTGCTCCCCCGTTCCAGGATGGTGTGCTTCGGCCCGACAGGGCGGGCCGCGTCAGGATTTGATGTACGGCTTTCCGGATGCCGCTGGGCCGCGAGACTGCCCGACGAGTCCGGCCACCGCGAAGATCGTGACGAGGTACGGCAGCATCAGCATGAACTCGCTCGGCACGGGCGAGCCGATGATGCTCAGCACGTTCTGCAGGTTCGACGCGAAGCCGAACAGCAGCGCCGCGAGCGTCGCTCGAATCGGATCCCAGCGGCCGAAGATCACGGCAGCGAGCGCGATGAAGCCGGCGCCCGCCGTCATGTCCTTGCCGAAGGCGCCGACCGAGCCGAGCGTGAAGTAGGCGCCGCCGAGTCCGGCGATCGCACCGGCGAGCGACACGTTCCAGAACCGGGTGCCGGTGACGTTGATGCCGACCGTGTCGGCCGCCTGCGGGTGCTCGCCCACCGCACGGAGCCTGAGGCCCCAGCGCGTGTGGAAGATGCCGATGTACACGGCGGCGATGGCGATGTACATGATGTACACGATGAGCGTCTGTCGGAACAGCACCGGGCCGAGGATGGGGATCTCGGACAGGAACGGGATGTCGATGCGCTCGAACCGCGGCGGCGAGTTCAGGGTGTCGGCGTTGGGCGCCAGCAACTGGGAGAAGAGGAACCCGGTGAGGCCGGTGACGAGCACGTTGAGCACCACACCCACGATGACCTGGTCGACGAAGTACTTGATCGAGAAGGCCGCGAGCACGAAGGAGACCAGCATGCCGGCGACCATCGCCGCGAGGAGCCCCAACAGGGGCTGTCCGGTGAGCGAGGCGACGATCGCAGAGGTGAACGCGCCCGCGAGCAACTGGCCCTCGATGGCGACGTTGACGACGCCGACACGCTCGGAGATGACGCCGCCGAGGGCGCCGAAGATGAGCGGGACGGCGAGGCTCAGCGAGCCGAACAGCAGGCCGGGGATCTGGATCGTCTCGCCCGCCCCCGCCCACGTCAGGAAGCCGATGAGCGCGAGCAGCGCGAAGATCGAGATGAGCCAGAGCGGGGTCTTGCGCCGCTGAGCGACGAGCCAGAAGCTGACGGCCGTGATCGCGAAGAGCACGACCGTGATGACGATGCCCGTCTCGCGGGTGGGCAGGTGCACGTCGGGCAGCTGGATGAGGTCGCTGCTCGTGGAGAGCCGCATCGTGCTGACGCCGTCTCGACCGAACACGACGAGGAGGAGGAGTGCGAGGACGCTGAACACGCCGAGCGCGACCGGCGTCTTCCAGTTGCGGATGAGCCCGACGGCGGGGCCGGGGGGAGGCTGGTGCGGCTCGGTCGGCCGGCTGACGGGAGCGATGGTGCTCACTTCGCTGCCACCTCCTTCGTGACGGACGGGGTGGCTCTGCGAATCGTCCCGGGCGCAGGGAGCCGGAAGATGGCACGAACGAGCGGCGGCGCCGCGATGAAGAGCACGATGAGGGACTGGACGACGAGCACGATGTCGATCGGCACGCCCTCTGCGGCCTGCATCGAGAACCCGCCGGCCTTGAACGCGCCGAAGAGGATGCCGGCGACGAACACGCCCCACGGGCGCGAGCGGCCGAGCAGCGCGACGGTGATCGCATCGAAGCCGATGCCGGAATCGATGCCGGCACCGAACCCGCTCGTCGTGGTGCCGAGCACCTGGTTGACGCCCGCGAGGCCGACGAGGCCGCCGGAGAGCAGCATCGCGTAGACGTACATGCGCTTGACGCTGATGCCCGCGACTCGCGCCGCATTGGGGTTCTCGCCGACCGCGCGGAACTTGAATCCGAGGTTCGAGCGCGAGAGCAGCCACCACGTGAACACCGTGGCCGCGATCACCAGGATGAAGCCGAAGTGCAGGTTGTACTCGGGTCCGAGCAGGTCGGGGAACACGGCGGTCGCCTTGGTCGCCGGGCTCTTGGGGTTGTTCGAGCCGGGGGTCTTCAGGAACCCCTCGCGAAGCCAGTAGCTGACCAGATAGAACGCGACGTAGTTCAGCATGATCGTCGTGATGACCTCGTGGGCGCCGGTGCGCGCCTTCAGGAGTCCCACGATGCCGGCCCAGAGGGCTCCGCCCGCGATGCCGATGACCAGCGCGACGACCATGTGCAGCACGGGGGGCAGGTCGAGCGCGAACCCGGCCCAGCCGCCGAGGGCCGCAGCGATCAGCATCTGACCGCGTCCGCCGATGTTGAAGAGGCCGACTCGGAAGCCGAGCGCGACGCCGAGGCCGGCGGCGATGAGCGGCGTGGCGAAGTTGAGCGTCTCGGTGAACGGCTTGATGCCGTCGGCGAAGCCGGGTCGCCTGAAGTTGTAGATCGACCCTTGGAAGAGCGCCGAGTACGCTCCGGCGACCGAGTCCCAGATCGCGACGAACATGTCTCCAGGTCGCGCGAAGAAGTAGACGGATGCCGCCTGCACGTCTTTGTTCGTGAAGGCGATCATGACCGCACCGACGATGAGCGCGAGCACCACGGCGAGCACCGAGATGATCGCGTTGCCGGTGGTGATCTCGCGGAACATGTTGTGCCAGCGCGAGGGCTCCGGAGCCTCGGCAGTATCGGCGGTCTTCGCGGGCTCAGCCGGCTGGGCCTCGCTCTGCGGCGACTCGGGTCGGTCGGCGCTCATGCCGCGGCTCCTTCGGTGGGGGCGGTCGGACTCTCGTTGCCGCCGGCGGCGCCGGCCATCATGAGGCCGAGCACGGAACGGGGGGTGTCGCCGGGCACGATGCCCACGATGCGGCCCCGGTACATCACCATGATGTTGTCGGCGAGTGCCGTCACCTCGTCGAGCTCGGTCGAGACGACGATGACGGGCGTGCCGGCGTCGCGGGTGGCGACGATGCGCTTGTGGATGAACTCGATGGAGCCGACGTCGACGCCGCGAGTGGGCTGGGCCGCCACGAAGAGCCGGAGGTCGCGGCTGAGTTCGCGCGCGAGCACGACCTTCTGCTGGTTGCCGCCCGAGAGTCGGCGCACGGGCTCGTCGATGCCCTGGGTGCGCACGTCGAACTCCGCCACCTTCTCGCGGGCGAAGTCCTCGAGAGCGCCCCGTTGGATGTTGCCGAACCGCACGAACGGCGCACCGTCGGCCCGGTCGAGCATGAGGTTCTCGGCGATCGTGAACTCGCCGACGAGCCCGTCTTCGGTGCGGTCCTCGGGGATGAACCCGACTCCGACGTCGAGGATCTTGCGCACGGAGTGGCCGCGGATGTCCTTGCCGTCGAGCGACACCTCGCCGAGCACTCGCGGCTGGAGCCCGAGGAGGGCCTCGGTGAGCTCGGTCTGTCCGTTGCCCTGCACTCCCGCGATGGCGAGGATCTCGCCTTCGGCGACGCTGAAGCTGACGTCATCGACCACGATGTTGCCGAGCGGGTCGAGCACCGTCAGGTTCTGCACCACCAACGCGGGCTTGCCCGCCTTCGCCGGCGACTTGTCGACCGTGAGATCGACGGCACGCCCGACCATGAGGGTGGCGAGTTCTTCGTTCGTGGCGGTGGGCGATGCCTCGCCGACGACCTTGCCGAGCCGGATGACCGTGATGCGGTCGGCGACCTCGCGCACCTCGCGCAGCTTGTGCGTGATGAAGACGATCGACGTGCCGCTCTCTTTCAGCTGCCGCATGATCGACATGAGCTCGTCGGTCTCCTGCGGCGTGAGCACCGCGGTGGGCTCGTCGAAGACGAGCACGCGCGCGTCGCGGGAGAGCGCCTTGATGATCTCGACCCGCTGCTGCACTCCGACGGGGAGCTCTTCGACGAGGGCGTCGGGATCGACGTCGAACCCGAAGCGATCGGAGATCTCGCGCACCTTCGTGCGCGCGGTCGCGAGGTCGAGCATGCCGCCGGCCTTGGTGGACTCGTGGCCGAGCATGACGTTCTCGGCGACCGTGAAGACGGGGATCAGCATGAAGTGCTGGTGCACCATGCCGATGCCGGCCTTCATCGCGTCGCCGGGGCCGGCGAAGTGCTGGACCTCGTCGTCGAGGAGGATCTCACCGCCGTCGGCCTGGTACAGGCCGTACAGCACGTTCATCAGCGTGGACTTGCCCGCGCCGTTCTCACCGAGCAGGGCGTGGATCTCACCCGCCTCGACAGTGAGGTCGATGTGGTCGTTGGCGACCAGGGCACCGAATCGCTTCGTGATGCCGCGAAGTTCGAGCTTCATGCTTCCAGATTCTATTGAGGGCTGTGCGATCGCGCGATGCCCTGCTCCGATGAGCAGGCGACCGCGCCGATCGCACCACGGCGGCGCAGCCGGCCGGGAGCACGCAAGAGGGAGGTCGGCTCGTGCCGACCTCCCTCCGGTGCGGGTGCTCCAGGCTCGCCTGGACTTACTTCGGGGTCGAGGGCGATTCGACCGTGATGTCACCGCTGACGATGTCGGTCTTGAGCTGCTCGATCTCCTCCATCAGCGCGGGGTCGACCTTGGACTCCCAGTCGTGGAGCGGGGCCAGGCCGACGCCGTCGTTCTCGAGGGTGCCGATGTAGGGGTCGGCCGAGAAGTCGCCGTTGCCGGCGTTCACGATGATCTCCTTGGTGGCGGCCGTCATCTGCTTCATGACCGAGGTGAGGTACATCTCGCCGAACTCGGGAGCGGTGAGGAACAGGTCGCTGTCGACGCCGATGATGGCGACGTCCTTGCCCGAGTCCTGGATGGCCTGGGCCGAACCCTGGAAGAGCGGGCCGGCGACGGGGAGGATGATGTCGGCGCCCTGGTCGATGAAGCCCTGGGTCAGGGTCTTGCCCTGGTTGATGTCATCGAAGCTGCCGGCCATCGTGCCGTCTTGAGCTGCCTTGTCCCAGCCGAGCACCTTGACGTCGGTGCCCTTGACCTCGTTGTACTTCGCCACGCCGTCGACGAAGCCGTCCATGAAGATCGTGACCGACGGGAAGGGCAGGCCGCCGTAGGTGGCCACGGTGCCCGTCTTGGTCGTTCCGGCGGCGAGGTAGCCGGCGAGGTACGCGGCCTGGGCCGTGTCGTAGAGCACGGGCTTGACGTTGTCGAGCGTCAGCGGCGTGAAGTCGTCGTTCGACAGCGCCGAGTCGATGAGTGCGAACTGGGTGTCGGTGCTCTCCTGAGCGGCGTCGCGCGTGGCGTTGGCGAGGGCGAAGCCGACCGTGAGGATGAAGTCGCAGCCCTGGTCGACCATGCTCGAGACGTTCGACTCGTACTGGTCTTCGGACTTGGACTCGGCCTGCTTGAACTCGACGCCGAGCTCGTCGGCCGCCTCGGTGATGCCGTTGAAGCTCGACTCGTTGAACGAGTTGTCGTCGAAGCCGCCGAAGTCCGAGACGATGCAGGGAAGGAAGTCGGGAGCGGCGGACTCGCCGGATCCGCCTTCTTCGGGTGCGGCAGCACAGCCGGCGAGCAGCACGGCTGCGCCGAACAGGGCGAGACCGCCGAGGGCGGCTTTCTTGGTCGTGACCTTCACAGTGTCCTCCAAAGACTGCGCCCCGACCGTTCCGAGGCTCGTGCAGTCACGTTACCGAATGTTGCGTCGCGCGCCACGGCCGGAGGGGCGACGACCTCCAATGGTTATCAAGACGCGATGTTCTGCTCACATGAGCAGCCCGAACACCCCGCGAACTGGGGCCGACCGGATCGGCGAGCTCAGGGCCGACTCGGCGACTCCACGACGATCTCGCCGGCGATGATCGCCTGCCGGAGCCCCTCGAGCTCCCCATCGAGGCCGGCTGACACGAGCGGGGCGAGATCGTGGTAGGGCGCGATCGCGACGCCGCCGTTCTCGAGGGTGCCGACGAACGGCTCGTCGTCGAAGTCCCCGTCGACGACGTCTCCGACGATCTCGACCATGGCGTCCTGCGTGTTCTTCAGCACGCTCGTCAGCACGTACCCGCGGAACTCGGCGGGCAGCACCTCGTATCCGTCGCTGTCGACCCAGATCACCGAGACGCCGGAGTTCTCGCTCGCCGCCGCGGCCGATCCCTCGCCGACCTGCCCCGCGACCGGCATGATGACATCGGCTCCCTGGTCGATGAAGGCCTGGGTGAGCGTCTTGCCCTTCGAGATGTCCTCGAAGTCGCCGGTGAAGGTGCCGTCCTGGGCCTCCTTGTTCCAGCCGAGCACGCGCACCTTCGCGCCGTGCACCTCGTTGTACTTGGCGACGCCGTCGACGAACCCGTCCATGAACAAGGTCACCGGCGGCTGATTGCCGCCGCCGAAGGTCGCGACCACGCCGGTCTTGGAGACGCCGGCGGCGAGATAGCCCGCCAGGTAGGAGGCCTGCGCGGTGTCGAAGACGACCGGCTTGACGTTGTCGGCCTCGACGGTCTCGTCGACGATCGCGAAGGCGAGCTCCGGGTTCTTCCCCGCCTGGTCGAGTGTGGACTCCGCGAGTTCCCAGCCGACGGTGACGATGAGCTCGCACCCCGAATCGACGGCCTGCGCCACGTTGGGGGCCAGATCGGTCTCCCCGGTCGAGACGATGGCCTCGGCCTCGATGCCGTACTCGGCTTCGGCCTGCTGCAGTCCCTCCCAGCTCGACTGGTTGAACGAGCGGTCCTCGAGTCCGCCGGAGTTCGTGACCATGCGCACGCACGTGTCGCTCGCCGCACCGTCGTCCGCCGGTTCGGGAGCGGGCGCACAGGCCGCGAGCGCAACGGTTGCCGCGGCCAGCGCCGCGGCGACGGAGATGCTTCGGCGCAGCGCCATCCGATGGCCGGCACCTCGCCGGTGCATTGCTCGACCCTGAGACATCCGATACCCGCTCTCTCGTGCCCTTACAGCACGTCGTTGGACCCGCCGAGCCTGAGGGCGTCGACGACGGCCTTGACCCGTTGTGCGTGCTCGCTCGTCGTGACGAGCAGTGCGTCGGGGGTGTCGACCACGACGATGTCGTGCACGCCGATCAGGCTGATGACCCGGTTCGACCGGCTGACCACGATGCCGCTCGAGGCATCGGAGAGCACGCGCGCGTTCTCTCCGAGGATCGCGAGCTCGCCCGATCGGCCCGCGGTGTTGAGCTTGGCGAGCGAGGCGAAGTCGCCCACGTCGTCCCATGCGAAGTGCCCTCGGATGACGGCGAGGCGACCCGCCGCGGCCGCGGGCTCGGCGACCGAGTAGTCGATCGCGATCTTCTCGAGGCGCGGCCAGATGCGGTCGACGGCGGGGCCGCGCGTCGCCGGGTCGTCCCACGCCTCGGCGAGCTCCATGAGGCCGGCGTGCAGCTCGGGCTTGTTCCTGGCGATCTCGGCGAGCAGCGCGTCGGCGCGGGCGATGAACATCCCGGCGTTCCAGAGGTGCGCGCCGCCGGCGAGGTAGCGCTTGGCCGTGTCGAGGTCGGGCTTCTCGACGAAGCTCGCGACCGCCTCGACGTGCTCGGCGCCCTCGACGTCGAGCGGCGCGCCGCACTCGATGTAGCCGAAGCCGACGGCCGGCTCGGTCGGCGTGATGCCGATCGTCGCGATGTACCCGGCGCGGGCGGCCGCGACGGCGTCTGCGACCGCGGCGCGGAAGAGCGCCGCACCCGAGATCACGTGGTCGGCCGCGAACGAGCCGATGATGACGCCGGGCTCGCGCCGTTCGAGGATCGCGGCGGCGAGGCCGATCGCGGCAGTCGAATCGCGCGGCTCGCTCTCGAGCACGACGTTGTGGTCGGCGAGCCCGGGCAGCTGCGCCTCGACGGCGGCTCGGTGGGCGCGCCCGGTGACGACCATGATGCGGTCGTCGCCCGAGAGCGGGGCCAACCGGTCCCAAGTGTCCTTGAGGAGCGTCTGACCGGATCCCGTCAGGTCGTGCAGGAACTTCGGTGCGTCGGCGCGGGAGAGCGGCCAGAGCCGCGAGCCGACGCCGCCGGCGGGGATGACGCTGTAGAAGCCGTCGATCGGGGATTCGTCCATCAGCACAGCGTAACCGGAGCGCTCGTCCACCACACGGGCTCGGATGCCGCGGCATCCGATATCTCGACGTCGAGAGAGTTAGGCCGCCCTAAGCGGCGGGCGAAGTGACGCGGGTCTACACTCGAATCGGGCCGTGTGCCCGTCACGTCCCGGCATCTTCGGGGCGATTCACACAGCCAGGGAGGGTTGTTCATGCCAGAGACTTCGGCAGGAACCCTGACCACACCCGCGAAGCCTGCGAAACAGAAGCCTGGTGGCACGCTGTACCGCGGCCGTGAGGGAATGTGGTCATGGGTGCTGCACCGCATCACGGGTGTCGCGATCTTCTTCTTCCTCCTCGTGCACATCCTCGACACGGCGCTCGTGCGGGTCAGCCCCGAGGCGTACAACGCGGTCATCGGCACCTACCAGACGCCCATCATGGGCCTCGGCGAGGTCGCCCTGGTCGGCGCGATCGTGTTCCACGCGTTCAACGGACTGCGCATCATCCTCGTGGACTTCTGGGCCTGGGCCACGCGCCACCAGAAGCTCCTCTTCTGGATCGTGGTCGGCCTCTGGGTCGTGACCATGCTCGCGTTCACGCCGCGCCACCTCATCAACGTCTTCAGCCACTAGGGAGCCGCGGGACATGACTGCCATCGAAACGTCGGCGCTGAAACCAGCCGATCGCCCCCGCCGCCGCGGCATCAATCTGGAGAAGTGGGGCTGGATCTACATGCGCGCTTCTGGCGTCGTGCTGATCGTGCTCATCTTCGGACACCTCTTCATGAACCTCATGGTCGGCGACGGCGTCAAGGCCATCGACTTCGGCTTCGTCGGCGGCAAGTGGGCCGACCCGTTCTGGCAGTGGTGGGACGTGCTGATGCTCTGGCTCGCACTCATCCACGGCGCCAACGGCATGCGCACGATCGTCAACGACTACACGAACCCCGGCGTCGTGCAGAAGGTGCTGAAGGGCTCCCTCTTCGCCGCCGCGGCCGTGCTCATCATCCTCGGCACGCTCGTCGTCTTCACCTTCGAGCCCTGCCCCGTCGGCGCACCCGCCGACCTGCTTCCCTCGTTCTGCGCCGCTTAGGAGATCCGTGAACACCCAGAGCGCCGACGCCGAGACCACGGTCATCGACGGCGTCCACTACCACCAGTTCGACATCGTCATCGTGGGCGCCGGCGGCGCCGGCATGCGAGCGGCGATCGAGGCCGGCCCCGGCGCGAAGACCGCGGTCATCTCGAAGCTCTACCCGACGCGCTCTCACACGGGAGCGGCGCAGGGCGGCATGGCCGCAGCGCTCGCGAACGTCGAGGAGGACAGCTGGGAGTGGCACACCTTCGACACCGTCAAGGGCGGCGACTACCTCGTCGACCAGGACGCGGCCGAGATCCTCGCGAAAGAGGCGATCGACGCGGTCATCGACCTCGAGAACATGGGCCTGCCGTTCAACCGCACGCCCGAGGGCAAGATCGACCAGCGACGCTTCGGCGGCCACACGCGCGACCACGGCAAGGCGCCCGTCCGCCGTGCGTGCTACGCGGCCGACCGCACGGGCCACATGATCCTGCAGACGCTGTTCCAGAACTGCGTGCGCCTCGGCATCAACTTCTTCAACGAGTACTACGTGCTCGACCTCGTGATGACCGAGGTCGACGGGCCGGATGGATCCAAGACGAAGCAGCCTTCGGGCGTCGTCGCCTACGACCTCGCGTCGGGTGAGCTGCACGTCTTCCAGGCGAAGGCCGTGATCTTCGCGACCGGCGGCTTCGGCAAGATCTACAAGACCACGTCGAACGCGCACACCCTCACGGGCGACGGCGTCGGCATCATCTGGCGCAAGGGCCTGCCGCTCGAGGACATGGAGTTCTTCCAGTTCCACCCGACCGGGCTCGCCGGCCTCGGCATCCTCCTCACCGAGGGTGCCCGCGGTGAGGGCGCGATCCTGCGCAACGCCTCGGGCGAGCGCTTCATGGAGCGCTACGCACCCACGATCAAGGACCTCGCGCCCCGCGACATCGTCGCGCGCTGCATGGTGCAGGAGGTCGCCGAAGGTCGCGGCGCCGGCCCGCACAAGGACTACGTGCTCCTCGACTGCACCCACCTCGGTGCCGAGGTGCTCGAGACGAAGCTGCCCGACATCACCGAGTTCGCGCGCACCTACCTCGGCGTCGACCCGGTGTTCGAGCCCGTGCCCGTCATGCCGACCGCGCACTACGCGATGGGCGGCATCCCGACGAACGTCGCCGCAGAGGTGCTCTCCGACAACGACACCGTCGTGCCCGGCCTCTACGCCGCCGGCGAGTGCGCCTGCGTCTCGGTGCACGGATCGAATCGTCTCGGCACGAACTCCCTGCTCGACATCAACGTCTTCGGCAAGCGCGCCGGCCGAAACGCGGTCGAGTACGTGAAGACGGTCGACTTCACTCCCCTGCCCGCCGACCCGGCTGCCGCCGTGCGCGGCATGCTGGAGCAGCTCCGCGACTCCGACGGCACCGAGCGCATCGCCGCGATCCGCAAGGAACTGCAGGACGAGATGGACAAGAACGCACAGGTGTTCCGCACCGACGAGTCGCTCGAGCACGTCACGAAGGTCATCGCCGGCCTCCGCGACCGGTACCGGAACGTGGCCGTGCACGACAAGGGCAAGCGGTTCAACACCGACCTGCTCGAGGCCGTCGAGCTGGGCTTCCTCCTCGACCTCGCCGAGGTGGTCGTGTACTCCGCCCGCAACCGCAAGGAGAGCCGCGGCGGCCACATGCGCGACGACTTCCCGAACCGCGACGACGCCAACTACATGCAGCACACGATGGCGTACCTGTCGGGCGACGCGCACTCGTCGGATGCGGCCGACCACATCCGACTCGACTGGAAACCGGTGACGATCACCCGCTACCAGCCCATGGAGAGGAAGTACTGACGTGAGCACTGCAACGCTCGAAGCCCAGTCGACGGATGCCGCGATCCAGTCGTTCACCGTCACGTTCCTGATCCGCCGCTTCGACCCCGACGTCGACACCGAGCCGCGCTGGCAGGACTTCGACGTCGAGATGTACGCGACCGACCGCGTGCTCGACGCGCTGCACAAGATCAAGTGGGAGCAGGACGGTTCGCTGACCTTCCGCCGCTCCTGCGCGCACGGCATCTGCGGATCCGACGCGATGCGCATCAACGGCCGCAACCGCCTGGCCTGCAAGACGCTCATCAAGGACCTCGACATCTCGAAGCCCATCTACGTGGAGGCCATCAAGGGCCTGCCGCTCGAGAAGGACCTCATCGTCGACATGGAGCCGTTCTTCGCGAGCTTCCGCGAGGTGCAGCCCTTCCTCGTCGCGAACTCGAAGCCCGAGCCCGGCAAGGAGCGCGTGCAGTCGGTCGCCGAGCGAGCGATCTTCGACGACACCACCAAGTGCATCCTGTGCGCGGCGTGCACCTCGTCGTGCCCCGTGTTCTGGACCGACGGCCAGTACTTCGGCCCGGCGGCGATCGTGAACGCCCACCGCTTCATCTTCGACTCGCGCGACGACAACGCGCAGACGCGTCTCGACATCCTCAACGACAAAGAGGGCGTGTGGCGCTGCCGCACGACCTTCAACTGCACCGAGGCCTGCCCCCGCGGCATCGAGGTGACCAAGGCGATCGCCGAGGTCAAGCAGGCCGTCATGCGCGGCAAGCCGTAGTCGCACCACCACGCAGGTCGAGCTTGTCGGACCCCGTTGCGGCGGGGCATCCGACAGGCTCTTCCGTTTCCGCTGCGCGACGAGGTCACCGGGTTCCAGGGCACGAGAGAGGGCCGGGTCTTCGACCCGGCCCTTCCCGTTCGCGGGGGGACGATGCCGCTACTCGGCGGACTCCTCCGCACGGCGACGACGGATCATCATCGCGGCGATCAGGAGCGCACCGGCGGCGAGCAGACCGCCCGCGCCCCACAGGAGTGGCGCTCCCGCGAACCCGGTCGAGGCGATGGCGCCCGCCTGCGGGATCTTTACCGTGACCGTCGAGTCGTCGCAGATCACCGGCAGCTCGGGGTCGATCACCGAGAACAGCGCGACCTCACCCTCCGCGGTCGGCGCCGGCGGATCGACCAGGTCGTTCCAGCAGACCTCACCGGTGTTGTCGATGCTCGACTTCTTCGAGGCGGGGTTCAGCGTCACGCTCAACACCACGTCGGGAGCATCCGGCTCGGTGCCGCCGATCATGCCGTTCAGCACGCAGTGGAGCGTGCCGCCGTAGCCGGCCGAATCCTCGCCGGTGACCTCGCAGTCGTCCCAGCGCGGGAAGGCGGGAGCGGGATCGGTCGTGATCTCGGTGACCTTGAGGTCGCCGGGGATCTCGTCGAACAGCTCCACGGCCTCGACCGCGCCGAGCCCCGAGTTGGTGACCGACAGCGTGTAGTCGAACGAGCTGCCCGGCTTCGCCTCGGTCACGCTCGACGTCTTCTCGATCGTGACGCTCGGATCGCGCTCGACCTCACAGGCCGGAGTGGCCTGCGGGTAGACCGCGAGCACCGACTGGCTCGGGTTGACCTGGAAGGTGATCGTCATCGGGTTGAACTGGTCGGCGAACGCGTAGCTCTCGAGCTTCGAGTCCTTCACCATGTTCTCCCAGATGTCGACGATGCCGTTCTCACCGACGACGTCGCCCTCTTCGATCAGGCGCCAGCCCGGCCATCCGATCGAGATGCCCTCGTCGTTGACCACACCGTACGGCCACAGGGTGCGACCGTTGCGCTCCTCCCACGGGATCTCCATGACGATCGGAGTCGCGTCGGGGTAGACGCCGGCGTCGGGCGTCCACGTGACCGTGATCGGACCCGGAGTGACCGAGCCGGTCGTCTGCACGTTGTGGTACAGGTACGGCACGTCGTTCACGCACTGCACGTACGCGTTCGCCTGCATGGCCTTGGTGGGCACGTCTGCGGTGTCGCAGTCGTTGGAGGGATCGATGTCGAACTCGTCGACCTCGACGCACGCCGTGTTCTCGATGTTCTCGGCCGGCACGAGCGGAGGAACCTCACCGGGATTCTCCGGCAGCTCCGGTCCGACGGCGGGATCCTTCAACGTCACGGGGATCGTGATCGTCGCCATGGGTCCCGACCCGAACGTCGAGTCGCTCGTCGCGGTCAGCGTGTTGCCGTCCTTGACGAAGGTCCACGTGCCCGTCGAGTCGTAGGTGATCGCGTCGACATCGAACTCGAGCGAGTCGGGCAGGGTGTCGGTGACGACCGCGCCCTCGACCGAGGTCGGGCCGTTGTTGGTCACCGTCAGCACCCAGTTGAAGGTGTTCTCCTCGGTGCCGGCCTCGACCGCGTCGACGCCTTCGGGCAGCACCGCGGTCTTCACGATGCCGACCTCGACGATCGGGATGTCGACGCAACCGCTGATCGGCGTCTCGACCTGGCCGTTCGTGAAGAGCGCCCCGTTGAAGAAGCCGTGGCCGCTTTCGGTCTCGACGCACTTCGCGAGGTCGATGTCGGTGATCGTCGTGACGTCGACGACGGCCTGGATGTGCCAGGTCTGGTCGACCCCCGCGAGGATCGGTCGACCGTCGGCGAGCACCGTGTTCGCGCCCGTCCCGGTCCAGCCGGCGACGGGGTCGCCATCGGGGTCCTCTGCGGTGGCCGTGAACGTCGCGCCCGCCGGGAAAGCCGGCTCGTCGCTCAGGTCGTAGATGAGGTCCTTGTCGGGGTCGGCGGTGACGACGATCTCGTAGTCCACCGTCCAGGTGCCGTCGAGGTTGTCGATCGGGGAACCGACGACCGTCTTCTCGGCAGTGGCACGCCCCGGCTCATCGCAGGCACTCGCCTCCGTGGGGAGGTCGCCGACGGTCAGGATGGCCGTGTTGCGGAAGCCGCCCTCGCCCTCGGTGCACTCGACGGTCTCGTCCTCCCACGCGTCCTCGGTCACCGTCGCATCGACGGTCACGAAGTACTCGTGGGTGTGCTCGCCCGCGGTGAGGATCACGTTGCTCGCGAGCTCCTCCGTGGGTTCCGCCGCCGGGTCCGGCCAGCTGCCGCTCGACCCGCCCGGGCCCGTCCACGTCGCCTCGGAGACCGTGATGCCCTCGCCGAAGTCGGCGAGCGTATCACTCAGGTCGTAGGTGACGGCCGACACGACGCTCTCGTCGGTGACGGTGATCTTGTAGTCGATCGTCCAGGTGCCATCGGCGTTCTGAACGGTCGAGACGACCTCCTTGTCGAGCAGGTACGTGGCCGGGGCCGCGGTGTTCGTGATCTCGCACGTCACCTCCTGCCCGGGCTGCAGCACGACGTCGCCGTCTGCCGCGTCGAGCACGAGCGGCTCGACGCCGTTCGTGGAGACGCAGCTCCAGAGTGAGGGCGTGAACTCGTCGTCGCCGGCGAAGTCCGCCGCTTCGGAGAGCGTGTAGGCGAGGTTCGAGTCGACGGTTCCCGTCGCCGTTCCGTCGCCCGTGACCGCCGGCGGGTTGGCCCCGTCGGCAGCGGAGAGGGTCCAGAGCGTCGGCGGGAAGTCCAGCGCGATCTCGAGCGGCAGCACCTGCTTCACGAGGGTGAGCTTCGGCGCGACATCCGTGTTCGTGATGTCGCAGTCGACCGTTGCGCCGAGCTCCGTGACCGTGAGGGTCGCGCTCGTCGAACCGGGTGCGGACACGAGGGTGAACGCATCGTCTCCCTGCTCCGAGGTGCACGACCAGGTCGACGAGACGGTGTACTGCGTGCCGTTCTCGTAGACGGTGCTCACCTCGTTGAGCGTGTAGCCGACGCCCAGTTCCGCGGATCCGCTCGCCGTCCCGTCACCGGTGAAGGCGTCGGTGTCGTCGCCGACGTTCGTACCGCTGACGGCCCAGTCCGCGGGCACTGCTGCGCCCCCGTGCTGGTTGTCGACGTGCTTCTCGAGGTTGACCGTCTGCGTGCAGGTGACGGGGTTCGTCACCGTGAGCGTCGTCACCGTGCCGGAGAGCGTCTGCTCGCCCAGCCCGGTCGCCTCGCCCGCGATGCAGCCTTCAGGCACGAGCACGTCGGACTCGTCGACCGTCACCTCGTCGCCGTCGGCGTACGGTCCCTGCTCGCTGCTCCAGGGAACCTCCTGGCCGTCGAGCGTGGCCTGTGCGGTGAAGCCGTCTGGGAGGGACGGGCTGTCCCATTCGATCGGCGAGCCGCCGTTGATGGTCCAGACCTTCTCGAGCACGACGACCACCGGGACGTCGAAGCAGGCGTCGTCGGTATAGGTGTCGCCAGAGGTGACCGTGGCGGTGTTCTCCAAGCCCTGCTCCTCGCACGTCAGCGACGGGTCGCTGTCGGCGGGCTCGACCGTGAACTTCACCAGCACGGTGAAGACGTCGCTCGCGCCGGCCGGGAGGGCCTGGTTCGCGACGATCGAGTCGGTCGTCGGCGGATCAGCGCTCCAGCCCGGGTCGACGGTCGCATCGGCGCTCGTCACCGTGCGCTCCGTGATGGTCGCGGCGTCGGCGAAGTCCGGGGTGTCATCGAGGTCGTAGACGAGGCCCTGAGCGAACGAGAGGTTCGTCACCGTGATGGTGTAGCTCGCCTCCCAGTGATCGCCGACCCTGGTGACCGATCCCGTGGTCTCCTTGGTGACCTCGGGCTCGGCGGGGACGCCGCAGCCGGTGTCCGACTGCGTGCTGTTGCCCGATGTGAGGCGCACCTCGTTCAGGAATCCGACGTTCGGATCCTCCGGAGTCCAGGTGCAGGTGTCGGTCGTCGGGTCGGCGAACGCCGCCTTGTCGACCTTCGCGGTCACCGTGACGGTGTACTCCTCCACGGCGTCGATGCCGAGCGTGCGCGGCGACGGGACGAGGGTCGCCGTCGGGTTCGCCTCGGGGTCCGCCCAGCTGCCGGATGTCTCGCCATCCCATTCGGCGGTGAGGATGTCGACCTCGGGGCCGAACCTCAGGGTGTCTTCGAGGGTGTATTTCGACACGAACTCGCTGTTGCCGGTGACCGTGACGTCGTACGTGATGGTCCAGACCCCGTCGGCGCCCTGGACGACCGTCGGATCGCCCTTCTCGACGGTCGGCACGCCGCCGTCGGAGATGTCGGTGCAGTCGCTGTCGTCGACCACGAAGTTCCCGCTCGTGAGCACGGCCGTGTTGAAGAAGCCCTTGCCCGTGGTCGGAACGGTCGGAACACACTCGCGATCGCCTTCGGGCACTGCGCCGAACGGCACGTCGACGTTCAGCACGATCGTGTAGACGTGCGTGGCGCCGGCCGCGATCGCGGTGTTCCCGACGACCTCGATGGTGCCGCCCGCGTACGGCTCGGTCGCGCCGTCGTCGATCGTGTACGAGTTGAACTCGACGCCGGCCGGGAAGCCGGGCTCGTCGGACAGCAGGTAGTACGAGGGCTTGGAACCGGGATCCGTGTTCGACACCGTCAGGGTGTAGGTCACGTTCCAGCTGCTGTCGGGCTGCTGGGAGGACGTCGCCCCCGACTTCACGATCTCCGGAACGCTCGGTGCGTCGCAGGCGGTGTCAGGGGTGTCGACCCCGGCGACCGTGAGGATCGCCAGGTTGTTGAATGCGCCCGCGTTGTCGTTCGACGGGCAGGCCGACTGGGCGGGCGTGAGCGTCGGCCCGGTCAGCACGATGCCGCTCACGGCGATGCGATAGACATCGCTCGGGTCGGGGTCGCCGGCCGGGAGGTACGTTCCGGCCGCGAGTGCCGTGCCGTCGACCCACGGTGCGGCTGCCCCGCCGTCCTTCGACAGCGTGAAGGTCGCGGTGGACGTGTCGACGCCCGCGCCGAACCTGGTGTCGTCGAGGAGGTCGTAGACCCCGCCGATCGCGCCGGTGTTCCTGACGGTGATGTCGTAACTGATGCTCCACGTGCCGTCGGCGGCCTGGCTCACCGAGCCCGGCACGACCGTCTTGTCGTGCACGATCGTCGGCTTGTCGATCGACACGCAGCCGGTCGCGGTGCCGGTCTGGTTGCCGGCCGTCACCTTCACGGTGTTGTCGAGGTTCGGGCAGAGGAGCGCCGGGGCATCCGCGCCGATCGCGACCTTGATCGCGACGGTGTAGACGTGCGTGTCGACCCCGGCGGTGCCGGCGAGCGTCACGTCGTCGGCGAGCAGGGTGTGCCCGGCTGCGCCGGTCCACCCGGGCACGAGCGTCACGCCGGCCGGCGGAGTGACCGTGCGTTCGAGCACGTCCACGGATGCCGGGTAGGCGAGCGTGTCGTCGAGGTCGTACTGCGCGCTCGTGGTGGCCGAAGGGTTGGTCACCGTGATCGTGTACGGCAACGTCCAGGTGCCGTCGCCGTTGTCGACGGCGGTGCCGCCGACCTTGGCGATCGTCGGCTTGACCGGCAGCGAGCAGTCCTCAGCGGGGTACGTGACGCCGCCGACGGTCATGACCGCGGTGTTCAGGAACCCGACCGTGCCCGGGGTGCCGGCGTCGCACGCAGTCGGGCTCGTGCCGCTGAAATCGGCGCCCGGTGCGACCGTCGCGTTGACGGTGACGTGCCAGGTGTGCGACGTGCCCTTGACGAGGTTCGGCTCACCGGCGAAGGCCTGCTCGCTGCCGAACGCGACGTTCCACGGCGTCAGTGAGCCCGGCGGTGCCGGCAGCGTGCGCTGGTAGCTCGCGCTGTTCACCGTGACGTTCGCCCCGAAGTCGAGCGTGTCGGTGAGGCTGTACGTCAGGTCCTGGAACGCGCTCGGGTTCGTCACGACGATGTCGTAGCCGATGTCCCAGCTGACGCCGTCGGCGTTGGGCGTGGGAACGGCCGCCGTCTTGACGATCGTCGGCGTGATCGCCTTGAGCGTGTTCGTCACGGTGCAGTCGACCTTGTCGCCCGGGGCGAGCGGCGGGACCGAGGGACCGGGAACGGCTGCTCCCCCGTTCTTCGAGCAGAGCCACGTGCCGGCCTGGAACTGGTCGGCATTCGGCAGTGCCGTCGACTCGGAGAGCGCGATCGTCTCACCGGCGGGCACATCCACGAATCCACCCGTGCCGCCGTCGCCCTGGGCGACGATGGTGGCGCCGACCTTGGCCGCGAGGTTCCACGAGTTCGGGAGCGCCACGTTGCCGGTGACGACCTTCGTCAGCTTCAGCTGCGGCGGGATGGGTGCGTTCGTGATGACGCAGGTGCCCTGTGCGAGCGCGGGCAGCGTGATCGTCTCCGTCGTGACGAACTCCCCGTTCGGGCTGGTCTGGCATTGGATGAGCAACTGCTCGTATCCTGCGGGGCCGCCGGTCTCGGAGATCGTGTACGTCGTGCCGGGTCGGACGAGCACGGTGTTCCCGCTCGTCGTCTGCACGGGGCCGAGACCCGGGGTCGAGCCGCCCGGCGTGGCGACGAGAGTCCAGTCGCCCGGTTCGGCATCGGCGCCATCGAGATCCTGGACGCTCTTGACCAGCTTGAGCTCGGCGGTCTGGTTCACCGCGGTGCATTGCACCCGGAAGCCCAGGGGCACCGTCACACCGCCGTTCAGGCCGTCGGCGAATCCGGGCACGACGACCCCCTGCGCGTTGACCTGCACGCAGTCCCAGCTGCCGGTAGAGCCCGGAATCGGCACGGCGTTCTGACCGAGCGTCTGCACGTAGCGCGGGTCGCCGCTCTCGGCGAGGGGATACGTCACGTTCGGCGTCACCAGCGCGGTAGCGCCGGCGCTTCCCGTCGTTCCGCTCGGGCCTGCGAGCGCCCCTCCGGGAGCCACGGCATCGAGGGTCCACGTGTTCGCGGCGACGCCGCCGTTGGTCACCGTCTTCTTCAGCGTGAGCTGGGTGTCGCAGGTGACGGTGTTCGTGATCGTGTAGCTGTTGTCGCCGGGTTGGAGCGTCGGGCTGAAGGGCAGCGAGCCGTCGGCGGGCACCTGGCCGTTCGCGAGGGTGACCTTCCGATCGGTGATCGTGCACATGTCGCGCGTTCCCACGCCCGTCGTCTCATTGAGCGCGACGACGGTGTTGGCCGGCAGCGGGCCCTGCGTGGTCACCCACGGAGCGTTGGCGCCACCGACGGTCAGCTGGGCGCTGAGCCCGCTCGGCTGGTTGCCGTGCTGGTACGTGGTCCCGTTGACGACCCAGACCTTGTTGACGCTGAAGTTCGACTGCGGCAATGGCGGACGGTTCCAGACATTGCAGGTGACCGCTTGCGTCGAACTCACCGGGATCGAGAAGCCGTTGGCCTCGTTGGAGACGGTGATGGCGTTGCCGGTCGCCTGATCGGTGCAGACCGCGTTCTTGCCGCCCGTCTGCACGATGCTGTGGCCCTGCGGGTCCTCGGTGACCTTCACCGTGCCGCTCGTCGTGCCTCCCGCGAAGGTGAGGGGCAGGTTGACCGCGCCGGTACCGACGGCGGTCGTGCCCTCCTGGGTGGGCGGCGTGATGCCTGCGCTGGTCGGTACCGCGGTGAACTCCCACCCGCCGGCGGGGGTCTGACCGGTCTTCTGCTCACCGGTGCTCGAGCTCGAGACGACCTGCTTGACGACCGAGACGGATCCCTGGCAGGCGCCGAGCGCGAGGTTGCGCAGGATCGTTCCAGCCTGGTCGTAGCTCGACGACTGGAAGTAGTCGGAGTTCAGCTGGTCGCCCGAGATGGCGACGAGGTTGTCGGGCGAACCGCCGACGCCGCTGCCGACGCCGAAGGCGATGACCCGGGTGCCGAGCGCCTTCACCGCGTTCGCCGAGAACACGCCGTTCTCGACCTCGCGGAACCGGGTGCGGCTGCCAGGGCCCTCGTCGTTCGCGTAGACCGTCGGGTTGCCGTCGGTGAGCACGAGCGCGATGTCGTACTGCGTTCCGCTCGCCGCGACCTGGTAGATGCCGCGATCCCAGTTCGTCGCCTCGGTCGGAGTGCTGAACGAGTCGATGTGGTTGCGCACGGTGTTCGCGCCGGCAACCGTGGAGACCGGCGTGATGCCGAGGTTGGCCCCGGCGGTCGCGGGGGCCACGTTGTTGAACGTGAAGATGCCGACCTGCGAGGGAGTGCCCTGGAGGGCGGTGACGAATCCCTTGGCCGCGTTCTTCAGGTCGGTGAAGTTCGGTGCGACGGAGCCGGAGAGGTCGATCACGAGCGCGATGCGCACACCGCACTGCTGGGCCCGCGTCGGGTTCGCGAGCGAGTTCTGCCAGATGCCGCCCGACGCGGTGTTCGTGGTGTTGCCCGTCGCGATCATGAAGTCGCTCAGGGAGCTGAGCGTCTCGCCGGCATCGACATCTGCGATGCGGAACCGGTACGGCGCGGATGCGGGGGTCTCGCCGACGGCGAGCGTGTCGTTGGCGAACCAGTTCGCGGGCACGCCCGGTGTCGCCTGGGCGACCCAGAAGTTGGAGTTGTTGGCGTTCGGAACGGAGAAGGTGCAGACGCCTGCGGGGGTCGACACGCACGTGGCCCACGGCTGGTTGATGACCGAGCCGAAGGAGCCGTTGTTGTCGGTGTAGAGCTGCAGGGTCACTCCCCCGAGGCCGCCGACGCTGGAGATGCCCGTGCGCGAGCCGCCCACCTGGACGTTGACGGTCGCGGGGCCCGTGTACGTGTGCGTGAAGGTGCACGCGGCGGTCTTGCTGTTGCCGCTCCCGTAGGTGACCGTGCGGTCGTCTTCATCCCATGAGGGGTCGCCGCCGCCGGGGCCACCCGTGGTGCAGGTGAAGTCGGTCAGCGTGTAGTTCGCCGGGCCGGCATCGGCGAAGAGGGTGTACGTCGCGGAACGCGGCACCGAGCGGGTCTGTCCCGAGGTGAAGTTGTAGTTGTCGGCGTTGCTCGAGCGAACGGCGTGCAGGGTCCACTGGCTCGGGGTCGCCGAACCGCCCGAGACGACGTTGGTGATGGTGAGGCTGGCGCAGGTGCCCGCCGTCGTACAGTCCGGGGTGTCGGCCGGGAAGACCGACAGCGGGGCGACGTCCGTCGGCGCCTTGAGGTCCTGGGCCGGCGGAGCCTGAGCGGGCGGGTCGGCCGGCGCCTTCTTGGCAGGAGCCTCCTCGACGGGAGCCTTGGCGGGCTCCTCGGTCGCGGGCTCTTCGCTCGCAGGCTCCTCGCTCACGGGCGCCTCGCTCGACGGCGTCTCGCTCGACGTCTCGTCGCCCGACGCCGCCTCCTGCGTCTCGCTCGTCGTCGCGGCATCCGGTGCCGGCTCGACCGCTTGCTCCGCGAACGCCGTCATCGGCAGCCCGATCGCCAGCAGGGCGCCGACCGAGAGCGATGCGATGAGCGCGGTGGCTCTGCGCTTCCTGGTCTCCACTCGCTGTCGACGCGACCGGCGGGGTCGCACGTCGTCGTGGGAAGTGTTGCCGAACCAGCTGTCCATGATTGGCCTTCTTGTGCTCGGGTGAGGAAGCAGAACGAGACTGTTGCGCATTCGGGGCGAGTCAAGCAGAGGAAATGGGGGACACGATAGAGCTCACTTGACACCAATCCGGGGGACAGTGTCCGTCTGGAATTGCGGATTCATCGGGAAGTTCACCGAACTTGTCACCCGAAAGCGGGGTACGCGAGATTTGCTCATGCGCCCCGGATGGGGGACACGCGACGAAGAGGTCACCTCCTCGTCGTGCCACGGCGCGCGGGTGAACGCGACACATGCCGTGTTCGGAATATCGCTGAGGTTCCGGCCGTTCGCGGTCGGCATCGAGGGACCCTCGCGCTGGCACCGGGACAGGGGGTGGAACGGGAACTCCGCAGGCGGGGCCGGCCGCGCTCAACGGCGAGCAGGCACGCGGATGCCGCGGCTCACGTGAGCCGCGACATCCGCGTGCCTGATCTCGCGCGCCTACACTCCCCCGGTGCGGCGCCTCCTGATCACGACGTATGCGACCGCGATGCCGCCCACCAGGAGCATGCCCGCGGCGATCCAGATGAACGGCGCGCCCGCGAAGCCGGTGCTCGCGATGGCACCGCCGGGTTGCGGCACGTGCACGGTGACCGAGGAGTCGTCGCAGAGGATCTGCTCGGCGGGGTCGAGCGGGATCGCTCCGTCGGCCGCCGGGGCGGTCTCGTCGTCGGGCAGGTCGTTCCAGCAGATCTCACCGGTGTTGACGATGCTCGAGGACGTCGACTTCGGATTCAGCGTGACCGACAGCACCACGTCGGGCGCGTCCGGCCTCGTGCCGCCGATCTGACCGTTCAGGATGCAGTGCAGGGTGCCGCCGTAGCCGGCGGAATCCTCGCCCGTCACCTCGCAGTCGTCCCAGCGCGGGAACGCGGGGGCGGGCGGCGTGGTGATCGAGTTCACCTTGAGATCGGCCGGGATCTCGTCGAAGAGCTCCATGGCCTTCGTCGCCCCGAGACCCGGGTTGGTGATCGACAGGGTGTAGTCGAACGTTCCGCCGGGCATCACCGAGGTGACGCTCGAGGTCTTCTCGATCAACGGCCCGGCCTCACGGGTCACCGCACAGGCGGGTGTCGCCTGCGGGTAGACCGCGAGCACCGACTGGCTCGGGTTGACCTCGAACGTGATGGTCATCGGGTGGAGCTGGTCGGCGAACGCGTAGCTCGGAAGCGACGAGTCCTTCACCATGTTCTCCCACGAGTCCACGATCGTGCCCTCGCCGACGACGTCTCCCGGTTCGGCCAGGCGCCATCCGGGCCAGGCGATCGAGATGCCCTCGTCGTTCACCTCGCCGTACGGCCACAGCACGCGGCCGTTGCGCTCCTCCCACGGGATGATCGTCACGACCGGCACCGCGTCGGGGTAGAACACCGGGTCGGGCGTCCACGTGACGGTGATGTCGGAGGGGGTGACGGGACCGGCCGTCATGACGTTGTGGTACAGCCACGGCACATCGTTGATGCACTGCACGTACGCGTTCGCCTGCATCGCCTTCGTCGGCACCGTGGTGTCGTCGCAGTCGTTGCCGGGGTTCAGGTCGCTGGTGGGCAGCGACGGGACGTCGACCACGGCGAGCGCGGCGCTGTCGACCTCGACCGGAGGCTCGGGCACGACGATCTCCACGCACGCCTCGTTCACGACGGGCTCGGCGGGCACGGGCTCCGGCGGCACCTCGGGGTTCTCGGGCAACGGCCCGATCGGCTCTCCGAGGAACCGCACCTGGAACCGGAACACCGTCTCGGATCCGGCGGCGTAGGTGCCGTCGTAGACCGCGGTGAACTCGTTGCCCGTGAACGACGCATCCCAGTTGGGATCAGCCGGGGTGATCTCGATGGCACTGAGCACCTCGAGCGTGTCGGGCAGGGTGTCGGTCACCATGGCGCCGGGAACGTCGGGTCCGTGGTTCGTCACCGTGAGGGTGAACCAGAAGTCCGAGTCCGCCGGGTCGCCATCGGGATCGAAGTTGTCGATCGCCTCGACGCCCTCGCTCAGCTCGTAGTCCTTCACGATGCCGAGGTCGGCCGGGTCGGCGGTGTTCTCGATGCTGCAGGTGACGTCGCCGCCTGCCGGCACGTAGACCTCCGCCTCGGCCTGCAGCTTCTCGAGCTCGGGGCTCTCGTCGTCGCACTCCCACTCGCCGGGCACGTAGGTGCCGTCGTCGATGTAGGGGTTGTCGGAATCGGGGTTCGGCTGCTCGCTCAGGCCGTACCAGCCCTCGGGAACGAGGTAGGTCCTGCCGGGGTCGGACATGCCGGGGTCCTCGACCGTGACGGGCCCCGCCGCCTTCAGCAGCCAATCGCTCGGCACGGCGAGCGGGATGTCGGGATCGACGACCTCGTTGATGTCCTCGATCGCCTCGTTGTCGACGTTCTTGATGAGCGTCAGGCGCCCGGGGGCGTCGCAGGCCTCGTCCTCGCGAACGCCGGTGCCGATCGTGACGATGCCGGTGTTCGAGAACCCGCCGCCCTCTTCGCCGTCGCAGCCGTACTCGGGTGCGCCCTCGTCATCGATCGTCGCGGTGATCCGCACGTACCAGCTGTCGGTGACGCCGACGGCGAGCGGATGGTCCTCGGCGAGCAGGTACTCGCCGTCCGGAGCGAACGGGCCGGTGAGCGGATGTCCCGGGAGGGCACGGTCCTCGCCCGGCTCCCAGTACTCGATCGCCGAGATCGTCATGCCGTCACCGAACTCCGTGGCATCCGACAGGGTGTACTCGGTGTCGACGTCGCCGGTGTTCTCGACGTCGAGCGTGTAGCCGATCGTCCACTCGCCGGTCACGACATCGAGGGTCGTCTCATCGACGTTCTTGTCGATCGTCACGTCGGGCGTGGGGTTCTCGGTGACGCAGTCGTCGACGAGCACCGCTTGCTCGGCGGAGAGCGTGACGCTGTCGGGGCAACGCCCGTTGTCACTCGGGGTGACGACGTTCGCGAGCACCCGATCGAACGCATCGTCATCCACTCGAACGGTGAAGGAGATGCTCGTCTCCTCCCCCGGGGCGAGCGTCGGAATCGACCACGTCAGTTCGTCGCCGGCGATGCTGAGCGGCGGGGCGATGGGCGTCACCATCGCTGCGTCGTCGAGCACGTCGCCGAGGTCGTCGACCAGTGTCGCGCCGGTCACCGGCACGAATCCGTCGTTCTTCGCGTGCAGGGTGTAGGTGACGTCCTGGCCCGGGATGACGGTGCTGCCGTCGGTCGGGGCGACCGTCTTCCAGCCGAGCCAACGCGGCGCGAAGGTGTTCAGCACCCAGCAATGGGTCGTCGCCTCCTTCTCGACGGCGGCGGTGAAGGTTCGGGCGGCCGGGTCGAACGGCACGGCGACCGCGTCGCCCATCTCGGAGGTGGTGCCGCACATCGCTCCGGTCAGGAGGCTCCCGTTGTTGGGCGTCTCCGTGAAGGTGACCTGCCGAGCCGGCGGGTCCGGCACGACCTCGAAGCCCGTCACGGCGAAGGGGTCGGTCTGGCTGCTCGCGTCGGTCGTGTCGCTCGTCGGGGCGACATCCGAGGTCGCCGTCGAGAACTCCCAGCCCACGCCGCCGGGCGTGCCGGGGAAGGCGACGCCGACCTGCTTGTGGATGATCACGTTGCCCGCGCACAGCGCCTTCGCGACGAGCTGCAGGTCTTCGGCGAGGCTCGCGTAGTTGTCGGAGGTCATGTAGTCGGCGGTCGAGATGTTCGAGCCGTCGAACTCGTCAGAACCCGAGATCGCCTGGATCGGGGCGAGGGAGACGTTCGGGCCGACCGCCACCACGAAGACGTGCGATGGGTCCGCCTTGATCGAGTTGGCCTCCAGGATCGCCGGGTTCACCGCATCGGGAGACCCGTCGGGGAATTCACCACCCACGTCGGGGTCGACCGTGTTCGGGTTGCCGTCGGTGATCACGATGGTGAGTTCGACGGGCTGTTCGCTGAACCCTCCGAACGAGCTGTGGCCGACCTCGAGTCCGCGCTTCCAGTTCGTCCAGCCTTCGGAGATCAGGCCGCCGTAGGAGTCCTGGATGTCGCCGAGGTTCGCGGTCGTGAGCGCTGTGGCGCCCAGGAGGAGCGACGCATCCTGGTCGAACGAGGTGACGGAGACTTCGGAACCCGTGTCCTTCAGTGCGTCGGTGAACGCGTCGGCCGCTGCCTTGAGGTCGTCCATCCCGTCTTCGCCGATCGATCCCGACTTGTCGAGCACGAGCGCGAAGTCGAGCCCGCAGCTGTTCGGGAGGTCGGGGTTGGGGGCCGGCGCCGGATCGGCGGCCGCGGCGAAGCTGCGAAGCCCCGCCTGCTGCTCAGCGAGACACGCGTCGCGCGCACTGCGGTCGTCATTGCCGATCGGGATCGCCATGCAGTCGACGGGCGCGGGTGCCGCGGCCTGCTGCTGGGCGGCATCGTCTGCCGGGAGCGGTGGCTCCTCTCCCGGCGGCGCTGCCTCCTCGGCCGGCGGCGCCTCCTCGGCGGGCGGCGCCGGCTCCTCGGCCGGAGGTTCCGGCTCTTCGGCCGGCGGTTCGACCGCTTCAGCCGGCGGCGTCTCCTCTGCAGGCGGCTCCTCCGCCTCCGTCGCCGCGGGCTCGTCCGCCGGCGTCGCAGCCTCGTCGGCTGCCGCCGGCGGTGTCGCGAGCTCGTCGGCGGCGGCGAGCGTCGGGCCGCCGAAGAGGATCAGCGCACCGACCGTGACCGCGGCGAGCAGCGCTCGGATCGGAGAGGACGGCGGCGACGCCGAGTCGTCGGAAGTGGCGGCGGATCGGGTGCGCAGTGTGCGATGCATGGCGAACTCCACGTTCGGGTGCTGGTAGGCCGGCTCGGGCGGATCTCGGGTCAGCGGCACCAGTCTGCTCGCACGCTTCAGCAGAATTCAAGGATTTCTCAGCTATACGTGTCCCCCAAAACGTGGGGTACGCCAGTCAACCTCTTCGAGGGCGATCACCCCGTCGATGCCACGTATTCAGCGGCGAACAGCCCCATGCGGCGGCATCCGAAGACCCGCCCGCCCACGGCCGCTGCTCCGGCCGTGTACCCCGAACACAGCGGATGCCGCGGCTCTCGCGAGCCGCGGCATCCGCTGTGTTCGATCTCGGCGAGGCCGACGACGACCTCAGGCCAGGAGTCGACGCCGAGCGCCGAATCCGAGCGCCGCGCCACCGGCCAGCAGGAGCAGCGCACCTGCTGGCAGCATGGCGAGGGCGTCACTGCCCGACTCGGCGAGCGCGGTCGGGTTCTCGCCCGCCGGAGTGCTGCCGGGCGGGTTCTGCGGCGGTGCCGCGTTGCAGTTCGGCGTCGGCGGCGGGTAGACCGCGATCGCGTCGTTCGACGGGTTGATGCGGATCTCGACCACGGCCTCGCTGCGGAGGTCGTAGAACGGCGCGCTCGGGTCGAGCACCCAGGTGCCGTCGGCCTGCTGGGTCCATCCGGGCCATGCGGTCGGGTTGCCCTCGGCGTCGACCTCGGCGCCGGGCCAGAGCTGCTGACCCGAGATGGTGTCACCGCTCACCCACCCTGCCGGGTACGGGATCGCGTCGACCTGGGAGGCGCCGTCCGCCAGGAGGGCGGCGACGTCGTCGGCCGCGATCGACGGGTCACGGTCGGCGAATGCCGCCGGGGTCCACCAGATCAGCGAGATCGGGTTGTCACCGGTGTCCTCGATGCCGTACGGGGTGATCGCGTACATGAACCACGGGGTGTCGTTCACGCACTGCGCCATGCCGTCCAGGCCGATCGACTTCACGGGATGGTCGACGACGCACGAGCCGTTGTCGTCCTCGGACGTCGGGCACTCGCCGCCCTCGGACGGCTCGACCACGTTGTGCAGCAGCTCGCCGACGACGTCCTCACCGACCTGCACGGTGTACCAGGTCTGGGCGGACTCGCCGGGTTCGAGCGTCGGCACGGACCAGGTGAGCGTGTTGCCGTCCTGGACGAGACCCGGACCGAGCTCGAGGAGGGTCGCGTTGTCGAGCACGTCGGTGATGTCGTCGAACGCCTGCGCGCCTTCGACCGTCACCTCGGAGGTGTTCTCCGCGTCGAGGTAGTACGTGATCGTGTCGCCGGCCTCGACCGTCTCACCGTCGGCCGGATCGGAGCTCTTCATGAGCTCCCAACCGGGCTCCGGCGGGGTCGGGCAGGTGCCCAGCTCGACGGTGGCGGTGCGGTCCGTCGACGGGTCGGCGCCGACGCGATGGAGCACCACGTCGTACGTACCCGGCGGCAGGGGTTCGAAGTCGCCGTCGAACGTACCGGTGGCAGCCTCGAAGCTGAGCTCGGCGACGACCTCGTCAGTGCCGGCCACGTAGACCGTCAACTCGTAGTCGAAGCTGATCACGACGTCGGAGGCCGTGACGTGGAGAATTCGTGTCGCAGCGCCCTCCGGCGGGCACGGCACCACCGAGAGCTGCATCGACGGCTGCGGGATCTCGCAGTCGTTCTCGAAGATCGGCAGCAGTTCGAGGTTCAGCCCCGGGAAGTGATGCTCCACTCCCTCTGCATCGAAGTAGTCGAACTCCGGGATGATGTCGCCGAAGTCCTGGTGCTCGGAGTGCGCGTGCGACGGGTCGGTCGGATCGTCGGGATCGCCGTTCGGATCGATGATCGAGCGGACGCTCGGGCTGATCGCGACATACGGGTTCGTCTCGCTTGCGGTCGCGTGGCAGATGTCGACGTGATCGTTCCACTCGGGAATCGTCGTCACCGGAGGCCCACCGTCACCGGCCGCCATGACGCGGGCTTCCGCCGGCGCCTCGGCGGGCACCTCTGCGACGGTCTCGCTCGATGCCTCCGGCGCGGCAGCGCTCTCGGGCGCCGCAGGTTCGGCCGGCGGGGCGGGCTCGGGTTCGGCGGCCGGCGCGGGCTCGGGCTCCACGACCGGCTCGGGTTCGGCAGCGGGAGCCTCGACCGGCTCAGCTGCGGGCGCCGGCTCGGCTTCGGGGGCGGACGCCTCGGCGACGGCCGCATCCGCGGGCGGGACCGCGTCGTCGGCCACCGCCATCGAGGGCACACCGAGCAACACCAGCCCCCCGATGACGATCGACGAGAGGATGAGCCGAGCACCCCCCGGCCATCCGGGCGGCGGCTCTGTGGCACGCATCGATCGACGGCTGGCGCGAGTGGTCTCGCGCGCGGGAGCACGGTTCGAGTACATGGCGGACTCCAGACTTCACTGATGAAGCGCTGTCTCGGGTATGGGTCAGCTGCTCCAGTCTCCGCGCACCACTCAGCAAATTCAAGGATTCCTCATGAAATGTCCCCCGAAGGCGGGGGACAGCCGACCCCGCGCGTCACCGGCGATCGCAGGCCCGAAGCGGCACTCCGGATCGCCCGCCGTCGCTAGGGTTGGAGCGTGAGCGAGCGCGGGTCGGGTACCCCACATCAGGAGGAGACGTTCGACGAACGCGCCGGTCGGGACCCGCTCGGCCTCGACGATCACTCCCCCTCGGCGAGGGAGCGCTTCGACGCGTTGAGCCAGCCGATCCGGAACCGCTTCGAGCAACCGATCAGCAAGGTCAGCACCCTCACGCAGCAGACACTCGCCCTCTTCCCGGTGCGCGTCTGGCGGCACTTCCTCGACCGCAACGGCTTCATCCTCTCCTCCGGCATGAGCTACCAGGCGCTCTTCGCGATCTTCGCCGCGGTCTACGTGGCCTTCGCGGTCTTCGGCATCTGGCTCACGAGCAACGACGCGACCCTCAACGCCTTCGTCGCCCTCCTCAACACCTACGCGCCGGGCCTCATCGGCGACGAAGGCGTCATCCCGACCGAGGAGCTCGAGCAGATCGCGGCGTCCAGCACGAGCCTCTTCGGCTGGACCGGCGCCGTGGCGCTGGCGGGATTCATCTGGACGGCGATCGGATGGATCACCTACTCGCGCATGGCGGTGCGCAGCATCTTCGGCCTGCCGAAGGACCGCCGCGCCTACGTCTTCCTCAAGGCGCGCGACTTCCTCGCCGGGTTCGGCTTCGGCGCGATCCTCCTGCTCGCGACCGTGCTCTCCGTCGCGACCACATCCTTCCTGGGCTGGTTGGTGCAACTGCTCGGGCTCTCGGACGACTCGGGCTGGTACGGGTTCCTCGTGCAGGGCGGGTCGTTGCTCGTCGTCTTCGTCATCGACACCCTCGCCCTCGCCGTGATGTTCCGGTTCCTGTCGGGAGCCGCGATGCCGTGGCACCGCATGTGGGTCGGCTCCCTGCTCGGCTCCGCCGCGATCTCGGTGCTGCAGGTGATCGGCGGCGCCCTGCTCTCGCGTTCCAGCACGAACCCGCTGCTCGCGACCTTCACCGTGTTCATCGGTCTGCTGCTGTGGTTCCGGCTCACGAGCATCGTCATCCTCGTCGCCGCGAGCTGGATCGCCGTCGAGGCATCCGACGCCCATGAGACGCTCCGCATGGTGACCCCCGAGCAGCTCGCCGCCGAAGCGCGCGACCGGGAGCAGCGCGCGCTCGTGACGGCCGCGCAGGTTCGTGTGCGCGAGGCGAGGCACGAGCTCGACACCGCGAACTGGTTCGGGCGGATCCCGGCCAAGCGGCGCCTCGCCAAGGCCGAACTGGAACTCACCGACCTCGAGGCCGCGGCGCCGCCGACCGCGCGGCGAGGCCACGTCTGAGGTCGATGCAGGGCGGCGTAGCGACGTCCGAGGGCTCCCGTAGGATCGATCCATGCCCTCTGCGAAGCCCCTCCGTCTGGCCAGCGTCAACGTCAACGGAGTGCGCGCGGCATTCCGCAAGGGCATGGGTGAGTGGCTCGCGGCGCGCGACGTCGACATCCTCGCCATGCAAGAGGTGCGCGCCTCCACCGAAGACCTGCAGGGCCTCCTCGGCGACGAGTGGGACATCCTGCACGACCCCGCCACCGCCAAGGGGCGCGCGGGGGTCGCGATCGCGAGCCGCAACCGCGCGAGCATCCACCGCGTCGAGCTCGGCGCGGCCGACTTCGACAGCGCCGGCCGCTGGCTCGAGGCCGACTACGAGGTCGGCGACCGCATCGTCACCGTCGTCTCGGCGTACGTGCACTCCGGCGTGGTCGACACCCCGAAGCAGGTCGAGAAGTACAAGTTCCTCGACGCGATGGTCGAGCGGATGCCGCGGCTCGCGGCCCACTCCGAGCTCGCCGTGATCGTGGGCGACCTGAACGTCGGCCACCGCACGCTCGACATCAAGAACTGGAAGGGCAACGTGAAGCGCGCCGGCTTCCTGCCCGAAGAGCGCGCGTACTTCGACCGTTTCGTCGGCGCAGAGGGCGACGACGACTACAACGCGGGCGCCGGGCTCGGCTGGATCGACCTCGGCCGCCGCTTCGCCGGCGAGGTCGACGGTCCCTACACGTGGTGGTCGCAGCGCGGCAAGGCGTTCGACACCGACACCGGATGGCGCATCGACTACCAGCTCGCGACTCCCGCTCTGGCCGACGCTGCGGTCGCCTACGTCATCGATCGCGCCGACTCCTGGGACACGCGATGGTCCGACCACGCTCCCGTGGTCGTCGACTACGCCATCTGACCCGCCGCTCTGCGGCCGCACACTTCGAAGGAATCCCCCATGACGCAGAAGCCCCGCCTCTACTCGGGCATGCAGCCCTCCGCAGACTCGCTCCACGCCGGCAACTACATCGGCGCGCTCCTGCAGTGGAAGGAGCTGCAGTCGACGCACGACGCGTTCTTCTCGGTCGTCGACATGCACGCCATCACCGTGGCGCAAGACCCCGCCGAGCTCCGCGAGAAGACCCGCCGCACGGCAGCGCAGTACATCGCGGCGGGCATCGACCCCTCGAGTTCGACGCTCTACGTGCAGT
Source organism: Agromyces cerinus (assembly GCF_016907835.1). NCBI lineage: Bacteria > Bacillati > Actinomycetota > Actinomycetes > Micrococcales > Microbacteriaceae > Agromyces > Agromyces cerinus. Next base: position 734,660 of record NZ_JAFBCT010000001.1, on the reverse strand, counting down.
CGCACGTGCCGGCGCACGCCGAACTCGCGTGGGTGCTCAACACCATCACCGGCTTCGGCGAGGCCGGGCGCATGACGCAGTTCAAGGACAAGTCGCAGAAGCAGGGCGCAGACGCCACGAGCGTCGGCCTCTTCGCCTACCCCGTGCTCATGGCCGCCGACATCCTGCTCTACCAGACCGAGATCGTGCCGGTCGGCGACGACCAGAAGCAGCACGTCGAACTCACGCGCGATCTCGCCACGAGGTTCAACGCGCGATTCGGAGCCGACACCTTCGTGCTGCCCGAGCCCGCCATCCAGCGGGAAACCGCCCGCATCTACGACCTGCAGAACCCGACGTCGAAGATGTCGAAGTCGGGCGACACCGCGGCGGGCATCCTGTGGCTCCTCGACGAGCCCTCGGTCACCGCGAAGAAGATCATGCGCGCGGTGACCGACACCGACGGCGAGGTGCGCTTCGACCGAGAGCACAAGCCCGGAGTCTCGAACCTGCTCACCATCTTCTCCGTGCTGTCGGGCCGCACCATCGCCGACATCGAGCAGGAATTCGCGGGCCGCGGCTACGGAGACTTCAAGAAGGCGCTCGCCGAGGTCGTCGTGAGCGTCTTCGAGCCGATCCGTGCACGAACGCTCGAACTGCTCGACGACCCCGCCGAGCTCGACCGCCTGCTCGCCATCAACGCCGACCGGGCGAGCTCGGTCGCCGAGGCCACCCTCGCGACGGTCTACGACCGCATCGGCTTCCTCCGGCGCGCGCGCTGACCATGCAGCCCGTCGTGCTCCGCACCGAACGGCTCGTGCTCGACCTGCCCGTCGAAGCCGATACCGAACTCGTGGCGCACTACTGCGCCGACCCGTTGTTCCTCAAGTACCTCACGACGCCCTGGCCCTACACCGTCGACCACGCGCGCGCATTCCTCACGGAGTATGTGCCGGTCGCGTGGCGCTCCGGTGACGAGCTGACCTGGGCGATCCGGCGCGCCGGCGGCGCACCGCTGCTCGGCGTCGTCGGACTCCGTCGGGGCAACGAGATCGGGTTCTGGCTCGGTGCGGAGCATCGAGGCGAGGCGCTCATGGCCGAAGCCGTGAGCGCGGTGTGCGACTGGACGCTCGGCGGCGGCATCCCCGATGCCGAGTCCGTGCTCTGGCGTGCGAACGAAGGCAATCGGGCGTCCGCCCATGTCGCGCGTGCCGCGGGCTTCCGGCGCACCACTCCGCGCATCGCCACCGTTCCGGGCCGCGACGGGCGCACCCTCCCGGCGTGGCATGCCGAACGCCGGGCGGAGGTCGAATCCACTGCGTACGCGAGCTGGGAGCCGATCCTCGGGGGTACCGCATGAGCACTTCCGCTCGCGCCGGTTCGCCCGCTCCCGTCGTCCTGTTCGACCTCGACGACACCCTCATGGCGCACCGCGCGGCAGTGCGTGCCGGCATCGCCCTGCACATGCGCGAGTTGGCATACGAGGGCGATCAGACTGCGGCGTCGAGTCTCTGGCACGACCTCGAAGAGCGGCACTACCACTCGTATCTCGCGGGCCTGCTGACCTTCGAGGGCCAGCGCAGGGCACGCGCCCGCGACTTCGCCATCGCGCACGGCGACGAGCTCGACGAGCTCGCGGCCGGCGCCTGGTTCGACCGCTACTTCGAGCGCTACCGGGCGTCGTGGTCGCTGCACGACGACGCACTGCCTGCGCTCGACGCACTCGCGCGGGTGCTGCCGGATGCGCGGTTCGGCATCATCACCAACGGCGAACTCGACTTCCAGCTCGCCAAGCTCGAGCGACTCGGCATCCGCGATCGCTTCGAGCACGTCATCGCGTCGGGCGACGTCGGTGTGACGAAGCCCGATTCCGAGATCTTCCGCATCGCCCTCGAGCGCTTCGCCGTCGATGCCCCGGTGCGCGCAGCCGCCTACATCGGCGACCGCTTCGAGACCGACGCGGTCGGTGCGGTAGACGCCGGTCTCATCGGCGTGTGGCTGAACCGCAGCGGCGATGTGCAGACGACGGGCGCCGCAGCATCCGCTGTGCTCGAGATCTCCTCGCTCGCCGAACTGCCGGCGCTGCTCGCACCGCGCCTCGCCGACTGACGGGATTCCGAGCGGACTCGCTCGGCAGCGGTACCGGCGGACGAGACGGCAGAAGGCCGGGCGCACCCCCATGCGCCCGGCCCTGCCCTTCAACCGTACCTTCGGCCCGGCCGATCACCCCGTCATCACGTCGCCGTGTGTCTGCTCGCCCCCAGCGTGCAGACGCACGGCCGACGATCAGACGACGTCTTCGTCGACCCAGTCGAGGGTCTTGGAGACGGCCTTCTTCCAGTTGCGGTCGAGGCGCGCGCGCTCGGCCTCGTCCATCGACGGGGTCCAGCGCTTGTCCTCCTGCCAGTTGGCACGAAGTTCGTCGAGGCTCGACCAGAAGCCGACCGCGAGACCTGCGGCGTACGCGGCGCCGAGCGCCGTCGTCTCTGCGACGACCGGGCGCACGACGGGCACGCCGAGGATGTCGGCCTGGAACTGCAGCAGCGTGTCGTTGGCAGTCGCCCCGCCGTCGACGCGGAGCTCGGTGAGGTCCACGCCGGCGTCGGCGTTCACGGCCTCGATGACGTCGCGCGTCTGGAACGCGATGGCCTCGAGCGCGGCACGGGCGATGTGGCCCTTGTTCACGTAGCGGGTGAGGCCGACGAGCGCGCCGCGCGCGTCGGGGCGCCAGTACGGCGCGAACAGGCCGGAGAAGGCGGGCACGAAGTACGCGCCGCCGTTGTCCTCCACCGACTTCGCGAGCTCTTCGACCTCGGCCGCCGAGGAGATGAGGCCGACGTTGTCGCGGAGCCACTGGATGAGCGAACCCGTGACCGCGATCGAACCCTCGAGGGCGTAGTGCACCGGCTGGTCGCCGAGCTTGAAGCCGACGGTGGTGAGCAGTCCGTTCTTCGAGTGGACGATCTCCTCACCCGTGTTGAAGATCAGGAAGTTGCCCGTGCCGTAGGTGTTCTTCGCCTCGCCGGTCTCGAACGCGGCCTGGCCGAAGGTCGCGGCCTGCTGGTCGCCGAGGATGCCCGAGATGGGGGTCTCCCGCAGCAGCGAGTGCTCGTTCGCGATGCCGTATACCTCGGAGGACGACTTGATCTCGGGCAGCATCGACTTCGGCACGCCGAACGCGGCGAGGATGTCGTCGTCCCAGGCGAGGGTCTCGAGGTCCATGAACATCGTGCGCGAGGCGTTCGTGACGTCGGTCGCGTGCACACCGCCGTCGACGCCGCCCGTGAGGTTCCACAGCACCCAGGTGTCGGTCGTGCCGAACAGCAGGTCGCCCGCCTCGGCCTTCTCACGTGCGCCGGGCACGTTCTCGAGGATCCAGACGATCTTCGTGCCCGAGAAGTACGTCGCCAGCGGCAGGCCGACCTGCTGCTTGAACCGCTCCACGCCGCCGTCGGCCGCGAGCCGATCCACGATCGGCTGGGTGCGCGTGTCCTGCCAGACGATCGCGTTGTAGACCGGCATGCCGGTGGTCTTGTCCCACACGACGGCGGTCTCGCGCTGGTTGGTGATGCCCACGGCGGCGATGTCGTGCCGGGTGAGCTTCGCCTTGCCGAGGGCCTGTCCGATCACCTCGCCCGTGTTGTGCCAGATCTCGGTGGGGTCGTGCTCGACCCAGCCCGCCTTGGGGAAGATCTGCTCGTGCTCGAGCTGCCCGGTCGAGACGATCGATCCGGCCTTGTCGAAGATGATCGCGCGCGACGAGGTCGTGCCCTGGTCGATCGCGAGGATGTAGTCGGCCATCTGAGAACTCCGTTGCTGTCAGTGAAACGAATGGATGAGGTGAGCGGGTCAGCCGAGCAGCGGAAGCAGCGGGATCGCCGCCAGGCCTGCTGCGACGCCGCCGAGGAGCGGGCCCACGACGGGCACCCACGAGTAGGACCAGTCGCTGCCGCCCTTGCCCTTGATGGGGAGGAGGGCGTGTGCGATGCGCGGGCCGAGGTCACGGGCGGGGTTGATCGCGTAGCCGGTCGGGCCGCCGAGCGAGGCGCCGATGCCGATCACGAGGAGCGCCACGGGCAGCGCACCGAGTGCTGCCATGCCACCGTCGCCCTGGCGACCGCCGCCGAAGCCGATGACCACGAAGACCAGCACGAAGGTGCCGATGAACTCGGTGACGAGGTTCCAGCCGTAGGAGCGGATCGCGGGGCCCGTCGAGAAGACGCCGAGCTTGGCGCCGGCGTCGGGCTCGGCGTCGAAGTGCTGCTTGTAGGCGAGCCAGCAGACGATCGCACCGAGGAAGGCACCGATCAGCTGCGCGGCGATGTAGGTGAGCACCGAGACGATGCCGACCGGCACGAGGGTGCCGAATGCCGCGTTGCCGAACTCGGTCGCACCGTTGGCGACGAGGCCCACGGTGACGGCGGGGTTCAGCTGCGCGCCCGAGGCGTACGACACGATGACACCGGCGAAGACCGCGAGGCCCCAGCCGAAGTTGATCATGAGGGTGCCGCCGCCGAAGCCCTTGGTCTTCGCCAGGATGACGTTCGCGACGACGCCGCAGCCGAGGAGCACGAGCATCGCCGTGCCGACGAGTTCGGACAGGAACACGATTCCGAGATTGTCCACATTGACCTTCTTTCTTGAGGTGTGGTGCCGGCCGCCTGGACGACCGTCGACCGGGAGGCTCCGTCGAAGGTATCGGGCGTTTCAGCCCGAATCATGCGGATTCCGGTGCACATCCGTGCAGATTGCGCGCGGCGTCCTGTGCGGGTTGAGCCTGTCGAAACCTCCGAATCGACAGCGACGAACTGGGTTTCGACGGGCTCAACCCGCAGCAGGTCAGACGAGGGTGGCGGATGCCTCCAGCTCGACGCCGTGACGCTCGGCGAGCAGCTCCCTCGTGGTCGCCATCTCGACGGCGCGACGCTCGAAGTCCCAGCCCAGCTCGGCGCCGACGACCTCGGCGAGTTCGTCGAGGAGCGGGGCGGTGAGCGCACCCGTGAAGGCGATGCTGGTGCGGCGGAGCACCACGTCGGAGAGGTGCACGACCCGCTCGGTGCGGGCGAGCCAGGCGATCTCGCGCCGGCTGTAGCCCGTGTGGTGGGCGAGCGGTTCGTCGCGTTCGCCCTCGGTCGAGGCGATGAAGGCCTCGGCGCGGGTGCCGTAGCGCTCGAGCAGCTCCTCGGCGCGGAGACGCCCGATCTCGTCGCCGTGGGTGACGGTCCAGACGCGTCGCGCGTCGTCGGTGGCCGGGTAGCCGGCGCCGCCGCCGATCGCGAGGCCTGCCGTCGACCGGGTGCGTTCGCGGCCGAGGAGTGCCAGCACCTCGTCGGAGAGGTGCTCGGCGAGGGCGCGGAACGTGGTCCACTTGCCGCCGACGAGGCTCAGGAGCGTCGTGCCCGGGCGCTCCGGGACATCCGCTCGCTCGATGCGGTAGTCGCGGGAGACGAAGCCCGGTGCCTCGTCGTCGTGCCGGGGCAGCGGGCGCACGCCAGAGAAGCGGTAGACGATCTGCGAGCGGTCGACGGGGACCGTTGGGAAAACGTGCGCGATGAGTTCGAAGAAGTAGTCGACCTCGGCCTCGGTGCAGACGGCGGGCTCGCGCATGTCGTGCTCGAGGTCGGTCGTGCCGACCATGACCTTGCCCTTCAGCGGGTAGATCAGCACGATGCGGCCGTCTTCGTGCTCGAAGAAGATCTCGCGGCCGCCGGTCGCGGCGAGGAGGTCGTCGTTGTCGAGCACGATGTGCGAGCCTTTGGTGCCGCCCATGAATGCGGTGGGGCGACCGAGCCCTTCGTTCGTGAGGTCGGTCCACGGTCCGGAGGTGTTCACGACGACGTCGGCGGCGACGTCGAACTCCGCGCCCGTGAGGGTGTCGCGCAGGCGCACACCCTCTGCGCCCATGCCGACGGCCTCGAGGTAGTTCGCGGCGCGGGCGTGCTCACCGGCGGCGAGTCCGTCGAAGAGCACGTCGAGCGCGAGCCGCTCGGGGTCGTGCATGCTCGCGTCGTAGTAGGTGGCCGTGTACTTGATGCCGGGGTTCAGTGCGGGCAGCTCGGCGAGCGAGCGCTTGCGGCCGTGGAAGCGGTGCCGCGGCACCGAACCGCCGTCGCGCGAGAACGCGTCGTAGATCGTGAGGCCGGTCTTGATGAGCGCCGCGCCGCGCTCGGTGGGCTTGCCCGACTTGTGGGTGAGGAAGCGCATGGGCGCCGAGAGGATGCCCGAGAAGGTCGAGAAGATCGGCACCGTCGTCTCGAGCGGCTTCACGTAGTGGGGGGCGATGCGGATGAGTGCGTTGCGCTCGGTCACCGACTCCTTCACGAGCCGGAACTCGCCGTTCTCGAGGTAGCGGATGCCGCCGTGGATCATGTGCGACGAGGCGGCGGATGCCCCGGAGACGAAGTCGCCCCGCTCGACGAGCATGACGTCGACACCCTGCAGGGCGAGGTCGCGGAACGTCGCGATGCCGTTGATGCCGGCGCCGATGACGAGCACGGAGGCCTGCGGCCGGGTTCGGATGGCCGCGACATCCGCTCGCTCGCCACCGGAACCGGGGCGGGGCGTGGTGGGGATCGTCTGCTGCGGAGACATCGCTGTCCTCTCGGGTGTGGAACGGCGGCTTGCATGAGCATGCCTGGTGTGGATGAATACATCGTGAACACGGCGGAACGAACTTGCAAGCCGAGTGAACAAACGTGCAAGGATGGCCAGGATGAATGACCAGTCGACTCTTCCCGTCGAGGACGGCACCGAGGCGGTGCCCGGCAAGACGCGCGACGCACTGCGCGCGGCCCACCTCTACTACATGCAGGACCTCACGATGGATGCCATCGCGCACGAGCTGCACACCTCGCGATCCTCGGTCTCGCGCCTGTTGAGCCACGCCAGGGCCAGTGGCCTCGTCGAGATCTCGATCCACTCCCCGCTCGACCTGCCGAGCCGCATCGAGCAGGAGATCCTCGAGCGCTTCGCGGTCGGCGCGCACGTGATTCCGGTGCCCGATCACGCGAGCGACGTCGACCGACTCGACCGCGTCGCCCTCTCGGCTGCACGAATTCTCGGTCGATTCGTCGATTCGAACCAGACGATCGGCATCGCGTGGGGTTCGACGATGAGCGCGATGAGCCGGCACCTCGTGCCCAAGGCCACCCACAACACCGAGGTCGTGCAGCTGAACGGCGCCGGCAACGGCCGCACGACCGGCATCGTCTACGCGAGCGAGCTGCTGCGCCGCTTCGGCGACGCGTTCGGCGCCCGGGTGCAGCAGTTCCCCGTGCCCGCCTTCTTCGACGACCCCGAGACCCGACGCGCCTTCTGGCGCGAGCGCAGCACCCGCCGCCTCCTCGACCTGCAGGAGCGCATGGACGTCGCGCTCTTCGGCGTCGGCTCCCCCTTCGCCGAGGTTCCGAGCCACGTCTACCAGGGCGGCTACCTCGAGCGGGCCGACTACGAGGGCCTCTCCCGCGAGGGCGCCGTCGGCGACGTCGCCACGGTGTTCTACCGTGCCGACGGCTCGACCGACGGCATCTCGCTGAACGAGCGCGCCACCGGCCCCGACTTCTCGGTGCTGCGACGCGCACCCCGCCGCATCTGCGTCGTCTCGGGCCGCGCGAAGCTCGCGAGCCTGCGCGGCGCCCTCGCCGCCGGACTCATCACCGACCTCATCGTCGACGAGGGCACGGCGCGAGCACTCGTCGAGTCTCCGAGCGACCGCGAGTCGTCCGAAGACCGGGAATAGCGGCGCGCCGCAGGCGTTGACCTAGAATCGAACACAGAAACGTGCTCCGGGGTCGGTGTAAGTCCGAACCGGCGGTGACAGTCCGCGAACTGCGAGCGCGAGGCCGAGAGGCCCCGCACCCGTGGTCGAACCGGTGGAATTCCGGTACCGACGGTGAAAGTCCGGATGGGAGGGGCACGTGTCGGCAGCGCTTTCGCGCCGCCGACGAAGGTCGTCGACGAGCGTCGGCGCCGCCCAGCACCCCGGAGCCCTGAGACAGGATCGCGGATGAGTGCGGACGAGCAGCAGGCAGCGGATGCCGCGGCGATGCGCCGCGCGCTCGAGCTCGCCGTTCGCGGCCCGGCGCGGGGCGTGAACCCGCGCGTCGGCTGCGTCATCCTCTCCCCCGCAGGCGAAGTCCTCGCCGAGGGCTGGCACCGCGGCGCCGGCACCGCCCACGCCGAGGTCGACGCGCTCGCGAAGCTCGAACCCGGCGCCGCTCGCGGCGCGACCGCGGTCGTGACCCTCGAGCCGTGCAACCACACCGGGCGCACCGGCCCGTGCGCCGTCGCGCTCATCGATGCCGGCATCGGCCGCGTCGTGTACGCCGTCGCAGACCCTGGCGACCACTCGTCGGGCGGTGCCGACCGGCTGCGCGACGCCGGCGTCGAGGTCACGCCCGGCGTGCTCGCCGACGAGGTCGAGGCGATGCTCGACGACTGGCTCTTCGCCGCCCGCAACCGCCGGCCGCACGTCACCGTGAAGTGGGCGTCGACCCTCGATGGCAGGGCCGCAGCGGCCGACGGCACGAGCCAGTGGATCACCGGGGCCGAAGCCCGCGACGACGTGCATCGACGCCGCTCGGCCGCCGATGCGATCGCCGTCGGCACCGGCACCGTCTTCGCCGACGACCCGTCGCTCACCGCGCGCACGCCGGGCGGCGAGTTCTTCGACGCCCAGCCCGTGCCCGTGGTCTTCGGTCGGCGCGCCGTGCCGTCGGATGCCGCGATCACCCGCCACCCGCACGCACCCCTGTTCTTCGAGGGCGCCGATCTGCACGCCGACCTCGCCGAGCTCGCGCGCCGCGGCATCCGCTCGCTGTTCATCGAAGGCGGCCCGACGCTCGCGAGCGCGTTCATCGCTGCCGGACTCGTCGACGAGCTGCTCGTCTACCTCGCGCCCGCGCTGCTCGGCGGCCCGCGCCTCGCCCTCGGCGAGCTCGGCGTTCCGACGATCGACGCGGCGTTCCGCTTCGACTTCGCCGTCATCGAACGGCTCGGCGACGACGTGCTGCTCGTCGCCAGACCCAAGCCCACGGAAGGGAACTGACATGTTCACCGGAATCATCGAGGAGCTCGGCACGATCGAGCGCATCGAGCGCACCGCCGACGCCGCGCGGCTCACGGTGCGCGGCCCGCTCGCCGTCGAGGGCGTCGCGCACGGCGACTCGATCGCCGTGTCGGGCGTGTGCCTGACCGTCGTCGAATTCGACGCCGAGCGCTTCACGGCCGACGTCATGGCCCAGACGCTCGCGATGTCGACGCTCGACGCCGCTCGCGAGGGGCTCGCCGTGAACCTCGAACGAGCCGCACGGGTCGGCGACCGCCTCGGCGGGCACATCGTGCAGGGCCACATCGACGGCACCGCAGAGGTGCTCGAGGTCCGCCCGGGCGAGGCGTGGCGGGTCGTGCGATTCTCGCTCGACCCGGCGCACGCACCGCTCGTGGTCGACAAGGGCTCGATCGCCGTCGACGGCGTCTCCCTCACGGTCAGCGCCGTCGGCGACGAGCCTGGCGGCTCGTGGTTCGAGGTCTCCCTCATCCCCGAGACGCTCACGGCGACGACGCTCGGCGAGCGCCGGGCCGGCGACCGGGTGAACATCGAGACCGACATCGTCGCGCGACAGGTCGCACGGATGCTCCGATTCGCCCCCGGCTGGAACGCCGAGCCCGAAGCGCGCCCGAACTCGGTCATCGGGTTCCAGGCGGCGCCGCTCTCGCAGCAGCCGTCGGCGCCCCAACCGGCGGCGCCCCAGTTCACCGAACCGCAACCGACGACCGGAGGAGCCGCATGAGCCTCGCCACGATGCCCGAGGTGCTCGAAGCCCTCCGCGCCGGAAAGCCCGTGATCGTGGCCGACGACGAGGCTCGCGAGAACGAGGGCGACGCCATCATGGCCGCCGAGTTCGCGACGCAGGAGTGGATCGCCTGGATGGTGCGCAACACGAGCGGCTACCTCTGCGCGCCGATGCCCAACGAGCTTGCCGACCGCCTCGCACTGCCGCTCATGACCGAACGCAGCGAAGACGTGCGCGGCACGGCCTACACGATCACCGTCGACGCCGCCGATCGCACGTCGACCGGCATCTCGGCCTCCGACCGCGCCCACACCCTGCGCGTGCTCGCCGATCGCACGTCGACCCCCGACCGGCTCATCCGCCCGGGCCACGTCATCCCGCTGCGCGCGGTCGACGGCGGCGTGCGCGAACGCGCAGGGCACACCGAGGCGGCGGTCGACCTCATGCGACTCGCGGGCCTCGCGCCGGTGGGCGTCATCGGCGAGATCGTGGCCGACGACGGCGAGATGATGCGACTGCCCGGGCTCATCGAGCTGGGCGAGCGCGAGGGCCTGCCCGTCACGACCGTCGCAGCCCTCATCGACTGGCTCGAGCAGCACCACGCGGGCCACGACCTCGCCGCGACGCCCCCGGCTGCAGCGGTGCCCGAGACGTCCTCCGTCGACTTCGAGGTCGAGACGGCCCTGCCGACCGAGCACGGCGAGTTCCGCGTGCGCGCCTACCGCGACCGGGCGACCGGCGCCGACCACGTCGCGATCATCGCGGGCGACCCGGCTTCGGCCGCCGACGGTGCGATCGTCCGGGTGCACTCCGAGTGCCTCACGGGCGAGGCCTTCGGCTCGCTCAAGTGCGAGTGCGGGCCGCAGCTCGACGCCGCACTCGAGACGATCCAGGAGGACGGCGGCGTCGTCGTCTACCTGCGCGGTCACGAGGGACGCGGCATCGGCCTCATCAACAAGCTCCGGGCCTACCGGCTGCAGGAGGACGGCCTCGACACCCTCGATGCGAACCTCGCGCTCGGGCTGCCGATCGACGCGCGCGACTACAGTGCAGCGACCGCGATCCTCACCGACCTCGGCATCGACCGGGTCCGGCTGCTCACCAACAACCCCGAGAAGGTGCGCCAGCTCGAGGCCCACGGCATCACCGTGAGCGAGCGCCTGCCGCTCGTCGTCGGCGTGGGCACCGGCAACACGGGATACCTCGACACCAAGCGGCACCGCATGGGGCACGCGATCGACGACCGGCAACTCACCGACGGCGCAGCCGAATCACTCCTGGAAGGACACCCATCATGAGCGGAGCAGGATCCCCCGCACTCGACGTCGACGGCCGCGGCCTGACGGTCACGATCGTCGCCGGCAGCTGGCACGACGAGATCACGAACGGCCTGATCGCCGGGGCGACACGTACGCTCGAGGCATCCGGCGCCGACTTCTCGCTCGTTCGCGTGCCGGGCAGCTTCGAGCTGCCGGTCGTCGCGAAGGCGGCCCTCGACGCGGGGGCCGACGCGGTCGTCGCGCTCGGCGTGATCATCCGCGGCGGCACGCCGCACTTCGAGTACGTGTCGGCGGCGGCGACCGACGGGCTCACCCGGGTCGCACTCGACACCGGAAAGCCCGTCGGATTCGGCCTGCTCACCCTCGACGACGAGCAGCAGGGGCTCGACCGTGCCGGCCTGCCCGGCTCGAAGGAGGACAAGGGTCGCGAGGCGGCCGAGGCCGCCGTCGCGACGGTTCGCGCCCTGCGCGAGCTCACGTCGGTCGAGTAGCGACGAAGGAGCGTATCGAGACCACGTCAACGGGTCTCGATACGCTCGCTGGCGCTCGCTACTCGACCGGCGAACTCACCGCGCTGAGTGCTACGGCTTCCAGACCATCAGCACGACGACGGCGAGGAGGAGCAGCGACGAGATGCCGCTGCCTGCCGCGATCGCGGGGTAGCTCGCCTTCGGCGCGTCGGCGCCGTCGCCTGCACCGGAGTTGAGCGCTTCGGCGGCCTTCTTCATCGACGGCACGACGACGAACATCGTCACGACGAACGCGATGACGTAGAGGATGATCGACCAGAGGATCCACGGGGTCGTGATCGAGAGTTCGAACTCCTCGGGCGCCATGCTCATGGCGCCGAACCCGAACACGAAGACGAGCAGCGACAGCCAGGTGAAGATCGTCGTGGACTTCGCGAGCACCGCGACCTGCGACCCGTTGCCGGCGCGCACCGCCCGCATCGCGGTCATCGGGAGGATCGCCATCGGGCCGACGATGAAGACGGCGCCGGCGACGTGCAGAATGCTGATGAAGGTATCCATGGGGTCAGCCTAACGACGGGCGGATGCAACGGGCATCCGTCGTTCGATCCATCTCCCCCGGCGTGGCGGGCGCCGCTCACCGCGCGGATGCCACCGCTCGTCGCACGCCGGGCCCTCGATCTGGGGGATCGTCAACGATCGAGGCGTAGGCTAGTGCGGTTGCCACAAGCGACGATTCCACCTCACCGACTCCGCTCGACGCCCGACCGACGTGCCCGGAAGCCGGCGCAACGCTCACCCATTGGAGTCCTCGCTGACGATGTCCACATCAACCGCGGCCACGGCCGCCCCCGCAACCCCCGCGAATCCTCGCAGCCGCGTCATCCTCGCGAGCCTCATCGGCACGACGATCGAGTTCTACGACTTCTACGTCTACGCGACCGCCGCCGTGCTCGTGTTCCCGCACCTCTTCTTCCCGACCGGCGACGCGACGACCGCGCTGCTCGCGTCGTTCGCCGTCTTCGGCGCCGCGATGGTGGCACGCCCGCTCGGCGCGGTCATCTTCGGCCACCTCGGCGACAAGCACGGGCGCAAGGCCACTCTTGTGGGGGCGCTGCTCACGATGGGCATCGCGACGTTCCTCATCGGCCTGCTGCCGACCTACGCGATGGTGGGCTGGCTCGCGCCGCTCCTGCTCGTCATCCTCCGCATCGCGCAGGGCTTCGCGCTCGGCGGCGAGTGGTCGGGTGCCGCGCTCGTCGCGACCGAGAACGCGCCGAAGGGCAAGCGCGCCTGGTACGGCACGTTCCCGCAGCTCGGCGCGCCCATCGGCTTCATCATCGCCAACGGCCTGTTCCTCATCATCGCGGCGGCACTGCCGTCCGATGATCCGACGATGCCGTCGCAGGCCTTCCTCGACTGGGGCTGGCGCATCCCGTTCCTGTTCTCGGTCGTCATGGTGATCGTCGGCCTCTGGGTGCGCCTGCGCCTCGTCGAGTCGGCCACCTTCTCGAAGGCGTCGAAGGAGGGCAAGCTCAAGAAGCTCCCGCTCGGCGAGGTCTTCAAGCACCACTGGAAGCAGCTCATCCTCGGCACCTTCTTCATGCTCGCGACCTACGTGCTCTTCTACCTGATGACCACGTTCTCGCTCAGCTACGGCCGCGCGCCCGTCGAAGGCGCGGAGGGCGTGCTGCCCGGGCTCGGCTACTCGTACAACACCTTCGTGCTGATGCTCATCGGCGGTGTCGTCTTCTTCGGCATCTTCACCCTGCTCTCCGGCCCGTGGGCCGACAGGTGGGGCCGCCGCAAGACGCTCATCTGGGTGACGCTCGCGATCATCGTATTCGGCCTGCTGTGGGTGCCGCTCCTCGGCGCCGGGTTCTGGGGCGTCATGCTCTGGCTCGTCGTGGGCTTCTCGCTCATGGGCATGACCTTCGGCCCCATGGGAGCGCTCCTGCCCGAGCTGTTCCCGACGAACGTGCGCTACACGGGCTCGGGCATCTCGTACAACGTGTCGTCGATCCTCGGCGCGGCCGTCGCCCCGTTCATCGCGGTGGCGCTCTGGGGCGCCGGTGGCGGCAGCCCGTTCTGGGTCGGCATCTACCTCTCGGTCATGGCCGTGCTCACGCTCATCGCCCTGCTCGTCTCGAAGGAGACGAAGGACGTCGACATGGACGCCTGATCACCGGTGCTGCGAAGGGCGGATGCTGCGGCATCCGCCCTTCGTCGTCGGCGCACGCGACTCGAGGTCGCCGGCGCACGCGTCAGGCGTGCGCCGCCTGGGGCGGCAGCGCCGCGATGAGCGGGTGGTCGAAGTCGAGCACCCCCGTCTTCGCGGCACCGCCGGGCGAGCCGATCTCATCGAAGAACTCGACATTGGCCTTGTAGTAATCGGCCCAGACGTCGGGCAGGTCGTCTTCGTAGTAGATGGCCTCGACGGGGCAGACCGGCTCGCACGCACCGCAGTCGACGCACTCGTCGGGGTGGATGTAGAGCGAGCGCTCACCCTCGTAGATGCAATCGACCGGGCACTCGTCGATGCACGCCCGGTCCTTGACGTCGACGCAGGGCAGCGCGATGACGTAGGTCACGAGAGCGCCAGGGCGCCGTCGCGCGAGATCTCCACCTGCTCGTCGCGGGCCACGACCTTCACGCGCTCGCGCACGATGCCGGCGTGCGCGGCCACGGCCGGCTCCCACGCCTCGCCGAGCCCGCGCTCGTGCGCGTCGAGCTCCAGCCATCCGGCCCAGGTGGTGAAGCGGATGCCCCGCGCCTCGAGCAGCTCGAACACCTCGTCGCCCTCCGCCGAGTCGACGATCGGCTCGGGCAGCGAGCCCGCCGCGGCATCCGCCAGCAGGTTCGTGACGGTCTCGAGCGCGTCGCCCTTCGTGTGGCCGATGAGGCCGACGGGGCCGCGCTTGATCCACCCGGTGGCGTAGACGCCCGGGATCGCTGCGCCCGCGGCATCCGTGACCCGGCCGCCCTCGTTCGGGATCACCGCTGCGCGCTCGTCGAACGGCACGCCGGCGACCGGCGAACTCGCGTAGCCGACGGCGCGGTAGACCGCCTGCACGGGCACGTCGACGAACTCGCCGGTGCCCTCGACCGAACCGTCGCCGACGGGGCGCGTGCGCTCGAAGCGCACGCCCTCGACGCGCCCGTCGCCGAGCACCTCGACCGGTGCGTGCAGGAAGTGCAGGTGCAGTCGGCGCGACGCCGTGTACTCGTGATCGGCGGGCTTCCGCCACCCGTTGAGCGTGCGGGTCATGACCTTGACCTGGTTGTTCGATGCGAACAGCGCCTCGGCGTGCGGGTCGTTCGCCGCTCGCTCGAAGTCGTCGTCGTAGACGATCACGTCGACGTCGGGCACCTCGCCGAGCTCGCGCAGCTCGATCGGCGTGAACTTCACGTGGCCGGGGCCGCGACGGCCGAAGACGTGCACGTCGGTCACCGGCGAGGCTTCGAGGCCTTCGACGACGTTGGCGGGCACGTCCGTCGTCAGCAGGTCCCTCGGGTGCTTCGCGAGCACGCGGGCGACGTCGAGGGCGACGTTGCCGTTGCCGATGACGGCGATCGACTCGGCCTCGAGCGGCCACTCGCGCGGCACGTCGGGGTGGCCGTCGTACCAGGCGACGACGTCGGCGGCGCCGAAGGAGCCGGGCAGCTCGATGCCGGGGATGTCGAGCGGGGCGTCGCGCAGGGCTCCGGTCGCGAAGACCACGGCGTCGTAGCGTTCGCGCAGCTCGTCGACCGTGATGTCGCGGCCGACCTCGACGTTGCCGATGAGCCGGATCGTGCCGGCGTCGAGCATCTCGTGCAGCGAGTTCACGATGCCCTTGATGCGCGGGTGATCGGGCGCGACGCCGTAGCGGATGAGCCCGTAGGGCGCGGGGAGCGACTCGAACAGGTCGATCGCGACCTCGCCGCCGACCTCGGCGACCTGGCGGCTCAGGATGTTGCCGGCGTAGATGCCGGCGGGGCCGGCGCCGACGATCGCGACGCGGAGGGAGAGGGTCATCAGAGGGTGGCCTTTCGGTTTCTGCTGGTTGAGCTCGTCGAAACCAGATCGGGAGCGCTGATTTCGACAGGCTCAATCAACAGGGACGTTGCGTACGGGCTCAGGGTCACGACGTCGCCGACGACGACGACCGCGGGCGAGCGGATGCCGCGGCGCGCCGCCTGCAGGGCGATGGTGTCGAGCGTGCCGACGGTGACGCGCTGGGCCGGCCCGTAGCCGTCTTCGATGATCGCGACGGGGCAGTCGCCGCCGCGTTCGCCGCGGGCGAGGGTGATCGCCGAGTTCGCGAGCGTGCCGATGCCCATGAGCAGCACGACCGTGTGGTCGCGGCCCCCGCCGAGCGACTTGATCTGCTCGTGCCCGGTGACGACGGTGAAGGTCGTCGCGAGCCCGCGGTGCGTGAGCGGGATGCCGGCGATCGCGGGCACCGAGATGGCGCTCGTGATGCCCGGAACGACTTCGACGTCGATGCCGTGGTCGCGGCAGAAGGCGAGCTCCTCGCCGCCGCGGCCGAAGATGAACGGGTCGCCGCCCTTCAGCCGCACGACGCGCTTGCCGTCGCGGGCCAAGGTGACGAGCAGCGCGTTGATCGCGTCCTGCGGCACCGCGTGGTGGCCGGGGAGCTTGCCGACGTCGACGACCTCGGCACGGAGCTCGATGCCCTCGGCGGCGAGCCCGTCGAGCACTCCGCGGGCCCCGAGGCGATCGGCGACGATGACGTCGGCGGCCTCGAGCGCGCGGAGGCCGCGGATCGTGAGGAGTCCAGCATCGCCCGGGCCGGCGCCGACGAGCGCGACACGACCGGCGGCGGTCATCGGGTGCCTCCCAGGAGTCCGCGGCGACGCAGCATCCGGCGCTCGAGCGGGGCGAAGAAGACGAGTTCGATGAGGATGCCGATGAAGAGGATCACGAGCACCGCCGCCAGCACACCGCCGATGTCGGCGAGCTCTCGGCTCTGCTGCAGCATCGAGCCGAGGCCGAAGCCGATCGTGCCGCCCATGGCGATGATCTCGGCGGCCATGAGCGAGCGCCATGAGAACGCCCAGCCCTGCTTGAGGCCGGCGACGTAGCCGGGAAGCGCCGCGGGAAGCACGACGAGGGTGGCGAGCCGCGTGCGTCCGGCGCCGAGCACGGTTCCCACGCGGCGCAGCTGCGGCGGCACCTGCTCGACGCCCGCGATGAGGCCGTTCACGATCGACGGCGTGGCCCCCATGAGCACCACGAAGTAGACCGTGGCGTCCGTCAGTCCGAACCAGAGGATCGCGGCGGGCACCCAGGCCACCGACGGCAGCACCTGCAGACCCGAGATGATGGGTCCGACCGCCCGGCGCAGCGGCTTCACCTCGGCCAGCAGCAGGCCGAGTGGCGTGCCGATCACGACCGCGATGAGGAAGCCGACGACGCCGCGCTCGAGGCTCGTGAGCACCGCGGTCTGCAGGCGGCCCGACTCCCATGCCTGAGACATCGCGGCGAGCACGTCGAGCGGGCCGGGAACGATGTCGGGGCGCGGCTGCGCGATCACGACGTAGAGCTGCCAGGCCGCGATGAGCGCTACGACGAAGAGGATCGGCGGCAGGACGCTCGTGGTGAATCGCTGCCAAGCGCGCGGTGCGTGCTCGGGATCGGTCTGCAGCCGGTCGAGGCCCGCCTCGAGACTTCTGAGGTCGTCAGCGGCTGGTCGAGTAGCGCCCGACGAAGGAGGACGCGTATCGAGGCCCGGTGAGGGGCTCTCGACATCGGCTTCCAGGGTCTCGATACGCTCCTGCGTCGCTACTCGACCGGCGGTGGGGTTCTCGTCATGCGGCATTTCGGCGGATCTCCTTCCGGAGCTGTTCCGTGATCTCGATCGAGAGCGCCGCGACTTCGGGAGACTCGATGCGGCGGCCGGATGTCTCGGCGATGCGCCACTCGCCCGCGACTCGGCCGGGCCGGGACGACAGGAGGACGACCCGTTGCCCGAGCCGAGCAGCTTCGCGGACATTGTGTGTGACGAAGACGATGGTGCGACCGGTGCGACGCCAGACGCGCTCGAGCTCCTCGTGGAGGAGGTCGCGGGTGATGGCGTCGAGGGCGGCGAACGGCTCGTCCATGAGGAGCACGGGCCGGTCCTGCGCGAGAGCACGGGCGAGCGCGACGCGCTGCCGCATGCCGCCCGAGAGTTCGTGGGGTCGCTTCTCCGCGGCATCCGCGAGGTTGACCGTGTCGAGGAGCTCCAGTGCCTCGCCTCGCCGAGCCGACCGCGCGACGCCACGCAGTCGCAGCGCGAGCTCGACGTTCTGGCGGGCGGTGAGCCACGGCATGAGCGCCGACTCCTGGAACATCACGGCCGCGCCCTCGGCGGGCACGTCGATGGTGCCCGTCGTCGGGCGGTCGAGGCCGGCGATGAGGTTCAGCAGCGTCGACTTGCCGCAACCGGATGCGCCGAGCAGGCAGACGAACTCTCCGGCCGAGACGTTCAGGTTCACGTCGTCGAGCACGAGCGGGCCCGCGCCGAAGCGCTTGCCGAGCTGCTCGATGCGGATGGCCGTCTGCCCGCTCATGGTCGCTCCTACTCCTCGCCGAGGCCGCCGGCCGAGACCGGTTCGCCGCCGTCGGATTCGAGCAGCCCGTTCAGGAGCCGCAGGTCGAACAGGCCGTCGATCGAGCCGTCCTTCTGCGTGCCCGCCTCGAGGCCGTTCGCGACGAGGGTCTCGAAGGTCTCGGCGTGCGGGTCGACCGAGAAGGTCACGTACTCGAGCGCCCGGGTGATGACCTCGTCGGCGAGCGGCTTGCCCGTCTCGGCCTCGAGTGCCGCGTTGATGACGGTCGGCGCCTCGGCCGCGTGGTCTTCCAGCCAGGCGACGGATGCCACGTGGCCCTCGAGCAGCGCTTCCACCGTCTCGGGGTGCTCGTCGAGGAACTCGGCGCGCACGAGCAGCACGGTCGTCGGGAACGCGCCGTCCTCCCAGAGGTCGGCCTCGTCGACGAGCACGTGCGCGCCGGCGTCGACGATCAGGCGCGAGACCCACGGTTCGGGCAGCCAGGCACCGTCGATCCCGCCCTGCTGGAAGAGCGTGAGCGTCTGCGCGTTCTCGGTCGGCGTGATGTGCACGTCGCCGCCGCCCGTCGTGTCGGTCTCGTATCCCTCGCTCGCGAGCCACGAGCGCAGCGCCACGTCCTGCGTGTTGCCGAGCTGCGGCGTCGCGAGGGTCGTGCCCTCGAGGTCGGCCGGCGAGTCGATGCCGTCGCGGACGACGAGCGCCGCTCCGCCCGTGGCGGCACCGGCGACGATGTGCGCCGACTGCCCTCCCGACTGGATGAACGTGTTGATCGACGGGTTCGGCCCGATGTAGGTCGCGTCGATGGCGCCGGCCGAGAGTGCCTCGATCGCGGCCGGGCCGGCGTTGAAGACCTGCGTCGTGAGCTCCGTGTCGCCGAGGGCATCGCCGAAGAGGCCCTCCTCCAATCCCACGAGCGCGGGCGCGTGGGTGACGTTCGCGAAGTACCCGAGTCGCAGCTCCGCCGCGGGCTCCGTGGTAGCGGATGCCTCGGCGTCCGGTCCGGCGGCGGCCTGCGGCGCGCAGCCGCTCAGGGCGAGCACGGCGGTCGTGACGATCGCCGCGGCGAGCATCATGCCCGCGACCAGGCCGAGGCGGGAACGGACGCGTGATGTTGCGGTCATGCTGCTACTCCTTCGGTGTCGGTGGTCGTGCGGGTGGTGCTGCCGGCGTGGCCGGTGGTGGTGTCACCGGGGCGGTGACGATCCCGGCGGCGAGCGTGGCGCCCGACTGCGGGTCGATGACGAGGAACGCGCCGGCGCGGCGATGCGCGGCGTACTCCTCGACGGGCAGGTCGGCCGAGAGGCGCACGCGCACCTGGCCGATGTCGTTGATCTCGAGCAGGTCGGCCGGCTCGAGCTCGAGCGAGTCGAGGTCGCGGCGTCCGACGATCTCGGGCACGAGCGCCTGCACGGTCGTCGTGCCCGACTTCACGAGCACGCGCGCGCCGGGGCGGAGCGGCGCGGCGCCGAGCCAGAAGACCGCGGCGTCGAGTTCGCGACGCGGTTCGGGCAGCGCACCGGCGCCCACCACGACCGCGCCGCGTGCCGCATCGAGCTGGTCGGCGAGGCGCAGCGAGACCGACTGCGGTGCGGATGCCGCGTCGAGCTCGCGCGGCCCGGCGTCGATGCCCGTGACCGTGGTCGTCGCACCCCCGGGGAACACCTGCACCCGGTCGCCGACGCGCACGGTGCCCGACGCGATGCGGCCGGCGAACGCCCGGTAGTCGCGGAAGCGCTCCGGGTCGTCGACGTCGTGCGCCACGGCGCCCTGCGGACGGATGACGAGCTGCACCGGCATCCGCAGCGCCTCGAGCTCGGTCTCGAGCTCGTCGAGCGAGGGCAGCGCCTCGAGCAGCTCGATCAGGCTGGGGCCGTCGTACCAGGGCGTGTTCGGCGAGCGGTCGACGACGTTGTCACCGGCGAGCGCCGAGACCGGGATGACATGGGCCGCGGGCAGGCCGAGGTCGACGGCGAGCGCGGAGACCTCGTCGGCCACGGCCGTGTACGCGGCCTCGGAGTAGCCCAGCAGGTCGATCTTGTTGACCGCGATGATCACGTGGGGCACGCGCAGCAGCGCGACGACGGCGAGGTGGCGCCTGGTCTGCTCGAGCACGCCGTTGCGGGCGTCGACCAGCACGACGACGGCATCGGCCGTGGTCGCACCCGTGACCATGTTGCGCGTGTACTGCACGTGCCCGGGGCAGTCGGCGAGGATGAACGAGCGACGGCCCGTCGAGAAGTAGCGGTAGGCCACGTCGATCGTGATGCCCTGCTCGCGCTCGGCGCGCAGCCCGTCGGTGAGCAGTGCGAAGTCGATCGCGCCGGGTTCGCCGCCGAAGCCGCGCTCGGCGGAGGTGCGGGCGACCGACTCGAGCTGGTCGGCGAGGATCGCCTTCGAGTCGTGCAGCAGGCGGCCGACGAGGGTCGACTTGCCGTCGTCGACCGAGCCGGCGGTCGCGAAGCGGAACAGTGCGTCGCCCATCAGAAGTACCCGTCCTTCTTGCGATCCTCCATGGCGGCCTCCGAGATGCGGTCGTCGGCCCGGGTCGCGCCCCGCTCGGTGAGCGTCGACGTCGCGACCTCGCGCACCACGTCGGCGACGGATGCCGCGTCGGACTCGACCGCGCCCGTGCAGCTCATGTCGCCGACCGTGCGGTAGCGCACGGTGCGCACCTCGATCGTCTCGCCGGCCTGCGCCGGGGACACGTCGGAGATCGCACGCCACATGCCGTCGCGGCGGTAGACCTCGCGCTCGTGCGCGTAGTAGAGCGGCGGCAGCTCGATCTGCTCGCGCTCGATGTAGCGCCACACGTCGAGCTCGGTCCAGTTCGAGATCGGGAACGCCCGCACGTGCTGGCCGACCGTGTGGCGGCCGTTGTAGAGGTCCCAGAGCTCGGGGCGCTGGTTGCGCGGGTCCCACTGCCCGAACTCGTCGCGGAGGCTCAGGATGCGCTCCTTGGCGCGCGCCTTGTCCTCATCGCGACGGGCCCCGCCGAAGACGGCATCGTGGCGGCCCGCTGCGATCGCATCGAGCAGCGGCTGCGTCTGCAGCGGGTTGCGCGTGCCGTCGGCCCGCTCCTGCAGCCTGCCGTCGTCGAGGTAGTCCTGCACGGAGGCCACCTCGAGGCGGAGACCGAGGCGCTCGACCGTGCGGTCGCGGAAGTCGATGACCTCGGGGAAGTTGTGGCCCGTGTCGACGTGCAGCACCGGGAACGGCACCTTGCCCGGCCAGAAGGCCTTCGCCGCGAGGTGCAGCACGAGCACGGAGTCCTTGCCGCCCGAGAAGAGCAGCACGGGCCGCTCGAACTCGGCGACGACCTCGCGGATGATGTGGATCGATTCGGACTCGAGCGCGTCGAGCGCGTCGATGCCGGTCTCGACGGGGATCGTGTCGATGGCGCTCATACGTGCAACCCGCATTCCGTCTTGTCGAGGCCCGACCAGCGGCCGGCCCTGGGGTCCTCTCCCTCGGCGACCTGCCGGGTGCACGGTTCGCAGCCGATCGACGGGTAGCCCTGGGTCAGCAGGTCGTTCACGGGCACACCGAAGGCGTTCGAGTAGTCGATCAGGTCGTCGAAGCTCCACGCCGCGAGCGGGTTGACCTTGACCAGCCCGTTGCGTTCGTCGAACGTCACGAGCGGGGTGTTCGTTCGCGTGGTCGCCTCGTCGCGGCGCACGCCCGTGAACCACAGCTCGTAGCCCGTGAGCGCATCGTGCAGGGGTGCGACCTTGCGCATCGCGCAGCATTCGGCGGCGTCGCGGGCGAACAGGTCGAGCCCGAACTTCGCGTTCTGCTCGGCGACGGTGAGTTCGGGCAGCACGTCGACCACGCGCACGTCGAGCGCCGAGGCGACCTTGTCGCGCGTCTCGTAGGTCTTCGCGAAGTGGTACCCGGTGTCGAGGAAGAGCACGTCGACACCGGGCAACGACTGGGCGACCACGTGCGGGAGCACGGCATCGGCCATCGAGCAGGCGACGGCCGCGGCATCCGCATCGAAGTTGCGCGCGACCCAGGCGATGACCTCGTAGGCGGATGCCTCGTCGGCGGCGAGGCTCCGGAGTTCGACGTTGCCCGCCTCGGCCAGCTCGCGCAGTTCGCCGTGGGTGCGCAGTACCGTGGCGCGGGGTGCCAGGGAGACGCTCATCGGAGCACCTCCTCGTCGGCGCGGTGCGCCCATTCGGCGAACGTCTCGTCGGCGACGGCGTCGCGGTCGTCGAGGAATCGCTTGACGACCCGCTCGACGTAGTCGGCGATGCCGTCGGCCTCGACCTTGAGGCCGCGCACGGTGCGGCCGAGGCCCGCCTCCTCGCGGTCGGCCGTCGCGAGGCCACCGCCGAGGTGCACCTGGTAGCCGGGAACCTGCTCGCCGGCGTCGTTCATGATCAGCTGGCCCTTCAGGCCGATGTCGGCCGTCTGGATGCGCGCGCACGAGTTCGGGCAGCCGTTGACGTGCAGGCTGATCGGGTGCGGCAGGTCGAATCCGTCGAGCGTGCGCTCGAGGTCGAGCACGGCCGCCGTCGCGAACGCCTTGGTCTCGACGATCGCGAGCTTGCAGAACTCGATGCCCGTGCAGGCGATCGTGCCCCGGCGGATCAGGCTCGGGCGGGCCGAGAGGCCGAGTTCGTCGAGGCCGGCGATGAGCGACTCGACCCGGTCTTCGGGGACGTCGAGGATCACGAGCTTCTGGTGCGGCGTGGTGCGCAGGCGCGAGGAGCCGTGCGCCTCGATGAGTTCGGAGAGCTTCGCGAGCGTCGGGCCGGAGACGCGGCCGACGATCGGCGTGGCGCCGACGTAGAACCGGCCGTCCTTCTGACGGTGCACGCCGACGTGGTCGCCGTGCGCGAGCGGCTTGGGAGCGGCGGGGCCGTCGGGCAGCGGCGAGTCGAGGTACTCGGTCTCGAGCACCTGACGGAACTTCTCGGTGCCCCAGTCGGCGAGCAGGAACTTCAGGCGGGCCTTGTTGCGCAGGCGCCGGTAGCCGTAGTCGCGGAAGATCTGCGCGACGCCGTGCCAGGCCTCCGCTACGCGCTCGGGGACGACGAAGACGCCGAGGCGCTCGGCGAGCCGGGGCGCGGTGGAGAGTCCGCCGCCGACCCAGAGGTCGTAGCCGACGCCGAGTTCCGGGTGCTGCACCGCGACGAACGCGACGTCGTTGATCTCGTGCACGACGTCCTGGCTCGGGTGGCCGGTGATCGCCGTCTTGAACTTGCGAGGCAGGTTCGCGAGCGTCGGGTCGCCGATGAACCGGCTCGTGATCTCGTCGATCTGCGCCGTCGGGTCGATGAGCTCGTCGGAGGCGATGCCGGCGACGGGCGAGCCGAGCACGACGCGCGGCACGTCGCCGCAGGCCTCGGTGGTGCCGAGCCCGACCGCTTCGAGGCGCCGCCAGATCTCGGGCACGTCTTCGACGCGGATCCAGTGCAGTTGGATGTTCTGGCGGTCGGTGAGGTCGGCGGTATCGCGGCCGAAGTCGATCGAGATGTCGGCGATCACGCGCAGCTGCTCGGTCGTGAGCTGCCCGCCGTCGATGCGCACCCGCAGCATGAAGAACTCGTCCTCGAGTTCGTGGGGCTCGAGCGTCGCGGTGCGGCCGCCGTCGATGCCGGGCTTGCGTTGCGTGTAGAGCCCCCACACTCGGAACCGCCCGTGCAGGTCGGTCGGGTCGATCGACGCGAACCCGCCCTTCGAGTAGATGCGCTCGATGCGGTCGCGCACGCTCAGGCCGTCGTCGACCTGCTTCCACTCCTCGTTGCCGTTGAGGGGCGCGGTGCCGTCGACCTTCCACTGCCCGTGGGGGCGGCTCGCCGGGCGGGGCGGACGCTCGCCGGAACGGGCCGCCGGGCGGCTCGGCGCCTCGATCGTCTCCTGCGTCATGTCTCTCCTCGGTCACCGCTGAGTGCGGGTTTCGACCGAGGCTAGGCGGGTTGACGGCGGGCCGGGATGCGAGCCGTCACATCACGGCAAGGAAGGCAACACGGCGTCAATCGCGGCAATGCGGCGTCACAATCGGTGAGACGCAGCGTCGCGCGCTATGCTCCCGGCGCAGCATCGGCTGCCTCGGCCACGGCTTCGGCCACCGTCTCCGCGAACCGGTCCAGCACGACGTCGACGAGCTCCTTCGGGGCGTCATCCGGGGTCAGGAGCGGCTCGGTGAGGAGATCGGCGCCCGCGGCCGCCGCGAGGTCCTGGAAGTATCCGGGCGCCAGCAGGTAGCTCGCCGCCACGACCCTGCGGCCGCCTCCGTCCGCCCGAACCGCGGCGATCGCGTCGGCGAGTCGGGGCTCGGCCGCCGAGAGGAAGCCGACCGCCACCGGCGCGCCGAGCGCCGTCGCGAGCCGCTCGCCCATGTCGCGACAGTCATCGACGGCGCGCACATCGCTCGATCCGGCGACGGCGAGCACCACGCGGTCGTCGGGCGACGCGCCCGCCTCGTCGAGACGGCGGCTCAGCACCTCGACGAGCCGGTCGTCGGGCCCGAGCGCCGCGGCGAGCCGCACCTGCCGATCGGCGACGGCCTCGATCTCCCGTCGCAGGTCGACGTGCACGTGATACCCGGCCGAAAGCAGCAACGGCACGACGACCGCGGGCATCGAGGGCGGCAGCGCGCCGAGGGTGGCCGCGACATCCGGTTGCTGCACGTCGACGTGACCGAGTCGCACGGCGGCGGGTGCGGCGGCCGGTGCCGATCGCGCCGTGGTCGACACCTCGACGGCGTCGATGAGCCGCTGCACGGCGGCCTGCCCGTCGGGCGAAGCGGTGCCGTGCGAGATGCCGATGAGGGCGGCCGTGGTGAGGTCCATCCCTCCATCGTGCCCTGCCGTCGGCGCGCTCGCGCACGCGGTATCGTCAACGGCTTTGACAACGCTGTGGACACACCGTAGATTCCGGGAGAACACGAGGGAGCAACATGACTACTGGGAGACTCGCGAAGGTCGCCTCGATCGCGATCGCGGCCACGGCGACGGCACTGCTGCTGAGCGGATGCATCGCCGGCGGCGCGGCCGACGACGGCGCACCTCAAGCCGCACCGCAAGTCGAGATCGAGCAGGGATCGTTGACAGGGGTCACGACCGCCGACGGCGTCGAGTACCTCGGCATCCCCTTCGCCAAGCCGCCGGTCGGCGACCTCCGCTGGCGCGAGCCCGAGGCCCCCGAGCCCTGGGCGGGCGTGCTCGATGCGTCCAAGCCCGGCCCCGACTGCGCCCAGACGGTGAACGGCGACTCCGACGGCTCGCTGAGCGAGAACTGCCTCTACCTGAACGTCTACGCTCCCGAGGACGCCGCACAGGAGAGGCTCCCGGTCGTCGTCTTCCTGCACGGCGGCGGATACACCGCCGGCACCCCGAACATCTACGACGGCCGCAACTTCGCCGCGACCGGCGACGCCGTGACCGTGATCCCGGCCTACCGCCTCGGCCTGTTCGGCTTCTTCGCCACCGCGGCGACCGCCGAGGAGGGCGAGTACGGTGCCCAGGGCAACTGGGGCATGCTCGACCAGCAGCAGGCGCTGCGCTGGGTGCAGGAGAACATCGAGACCTTCGGCGGCGACCCCGACAACGTCACGATCGTCGGCGAGTCCGCCGGCGGCGGCTCGGTCTGCTTCCAGCTCGCGTCGCCAACGGCCGAGGGGCTCTTCGACAAGGCCGTGGTGCAGTCCATGGCCTGCGGCGCCGGCGCACCGGCATCCGACCCGACCGAGTTCACGACGCAGTGGGGCTGCGCGGCCGACGACGCCGAGTGCCTCCGCGCCGTGCCAACCTCGACGATCGTGGGAACGGCGACCGGGTTCGGCTTCGCCTCCCCCGCCAGCGGCGGTCCCGACCAGCCGGTCGGCCCCCTCGAGGCGGCCGCCGACGGCACCCTCGCCGATGTGCCGATCATGATGGGCGTCACCCGCGACGAGTGGCTCGGCTTCGCCTCGGCGCAGTACCCGCTCGACCCCGCCGAGTACGAGGCCGGTGTCACCGCCCAGTTCGGTGCCCTCGCCCCCGACGTGCTGGAGCTCTACCCGGCCGACGCCGGCGAGGACCCGATCTTCGCCTCGGGGTGGCTCAGCGGCGACTCGATGTTCGCCTGCCCGTCGGTCGTCGCCTCCGACAGCTTCGCCGACGCCGGTCGCTCGGTGTACTTCTACGAGTTCGCCGACGAGACGGCGCCCGGATGGCGCTCGCTCGGCGACCCGTTCCCGCCCTCGACGCTCGAGCTGGGCGCCACCCACACCACCGAACTCCAGTACCTGTTCAACTACACCGCCGCACAGCGCGCGTTGAACGAGGAGCAGCTGGCCCTCGCCGACCAGATGGTCGCCCTGTGGTCGGCGTTCTTCGAGACCGGCACCCCGAGCATCGACGGCGGCCCCGAGTGGAGCACGTTCGCCGACGGTCGCGAGGTGCTCGAGCTGAAGACCGAGGAGGCCGGTGGCCTCGAGATGATCGACTCGTTCGAGTCCGCGCACAACTGCGGCTTCTGGAACGGGCTCGGTTAGTCCGGAGCGACGAGGAGGCGGGGCGGCTGGATCAGCCGCCCCGCCTTCGTCGTCTGCACACCCGCTCCTGTGCGCCCCCGTCATGGTCAACTTGCGTTGACGATCGACAGGAAGTCAATTACGGTTGACGCCATGGACGACCACACCCTCCGAACCGCGATCGCGGCGGCCGACGGCGACGACCCGTATCGCGCGCTCCGCGACCTGCACCATGCACGGGTCGCACTCCTCCGCGAGCTCGACCGCGCCGAGGCGACCGCGGTGCGGCGGGCACGGGCCGCAGGGTCGAGCTGGCAGCTCATCGCCCTCGCACTCGACGTCTCCAAGCAGGCCGTGCACAAGAAGTACGGACGCAGGTAGGGCACGTAAGCTGCAAGACGGCGATTTGCGACACTCGGGCGGATGCGGCATCCGCTCGTCGCCACGCCAGGAAGAGGACATGAGCGACACCCCCACCCGACGATCCCCCTTCTCGCGGCGCGGTGAGACCACCGGCCCGCGTGCCACCTTCCGGCAACTGCTGCCATTCATCTTCGAGCACCGGCCGGTGCTCATCTGGGTCGCGATCCTCTCCGTCGTCGGCGCGCTCGCGAGCCTCGCCCAGCCGCTGCTCGTCGCCCAGGTCATCCAGGTCGTCGAGTCCGGCGCCGCGCTCGGCGGCATCGTCTGGGCACTCGTCGCCCTCGTCATCATCAGCGGCGTGATCACGGGCTACCAGCACTACCTGCTGCAGCGCACCGGTGAGGGCGTCGTGCTGTCGAGCCGCAAGCGCCTCATCGGCAAGCTGCTGCGGCTGCCGATCGCCGAGTTCGACACCCGCCGCACGGGCGACCTCGTCTCGCGCGTCGGCAGCGATACGACGATGCTGCGCGCCGTGCTCACCCAAGGCCTCGTCGAGGCGATCGGCGGCACCGTCACGTTCATCGGCGCGCTCATCGCGATGCTCGTCATCGACCCCGTGCTGCTCGGCCTCACCGTGCTCGTCATCGCCGTCGCCATCACGACCGTCACGCTGCTGTCGAGGCACGTGCGCGAGGCGTCGCACCAGGCGCAGGCGAAGGTCGGCGACGTCGCGGCATCCGTCGAACGCGCCATCGGGGCCGTGCGCACCATCCGTGCCGCCGGGGCGACCGAGCGCGAGATCCTCGATGTCGAGGCCCACGCCGAGGGCGCTTGGCAGATGGGCGTGAAGGTCGCGAAGATCTCCGCGCTCATCGTGCCGGTCGCCGGCATCGCGATGCAGGTCTCATTCCTCGTCGTGCTCGGCGTCGGCGGTTTCCGCGTGGCATCCGGTGCCCTCACGGTCGCGGACCTCGTCGCGTTCATCCTGTTCCTGTTCATGATGATCATGCCGCTCGGCCTGTTCTTCGGTGCGATCACCTCGGTGAACCAGGCCCTCGGGGCCCTGGGCCGCATCCAGGAGATCCTCGACCTGCCGGATGAGGACGCGCACGACCGCGAACTCGCCCCGCTCGCCCTCATGGTCGGCGAGGCGAACGAGGGTGTGCTGCCCGGCGCCCCGGCGATCGCCTTCGACGACGTCTCCTTCGCCTACGCGGCGACGCGTCAGGACCCGGCCGACCCGGCGAACGAGTCCGTCGACGAGCACCTGCCCGAGCCCGACGTCACCGACCGCCAGCCGGTGCTGCGCGGCGTCTCGTTCCAGGTGCCCCGCGGCCAGCGCATCGCGCTCGTCGGACCCTCCGGCGCGGGCAAGTCGACGATCCTGGCGCTCATCGAACGGTTCTACGACCCCTCGGTCGGCACGGTGCGCATGGGCGGCCTCGACCTGCGTTCGCTCGACCGCACCGAGCTCCGGGCGCAGATCGGCTACGTCGAACAGGATGCCCCGGTGCTGGCCGGGAGCCTGCGCGACAACCTCAAGCTCGGCAGCCCCGACGCGAGCGACGCGGCGTGCGAGCAGGTGCTGCGCGCCGTGAACCTCGGCGGCGTGCTCGACCGCGACCCTGCGGGCCTCGACGCCGCGGTGGGCGATGACGGCATCATGCTGTCGGGCGGCGAGCGCCAGCGTCTCGCGATCGCCCGCGCACTGCTCGCGGCTCCCCCGATCCTGCTGCTCGACGAGTCGACCTCCTCGCTCGACGGGGTCAACGAGCGCATGATGCGCGATGCCGTCGACGCCGTCTCCGAGGGGCGCACGCTCGTCGTGATCGCGCACCGGCTCTCGACGGTCATCGACTCCGACCGCATCATCGTGCTCGACGAGGGCCGTGTGATCGGCGAGGGCACGCATGCCGAGCTCGTGGCGGCCGTGCCGCTCTACCGCGACCTGGCGGCGCACCAGCTGCTCGTCTGAGCCCCTCGGCGGTGCGCCGTCTCAGTGCGAACCCGAGTGAAACTCAGTGCTCGCTCGGATGGCGCGCCGAAGCCGCCTTCGTAGCGTGGACTCCCGCATCCCCCACCGGATGCCCCCAGCCCACGCCCCACGGAGGACCCATCATGACCATCGCAACCGTCTCGAACGAGCGCGATCTCGACCGTCTCGACGAACTGCCCGTCGACCTCATCGACGAGCTGCCCGATGCGGCCGACGAGGCGGAGACCGCCACGACCCGCAGCGGCCTCGGCAACTCGTTCGATCGCGTGCAAGCCGGCATCCAGGGCTGGCTCCGCCACTGGGAGCCGCTGCGGCTGCCCGCGTTCACCGCCGTGCGCGACGTCATGCCCGACGACGACCACGGCCGCTCCTCGCTGCAGGCCGCCCCGACGCAGCCCGACGGCGCCGTTCGACTGACGGCGAGCCTCTACGACCCGCCGAACCGCGACGGCGACCCGCTCGCATGGTCGCGCAACTGGGCGAGCCTCGCCGTGCTGCCGCCGGCACGGGAGGCGGGCCGGCTCTTCTACCGATTCCGGGTCTCGAGCCGGCTCGTGCTCGACGGACAGGCCTCGCTCAGCCTCGTCTCGACGAGCGTGAACTTCGGCGTCGTCGCGGACATCGGCAAGGCCAGCCCGTTCCACGTCACCGGATTCGCGACGCCGATTGCACGCCCGCTCATGGGCGTGCAGTGCCGCGAAGATCAGGATGCCTCGGCGTCGCAGGTCTTCGAGGGCTCGATCGCCGTGCGCCAGGGCGAGACCCCCGCGATGGCGTTCGTCATCGGCGCCGACCTGCTCTTCGAGCACGGCTGGGTGCGCGTGCACGAGGGGTCGAGCACCTGGATCGGGCCGACCGACCCCGGCGCGAGCGGCACGATCGAGTTCCGTTACGCGCCCGCGGCGATGCTGCGCCTGCTCGGCCGACTCGACGAACCGCACGTCGCCTGAGCCATGCGGGCGGATCCCGCCATCCGGTCGGTTCGGCACCGTACGCCTCGGCACCGTACGCCTCGGCACTGTACGCCGCAGCCGGTGAGGACGAGAATCGGCGGATGACGCGCTTCGTCATCGTGCTGCCGCTCTCGCCGCTCACCGCCGCCGAGTCGTTCACGGTGGCCGACTGGCCGCTGCACGTCACGCTCGTGGAGCCGTTCGCCACCGACCGGCCGAGCGAGGTCGTCGCGGCGGCGCTCGGCAGGGTGGCCCGCGATGCGTCGGCGATCACCAGCACCGCGGGTGAGCCCGCCATGTTCGGCCGTCGCCATGACGTGCCGGTGACCCTCATCAGAGACGGCGGCGAGATCTCCGCGCTCCGAGGCGAGGCGCTCTCCGCTCTCGCCGCCGCCGAGGTCGAGACCGGGCACCTTCGCACCGAATTCCGTCCGCACGTCACCGTGAAGCGCCACGGCCGGCTGGAGCGCGGCGACCGCGTGCTGCTCCGCCAGCTCGCCCTCATCGACATGCGGCCGCCATCGGGCTCGCATCACCGCCGCGTGCTCGGCGTGTGGCCACTCGGCGCGGCATCCGTCACTCGAGTGGTGCCGCCACCCGACTGATGCGAACGGTCGCGAGCTGGAACGGGCGGAGCTCGAGTCGCCAAGCACCGGGCGCTCCCGGCACCGCCGCGAGCCGGGCCCGAGACTCGTCGAGGGGCCGCTCGAGCAGGTCGACCTCGGTCGCCACCGCTCCGGGGAGCTCCGCGGAGAGCACGGCCTGCCTGCGCGAGCCGTGCGCTTCGTAGAGCCGCACCACGACATCACCCGAACGGTCTTCCGCGAGCTTGACCGCCTCGACGATGACCCCGTCACCCGCGACCGCGATCAGGGGGGCGATGCGGTCGACCGCGGCGTCGACCACGCGTCGCGGGGGCACATTGAGCCGGTAGCCCTCGGCGACGGCCTCGGGGATGCCCGCGCCGGGTGCGATCGCCACGCGGAAGACGTGGGACCCCTGGTCGGCCGTCGGATCGGGGTAGCGGGGAGCCCGCAGCAGCGAGAGCCGCACGGTGGTCACCGTGGCCCCGTCGACCACGGTGCGCGCGATGTCGTGTCCGTAGGTCGCGTCGTTGGCGACGGCGACGCCGAACCCGGGCTCGCCGACGTGCACCCAGCGGTGCGCGACGGACTCGAAGCGCGCCGCATCCCACGAGGTGTTCGTGTGCGTCGGCCGATGCAGGTGACCGAACTGGATCTCGGACGTCGCCCGCTCGGCATGCACGTCGAGCGGGAACGCGAGCTTCAGGAGCTTCTGCCGCTCATGCCAGTCGACGTCGAACCGCACGTCGAGCGCCCCGCCCATCGCTTCCAGCGAGACGGTCTCGACGACCTCGGATCCGCCGAACCGACGGGTGATGCGCACGACGGCGCAGGCCGGGTCGTCGTCGACGATCTCGATCGACTCGAGCTCGCGGAGCTCGACGACGTTCCGCCGGTCCTGCACGTCGACGTCCCAGGCATCCCACTGGTTCGGGGTGTCGCGGAAGAGCTGCAGCAGCTTCGCCGCACCGCCCGCGGGGATCGCGTCACGGCCGGTCCTCCGGTCGACGAGGGAGACGAGGAGCCCCTGCTCGTCGAGCACGGCCTCGAGCCGGGCGTTCGCCAGCACGATCCGTTCGCCGTCGCGCCGCACGGTGGACGCGGCATCCGTCTCGGGCGCCGTCGCTGCGGCGAGCGCGGCGACGCCGCCGAGCGGGAGCGGTCCGGCATTCGCCACCACGGTCTGCTCCCCCTCACCGACGAGCGCGCGCAGCGAGCGCGCGATGATCGCCTCGAGCGTCTCGGCGACCTCCGCGTAGCGCCGCTCGGCCTCGGCGTGCACCCAGGCGATCGAGGACCCCGGCAGGATGTCGTGGAACTGCTGCAATAGCACCGTGTGCCAGGCCGACTCCAGTTCGTCGTACGGGTACTGGAGTCGTCCGCGCACCGCCGCGGTCGCGGCCCACAGCTCGGCCTCCCGCAGCAGGTGCTCGCTGCGCCGGTTGCCGCGCTTCGTGCGCGCCTGCGAGGTGTAGGTGCCGCGATGGAACTCGAGGTACAGCTCGCCCGACCAGACCGGCGGCTTCGGCAGCTCGGCCTCCGCCGCCTCGAAGAACTCGCGCGGGCTCGACAGCACGACCCTCGGCGACCCCTCGAGGTCCGCCGTGCGCGCGGCCGCGGCGAGCATCTCCTCGGTGGGTCCGCCGCCGCCGTCGCCCCAGCCGAACGGCACGAGCGAGGTGTTGCCCGAGCCGTGTTCGGCGTACTGCCGCTCCGCCCGCGCGAGCTCGGCGCCCGAGAGCTCGGAGTTGTACGTGTCGACCGGAGGGAAGTGCGTGAAGATGCGCGTGCCGTCGATGCCCTCCCAGTCGAAGGTGTGGTGCGGCATCACGTTCGTCTCGTTCCACGAGATCTTCTGCGTCAGGAACCAGCGGCTGCCCGCCGCACGTGCGATCTGCGGCAGCGCCCCCGAGTAGCCGAACGAATCGGGCAGCCACACCTCGAGCGGTTCGACACCGAACTCCTCCATGAAGAAGCGCTTGCCCGCGACGAACTGGCGGGCGAGCGCCTCACCGCCCGGCATGTTCGTGTCGGACTCGACCCACATGCCGCCGACCGGCACGAACGCGCCCTCGGCCACCCGCCGGCGGATGCGTTCGAACAGCTCGGGATACGCCGCCTTCAGCCAGGCGAACTGCTGAGCGGATGACGCGGCGAACACGAAGCCCGGATTCCGCTCGATGAGCGCGTCGACGTTCGAGAAGGTCCGCGCCACCTTGCGCACGGTCTCGCGGGTCGGCCACAGCCAGGCGCTGTCGATGTGCGCGTGACCGACGCCGTGCAGCCGATGCGAACTCGCCCAGGCCGGAGCCGCGAGTGCAGGCGCGAGCAGCTCACGGCCACGCGCCGCGGTGCCCGACACGTCGTCGGGGTCCATCACGTCGATGCATCGCTCGAGCGCGCGGAGGAGCTGCGCACGCCGGGGCAATGCCTCGGGCAGCTCGGCGTGCAGTCCGCGCAGAGTCCAGACGTCCTGTGCGAGCTCCCACACCGGGAGATCCCGGAGGGCGACCTCGAGCCGGCGCATCCGGTAGAGCAGCGCGTCGCCGGCGGTGGCGGGATCGCCGAGCGGCGTCGGGGCGAACGACCAGCCGCCCTGGAGGTCGGGATTGGAGGCCGCCTCGAGGTACAGCTCGAAGTCCTGCCCGGGTCCGGCCTCGAGCGGCACCGCGCGGTTCAGCGGCTCGATCGCCTTGATGATCACGCCGTCGGCACTCCAGACCGTGCCTTCGGCCTGGAAGCCGGGCGCCGCACCCGTGAACCCCAGATCGACGACGAGCTCGACCCTGGCATCGCGTTCGGCCGCCCACGCTTCGGGCACCCGGCCGCGGATGCGGAACCAGGTCGTTCCCCAGGGCCGGCCCCACGGGGCATCCGTCTCGAAGGGGGTGAAGCGCTGCGCGACCGCTTCGGCGAACGGCACCGGCTCGCCCGGCGCCACCCACTGCTCGATCGAGACGGGGGCGCTCCGGCGATGGAGCGCCGGCTCGATGCGCTCGGCGACGAACCGCGCGATTCGCCGCTCGACCAGCCTGCTGTCGTCGTGCATCGGACCAACCCCTATCCCTTGATCGCGCCCTGCATGGCGAAGGAACCGCCGATGCCCTTCGACACGATGACGTAGAGCACCACCACCGGCAGCGAGTAGATGAGCGAGTACGCCGCGAGCTCACCGTATGCCACGGTGCCGTACTGCCCGAAGAAGCTGAAGACGCTCACCGAGGCGGGTTGCTTCGACGGCGACAGCAGCAGGATGAACGGCACGAAGAAGTTCCCCCATGCCTGGATGAAGACGAAGATGAAGACGACCGCGAGCCCGGGGCGCATGAGCGGGAGCACGATCAGCCGAAGCGCCCGCATCGCGGAGGCGCCGTCGACCCACGCGGCCTCCTCGAGCGAGACCGGCACCGAGTCCATGAAGTTCTTCGTCATCCAGATCGCCATGGGCAGGCTCGTCGCCGCGAGGAAGAACGTCACCGCGGCGAGGTTGTCGAGCATGCCGAGCCGCACGAAGA
This sequence comes from Agromyces cerinus, assembly GCF_016907835.1. Taxonomy (NCBI): domain Bacteria; kingdom Bacillati; phylum Actinomycetota; class Actinomycetes; order Micrococcales; family Microbacteriaceae; genus Agromyces; species Agromyces cerinus. The sequence continues at coordinate 700,704 of NZ_JAFBCT010000001.1, read as the reverse complement.
GGCTGTAGACCGGCACCATGATCGCCGTGATCGGCAGGCAGGTGCCGAACAGGATCGCGGAGAGGTACGGGGTGTTGAACCGCGAGTTGTACCGCGAGATCGGGTACGCGGCGAGCACCGCGACGATCACCGTCACGATGGCCGAGCCCGCCGAGAGCACCGTGCTGTTCCAGAGCGGCAGCAGCGTGCGCTCCGGCGTGAGCACGGCCGCATAGTGCTCGAGGGTGAAGTCGGTCGGCACCCGTGTCTGCTGGCTCGGCGCGGTGTCGACGGAAGCGAGGAACAGCCAGGCGAGCGGCACCAGGAAGCACGCGGCGATGACGAGCAGCACGACGTTCGATGCGAGGGCTGCGACCGCTCGACGCGGCGATGCCATGCTCAACGGGCGCGGGCGGGCCGGCGCCGCCGTCGGCCCGGTCATGCGTCCCTCCCGGGCCGGAGTGTGCGCAGGTAGAGCACGGAGAACACGGCGCCGATCAGGATCATGACGACGGCGATCGCCGATCCGTAGCCGATCTCCTGGAACTTGAACGCCTCCTGGTAGGCGAGGATCGGCAGCGTGGTGCTGCTGATGCCGGGGCCGCCCTTCGTCATCACCCAGATCAGCGTGAAGACCGCGAGCGTCTGCAGCGTGATCAGCATGAGGTTGGTGGCGATGCTCCCCCGGATCATCGGGATCGTCACCCAGATCAGTCGCTTGAGTCCGCCGGCCCCGTCGATGACGGCGGCCTCGGTGATCTCGGGCGGCACGTCGTTCAGCGCCGCCTCGTAGACCATCATCGAGAACGCGGTGCCGCGCCAGACGTTCGCGAGGATCACGGCGAGCATCGGGAACTCGTAGAGCCAGTTCGCACCGTCGATGCCGATGCCCGCGAGCAGTTGGTTGAGGGTTCCGTCGTCAGCGAAGTACGCGTACGCCGCGAACGCCGCGACGATCTCTGGCAGCACCCAGGCGCCGACCACGATCGTGGTCACGATCGCGTGGGTGACGCGACCCACCCTGCCGAGGAGCAACGCGATCACCAGCCCGAGCACGTTCTGGCCGATGACCGCCGATGCCACGACGAAGACGACGGTCAGCCAGACGGAGACCGGGAACCCCGGGTCCTGCAGGAGTCGCGTGTAGTTCTCGAAGCCGACCCACGACGGATCCTTCGCGTTGCGGCCGGTGAGCGCGGTGTTCGTGAACGAGATCGTGACCGACCAGATGACCGGGCCCGCCATGAACAATGCGAGCAGCAGGATCGACGGGACGACCGGGAGGAATCGTGCGATGGAGGTGCGCGATGACCGGCCGTCGCGGGAGTTCGGGCGTTCCCGCGACGGCCGGACGGCGCCGTCACGCAGTGCCGATGTGGATGCCACCACCCGTCACTGCGTCACATTCTCATCGCCGACGATGCCGATCACGGCCTCGTCGTAGGCCGCGGCTGCTTCTTCGGGACTCATCTGCCCCGTCATGACCGCCTCGGTCGCCGCCTGGATCTCGGCCGAGATCTGCGGGTAGTCCGCCGTGGCCGGACGGAAGTGCGTGACGCTCACGAGGTCGGTGAAGAAGCCGATGAACGGGTTCGCCTCGAGATACGCCGGGTCTTCTGCGACGTCGGCGCGCACCGCGATCTGCGAGTTCGCGATGTTGTACTCGAGCGCGTTCTCACGGTCGAGCGCCATGGCGAGGAAGTCGAACGCCGCGTCGGGGTTCTGGCTCTGCGCCCCCACCGCGAGCGTCCATCCGCCCGAGAGGCTCACCGCACCGTCGCCCTGGCCGTTCTGAGTCGGGAATGCGGCGACGCCGATGTCGTCGACGTACTCGGGCCACTCGTACGATCCGCCCTGCTTCCAGAACGAGGGCGACCACGACCCTTCGATGGTCCCCGCGATCTGCCCGCCGGGGAACCACTCGCCGAACAGCTTCTGCCACATCGATCCGTCGAGCGCGACGTCGGGCGCCGGCGCGAGGCCTTCGCCGTAGAGGGTCTCGATGAACGCCAGCGAATCGACGAAGCCCTCTGAGCCGGTGACCCACTTCTGCTCGTCGGCGTCGTAGAGGGTGTCGTCGGTGCCGTACATGAGCATGCCGAAGCCCTGCATGACCGAACCCTCTCCGGCAGGCTTGCCGGAGTACACGTTGAACGCGACCTTGTCGGGCGAGGCCGCCTTGACGGCCCGAGCCGTCTCGAGGATCTCCTCCCAGCTCTTCGGCTCCCACGGGAGCGCGACGCCTGCAGCTTCGAGCACCGACTTGGAGTACCAGATCCCACGGGTGTCGGTACCGAGCGGCACGGCGTAGACGCTGCCGTCGTCGGCTCGCCCGGCCTCCTTCGCTCCGTCGTTGAACTGCTCCCAGTCCTCCCACTCGGCGAGGTGGTCGTCGAGGTTCAGCAGGTATCCGGCGTCGACGTCGCTGCGCACGCGGAAGGTGTCTTCATAGAACACGTCGGGCGCCGTCTCGGCGCTCTGCTGCATGAGTGCGAGCTTCGTCGCGTAGTCGCCCTCGTCGGCCACGATGGGCTCCAGCTCGACGGTCACACCGGGGTTGGCGGCCTCGAACTCGGGCTTCACCTTCTGGAAGAGCTCGTCGAGCGCGACGAAGCCGTCGGTCTTCTGGTAGACGATCGTGATCGTCTCGGAGTCGTCTGCCGCCGGGCTGCATCCGGCGAATGCGAGGGCCGCCGCAGAGACGGTCGCCACGCCGGCGAGTACGCGAGAGAAACGCATGGTGCTCCTTTGCTCCAGCTGGATCGAACGCGGTCGCGTCTGTCGAAATAGTAAATCGAATGGAATTACTCTGCAAGCCCCACGCGAAGCCGATTCGGAACCGGTGTCAGGCGTCGAGCATCAGGCGCGCCGCCGACGGCCCGAGCGTGCGCTCGAGCACCAGGCACGCCGCCCCGACCGCGCCGACATCCTCACCCGCCGACGTGCCGACGACCTGCACCCGGCGGATGGACCGCGTGACACTGAGCTCGTCGAGCAGGGCAGGAATGCGCTCCAGGTGATACGGGCGGAATCGCTGCCAAAACGGCCCCCCGAACACGACTCGATCGACATCGAGCAGGTCGGCGAGCACGGCGACGGCCTTGGCCGTGCGAGCCGATGAGCGCTCGAGGATCTGCCGGGCTCCGGCGTCGCCGGCTGCCGCGAGATCGCAGAGCGCCGTGAACCGCAGGTCGACGTCGTGGGCGCCGCTGCGCAGTCGCGTGTCGGCGAGCACGCCGAGCCGTTCGGCCTCGGTGACGAGTGCCTGCGGGGTGCAGGTGGCGGCGATGCATCCGTGCAGGCCGCAACTGCAGACGGCACCGCCCGGATCGACGACGATGTGCCCGATCTCACCCGCGTTGCCCGAGGCACCGCGCACGACCTCGTCGTCGAGCACGAGACCGGCGCCGATGCCGGTGCCGAGGTAGAAGAACACGAAGCTGCCGACGCCGTTGGCGCCCCCGGTCCACATCTCGGCCACCGCCGCCGCCGTCACGTCCTTGTCGACCAGCACCGGCAGGCCGGTCGACTCGGCGAGCGCGTCGCGGAGCGGCACCCGGTGCCAGCCGAGCAGGTGCGGTGGATCGACGATGGTGCCGCGTTCGACGTCGATCGGACCGGGCGCGGCCACGCCGAGCCCCACGACCTTCTCGCGCCGCACGCCCGAGTCGGCGATCAGCCGGTCGAGGCCGTCCTGGATGCTCGACATCACGAGCCGGGGGTCGTTGGCGATGGGGGTGCGGCGGCGCGCGTGCGCGACCACGGAGCCCTCGAGGTCGAGCACGACGAAGGTCATCACGGCCGGATCGATGTGCACGCCGGCCGCATACGCGCCCGCCGGGTTCAGCCGCAGCAGCGTTCTCGGCTTGCCCGGGCCGGAACTCGCCTTGCCTGCTTCGACCACGAGGTCGCCGTCGAGCAGCCGCCGCACGACGTTCGAGATCGTCTGCGCCGAGAGGCCGGTCGCCGCCACGAGCTCCACGCGACTGCGGCCGTCGCTCGACCGGCGGATCGCATCGAAGACGACCGACTGGTTGAAGTCGCCCATGCGCGGCAGGTTCGTTCCGCGCCGCGTGCCTGTCGGATCGCCCACCCGGTCTCCTCGACTCATTTCTCACGACGTTGGAGAAATGGTACTCCCACCGGCCGCCGGCGGTCCCGGTCGGCCTGGCGACCGCCGTCAGCCGGTTTCGGTCTGCACGAGCGGCGGCTCGTCGACGGTCGAGCCGCGCTTCTGCCACGGCCAACGGCCGGAGACCTCGAGCTCGAGCGACCAGCTGAGGAACGTGCGGATGAGCACGATGATCGCGAGCACGAGCACCGAGTCGAGCGTGGGCGTCACCGCCACCGTCTTGATGATGTCGGCGGCCACGAGCAGTTCGAGGCCCAGCAGGATGGCTCGACCGAGCACGCGGCGGAAGCGATCGTAGATCGGGGACTTCCCGCGAATGCCCCTGAGTCCGGCATCGAGGCTCGCGTAGACGACGCCGACCACGATCGCCAGCACGCCGACGAAGTCGATGACCTCGCCGATCGTCTCGATGACCGTGCCGAACTCCATCGCGCCTCCTTGCGGCACACGCTAGCGCGCAAGGGAGCAGCACGGCGTCAGGCGTGCCGAAGTGCCGTCGACGGATGCCGCGGGCGGCGCGCCTTCCCGAACGCGCGCGTCCGCGGCATCCGCAGGCGGCACGGAGATGCGCCCCGCGATCTCGCGAGGCGCATCGCCGTCGGGCTACGCCTCCTGGTGCGACAGGTGGTAGCGCAGGCTCGAGAGCTCCGCGCGCAGCGCCGCGGGCACGCGGTCGCCGAACTGGCCGAAGTACTCGTCGGTGAGGTCGCACTCGGCGAGCCACGAGTCGCGGTCGACGTCGAAGAGCTGCTCGATCGCGTCATCCGTGATGTCGAGGCCGTCGAGGTCGAGCGAACCGGATGCCGGGATCAGGCCGATCGGCGTCTCGACGACGTCGCTCGTGCCCTCGACCCGGCCGACGATCCACTCGAGCACGCGCGAGTTCTCGCCGAACCCGGGCCAGAGGAACGAACCGTCGCTGCCCTTGCGGAACCAGTTGACCTGGAAGATCTTCGGCGCGTTCTCACCGAGCACGCGGCCCATCTTGACCCAGTGGCCCCAGTAGTCGGCCATGTTGTAGCCGCAGAACGGGAGCATCGCGAAGGGGTCGCGGCGGAGCTCGCCGACAGTGCCCTCTGCCGCGGCGGTCTTCTCGGACGAGATCGTCGCGCCCATGAAGACGCCGTGCTTCCAGCTGCGCGCCTCGGCGACGAGCGGCACGTTCGTCGCGCGTCGTCCGCCGAAGAGGATCGCGTCGATCGGCACGCCGTCGTGGGCGTCCCAGTCGTCGGAGATCTGCGGGCACTGGGCTGCGGCGACCGTGAAGCGCGAGTTCGGGTGCGCCGCGGGGCGACCGGAGTCGGGCGTCCACGGCTTGCCCTGCCAGTCGGTGAGCTCTTCGGGCGCCTCGTCGGTCAAGCCCTCCCACCAGATGTCGCCGTCGGGGCGCAGCGCCACGTTCGTGAAGATCGTGTTGCCCCAGAGGGTCTGCACGGCTGTCGGGTTCGTGGTCTCGCCGGTGCCCGGCGCGACGCCGAAGAACCCGGCCTCGGGGTTGATCGCGTAGAGGCGGCCGTCGTCGCCGGGGCGCATCCAGGCGATGTCGTCGCCGATCGTCTCGACCTTCCAGCCGGGGATCGTCGGGCGCAGCATCGCGAGGTTGGTCTTGCCGCACGCCGACGGGAACGCGGCGGCCACGTGGTACGCCTTGCCCTCGGGCGAGGTGATCTTGATGAGCAGCATGTGCTCGGCGAGCCAGCCCTCGTCGCGTGCCATGACGCTCGCGATACGCAGTGCGAAGCACTTCTTGGCGAGCAGCGCGTTGCCGCCGTAGCCCGAGCCGTACGACCAGATCTCACGCGAGTCGGGGAACTGCACGATGTACTTGGTGTCGTTGCAGGGCCAGTCGGCCTCGGCGCGGCGGTGGCCCACGCCGTCGATGAGCGGGTAGCCGACCGAGTGCACGGTGCGCACCCACGGCTCGCCGGCCTCGATGAGGCGGTAGACGGCATCGCCCATGCGGGTCATGATGCCCATCGAGAGCACGACGTAGGGCGAGTCGGTGATCTCGACACCGAGCTGCGAGATGGGGCCGCCGAGCGGGCCCATCGAGAAGGGCACGACGTACATCGTGCGGCCCTTCATCGAGCCGTCGAAGACGTCGGTCAGCTCTGAGCGCATCTCACGCGGGTCGCGCCAGTTGTTCGTGGGGCCGGCGTCCTCTTCGTACGTCGAGCAGATGAACGTGCGGTCCTCGACGCGCGCGACATCCTTCGGGTCGGTGCGCGCGAGGAAGCTGTTGGGGCGCCACTCGGGGTTCAGCTTGATGAGCTTGCCCTCGGCGACGAGCTGCTTCGTCAGTAGGTCGGCCTCGTGCTGCGAACCGTCGCACCAGACGATCTCGTCGGGCTTGGTGAGGCCGGCGATCTCGTCGACCCACGCGCGCAGGGCTGCGTCGGTGGTGCCGCGACGGATGCTGCCGGCCGAGTCGGATGCCTCTGTACCGATCGAGAACTCGGAGATGGTCATCTTCGTCCCTTCCAAATTGGTGCCGACGTGAGCCGGAACTGGTTCGTACTTCAAGAATGCGCGCTGTTGGGGCATCCGTTCGGCCATTTGGAGCGTTAAGAATGTGCGATCTTTCGCTATCCTTAAGCCATGAAGGCAGGCTCCCCCGATCTCGCGACCCTCGGCCAGCGCATCCGCCATTTCCGCGGCGAGCGGGGCCTCACCCTCGATCAGCTCGGCGAGGCGGTCGGCATGGCCGGCAGCCAGCTCTCCCTCATCGAGAACGGCAAGCGCGAGCCGAAGCTCTCACTGCTCGACTCGCTCGCGGCGTCGCTCGACGTCGAACTGGCCGACCTCCTCTCCCGCGAGGCGCCGAGCCGTCGCGCCGCCCTCGAGCTCGAGCTCGGGCGTGCGCAGTCGAGCCCGCTGTACGCGAGTCTCGGGCTGCCCGCGATCCGCCCCGGCCGCGGCATCACCGACGAGTCCCTCGAGGCGATCGTCGGGCTCCACCATGAACTGCAGCGGCGGGCGAGCGAGGCCATCGCCACCCCCGAAGAGGCCCGGCGCGCCAACACCGAGCTGCGCGAGCGCATGCGCGAGCGCGACAACTACTTCCCCGACATCGAACAGCTGGCCGAAGACCAGGTGCGCTCCTCGGGCCACCGCTCGGGCGCGCTCACGCACCGCGAGGTGAGCGTCATGGCCGAGAAGCTCGGCTTCCAGCTCATCTACGTCGACGACCTGCCCGACTCGACACGGTCGATCACCGACATCGCGAACGGCCGCATCTACCTGCCGCCGGCCTCGATCCCCGGTGGCCACGGGCTGCGGTCGATGGCATTGCAGGCGATGGCGCACCGGCTGCTCGGGCACGAACGCCCGGCGAGCTACGCGGAGTTCCTCTGGCAGCGGCTCGAGATCAACTACTTCGCCGCCGCGTGCCTGATGCCGCGCGAGGCATCCGTCTCCTTCCTGCAGGCCGCGAAGAAGGAGAAGCGGCTCGCCATCGAGGACTTCCGCGACGCGTTCGGCGTCACGCACGAGGCCGCGGCGCTGCGCTTCACGAACCTCGCGACGAGCCATCTCGACATGACGCTGCACTTCCTCCGCGTCGCGGGCGACGGCGCCCTGCTGAAGGGCTACGAGAACGACGGACTGCCGTTGCCCACCGATGTCACGGGCTCGATCGAGGGCCAGTGGGTCTGCAAGAAGTGGAGCGCCCGCACCGCGTTCGGTCACACCAACCGCACGACCGAGAACTACCAGTACACCGACACCCCCGCGGGCACCTTCTGGTGTGCGACGCAGACGGGGCGCACGGATGCCGCGGAGTTCTCGATCTCGGTCGGCGTGCCGTTCAACCAGGCCAAGTGGTTCCGCGGCCGCGAGACCACTCATCGCGCGGTGTCGACCTGCCCCGACGAGTCGTGCTGCCGCCGCGCCCCATCGGAGCTCGCCGAGCGCTGGGCCGGGCGGGCGTGGCCGAGTGCCCGGCTGCACGCGCACGTGCTCTCGCCGCTGCCCTCGGGCACCTTCCCGGGCGTCGACGACTCCGCCGTCTACCGGTTCCTCGAGGCGCACGCCGAGCAGTAACTCGCCGGCTCGGCTCGCCGCACCCCGCCGCCCGTCGTTCCGCCAGCCTCCCGCCGCCTTCCCTGCCCGCCTCGCGCATCGCGCATCGGCGAGTCCGCGGATGAGACCCACGACACGCCGGGGCGACTCGGCGCGCCGCCCATTTCATCCGCGGACTCACAGGTGCCGTCGCCCCGCGCGCCACGTGATCGGGCGTTCGGCGCGAGCCGCGGCATTCGCTGCACTATGAAGTTTCTGTTGCATTAGTGTGTGACGCACAGTATCGTGTGACTCATGAACACCGATGAGACGACCGCCGGGCACCTGCAGGAGCTCCGCCGCGGCACCGTCGTGCTCGCCTGCCTGGTGCGGCTGCGCACGCCTGACTACGGCTACGCGCTGCTCGAGTCGCTGAACAGCCTCGGCATCCTCGTCGACGCGAACACCCTGTACCCCCTGCTGCGACGACTCGAGAAGCAGGGCCTGCTGACGAGCGAGTGGAACACCGACGAGGCCCGGCCTCGCAAGTTCTACCGCACGAGCCCCACCGGCGAGCTGCTCGCCGACGCACTCATGACCGATTGGCGACGCATCGACGACGCGCTCGCCGGACTCACCACCGGAGACGAATCATGACCAGCCTGACCGACCGCTACGTGTGGGCCGCCGCCCGCACCCTGCCCGAGGCGCAGCGCGCCGAGTTCGAACGCGAGCTGCGCGAGCGCATCGGCGACGCGTCCGACGCGCTCGTCGAGACGGGCAGCTCCCCCGCCGACGCGGAGCGCGCCGCACTCACCGAACTCGGCGACCCCGCGGCCCTCGCCGCGCAGTACATCGATCGGCCGCTGCAGCTCATCGGGCCGAAGTACTACCTGATGTGGTGGCGCCTGCTGAAGCTGCTCTACTCGATCGTGCTGCCGATCGGGGCAGCCGGCGTGCTGCTCGGGCAGTTGCTGTCGGGCGCCGACATCGGCGAGGCCATCGGCGCGACCGTCGCCACTGCGATCTCCATCGCGGTGCACCTCGGGTTCTGGACGACGCTCGTCTTCGCAGTCCTCGAGCGCACTCCGGCCGAAGCCGGCCGGCGGGGCATCGATGCGGCGTGGACACTCGACATGCTGCCCGCGCTCCCCGAGCCGGCGAAGACGTCGCGTCTCGGCGAGCTCATCGGTTCGCTCGTCTTCCTCGGCATCTTCGCCGGGGCGATCGTGTGGCAGCAGTTCGGCGTCGTCTTCCACGACGGCGTGCGCGAGCCGATCCCCCTGCTCGAGCCCGCACTGTGGTCGTTCTGGCTGCCGTACTTCCTCGCGCTGATCGCCCTCGAGATCCTCTTCGCGATCGCCCTCTACTCATGGGGGTGGAACTGGTGGCTCGCGGGCGCGAACCTCGTGCTGAACGTCGCGTTCACGGTGCCTGCGCTGTGGCTGTTCCTGACCGGACAGCTCATCACCGACGAGGCGCTCGAGGCGATGCAGTGGCCGTGGGGCAACTCCGGGCCCGTCATCGTCGCGATCATCGTGGTGGTCGTGATCGGGGTCGCGACCTGGGACGTCATCGACGGCGGCATCAAGGCCTACCGTGCCGGCCGAGCGGTGCCCTCAGCGGCGGCGGGCACGGCGACATCTGGGGCGAAGGCATGAGCGAGAACGCGATGCACTCCACAACCGAACTCACCGACCGCTACGTGATCGCGGCCTCCCGCAGCCTGCCCCGCCGGCAGGCGCGCGAGTTCGCCCGCGAACTCGAAGAGCGCATCCGCGACGACATCGACGCCCGCGTCGGCTCGGGCTCGTCGACGCCCGACGCGGCCGAGTTCGACGCGCTGGCCGCCCTCGGCGACCCGGCCCGGCTCGCAGCCCGCTACGCGGATCGTCCGCCGATGCTCATCGGCCCGCGGTGGTACGCAACGTGGAAGCGCGTGCTCGTCATCACGGAGTGGAGCGCCGTGCCCGCGGTCACCGGCGCCTACCTGCTCGCCCAGTTCATCACGGGCGAGGTCGGCGCAGGCACCTTCGGCACGACGTGGTTCGTGCTGCTGACCACCGGCGTCTACATCGCCTTCTTCACGACCGTGGTGTTCGCGGCGATCGACCGTGCGCCCGCGAGTGACGAGGCAGACGTGGTCGCCTGGTCGCCGAGGGATCTGCCCGCCGTCGCCGGGGCGAGCCCAGCAGAGCGGCGCATCGGCCTGATCGCCACGCTGTTCTGGCTCGCCGTCATCGTCGGACTCGTGGTCTGGCAGCAGTTCGGGCCGAGCCGGTGGGGCCACCTCGATGGCCTGCTGCCCGTGTTCGATCCGGCGCTCTGGTCGTTCTGGCTGCCGTACTTCCTCGTGCTCGTGGGGCTCGAAGCGGCCATGGCCGTATGGATCTTCCGTTCCGGCTGGACGTGGCCCGCCGCGGCTGCGAACATCGTGCTCGATCTCGCCTGGGCAGTGCCGTCGATCTGGCTGATCGTCACCGGAGCGCTGTTCGCACCCGGGTTCGTCGAGCTGTTCGAGGCGAACCTCGACGCCGATGCTCAGCAGGTGCTGCCGATCCTGCTGGTTGCGGGCATCGTCGCCGGCGCCCTCGCCGACGCGATCCTCGGCGTCGTCAATGCGATGCGCAGAAGCCGTCGCGATGCGCTCGGCCTCGTCGGCACGGCGGCGCCCGCGCAGCCCTGATCGGCGGCCGGCCGAGGCCGTCGGCGTCTTCGGGGTCTTCGGGGGTCGCCGGCACCGGCCGGCCGCCGATCGAGACCTACTTCGGCTGCATGCGGATCGCGCCGTCGAGGCGGATCGTCTCGCCGTTCAGCAGCGGGTTCTCGACGATGTGCCGCACGAGGGCCGCGTACTCGGCGGGCGTGCCCATGCGCGACGGGTGCGGGATCTGCTCCTCGAGCGAGGCCTGCACCTCGGGCGGCATGCCCGCCATCATCGGGGTCTGCATGATGCCGGGCGCGATCGTGACGACCCGCACGAGCAGCTTCGAGAGGTCGCGGGCGAGCGGCAGCGTCATCGCGGCTACGCCGCCCTTCGAGGCCGAGTAGGCCGCCTGCCCGATCTGCCCGTCGAACGCCGCGACCGAGGCGGTGTTCACGATGACGCCGCGCTCGGCGGTCTCGGGCACGCCCGGAAGCGACTGGGCCGTGATCGGGTCGTTCGCCGCCATCGCCGCGGCCGCGAGCCGGGCGACGTTGAACGTGCCGATGAGGTTGATGCGGATGGTGCGCTCGAACGCGTCGAGCGCCAGCGGGCCTTCGCGGCCGACCGTGCGCCCGGCGGTCGCGATGCCGGCGCAGCTCACCGCGACTCGAAGCGGCGCACGCTCCTGCACGAGGTCGATCGCGGCCTGCACGGATGCCTCGTCGGTGACATCCGCCGGCGCGAAGCGCACGTTGTCACCGAGCTCGCTCGCGGTCTGCTCGCCGGGTGAGCCCGGGAGGTCGAGGATGACGACCTCGGCGCCCGCGGCGGCGAGCACGGCGGCCGTGCTGCGCCCGAGCCCGGAGGCGCCGCCCGTGACGATCGCGCCTGATCCGTTCAACTGCATATGGTGCGTCCCTTCGGGAATGGGTGGGTCGGGTCGGGAATCGCCCCGAGCGTCAGATGCGTTCGATGATCGTGGCGTTGGCCATGCCGCCGCCCTCGCACATCGTCTGCAGGCCGTAGCGGCCGCCGGTGGCCTCGAGCTGGTTCACGAGCGTCGTGAGCAGTCGCGTGCCCGAGGAGCCGAGCGCGTGCCCGAGGGCGATGGCGCCGCCGCGGGGGTTCAGCTTCGCGGCATCCGCCCCGGTCTCGGCGAGCCAGGCGAGGGGCACCGATGCGAACGCCTCGTTGACCTCGTAGGCGTCGATGTCGCCGTGGGTCAGCCCGGCACGCTCGAGCACCTTCTCGGTCGCCGGGATCACGCCGGTGAGCATGTAGAGCGGGTCGCTGCCCACGACCGAGAACGCGCGGAACCGCGCCCGCGGCGTGAGGCCGAGCTGCTCGGCGCGCTCGGCGCTCATGATGAGGGCGGCGGAGGCGCCGTCGGTCAGCGGCGAGGAGTTGCCGGGCGTGATGCGCCAGTCGAGCTCGGGGAAGCGTTCGGCGAGGTCGTCGGTGCGGAATGCCGCGTTCAGGCCGCCGAGCGACTCGGCCGAGGTGCCGGGTCGCACGGTCTCGTCGGTCAGCGAGTCGACGCCGGGCACGGGCACGACCTCGCTCGCGAAGGCACCCGCCTCCTGTGCTGCTGCGGCCAGCTCGTGCGATCGTGCCGCGAACGCGTCGAGTTCGGCGCGGTCGAAGCCCCACTTGGCGGCGATGAGTTCGGCGGAGACGCCCTGGTTCACGAGGCCGTCGGGGTAGCGCGTGCGGATGCGCGAACCGAAGGGGTCGGCGCCCGCGGCGCTCGAGCCGAGCCTCACCCGGCTCATCGACTCGACGCCGCACGCGATGACGATGTCGGCCTGCCCGGCGAGCACCGCCTGCGCCGCGAATGTCGCCGCCTGCTGGCTCGAGCCGCACTGCCGGTCGATCGTGGTGCCGGGCACGTGCTCGGGGAAGCCCGCCGCGAGCACCGCGTTGCGCGTGATGTTGTAGCTCTGCTCGCCGATCTGGCTGACGCAGCCGCCGATCACGTCGTCGATGAGCCCCGGGTCGAGGTCGTTGCGATTGACGATCGTGTCGAGCACGCCGGCGAGGAGGTCGACGGGGTGGATTCCCGACAGGAGCCCACCGGGCTTGCCGCGCCCCACAGGAGTGCGGACGACGTCGACGATCACGGCTTCTCTGCTCATGCAGACAGCCTACGACGGCCTGGGAAGCCCGAATGCCCCGGGCGCTCGCGCGCACCGGGGCATCCGTCACCGCGACTCGGACGATGCCGAGATCGCGGATCGGATCGTGGATCAGACCGTCGCGACGACCTCGCGCTCGAGGGCGACCGGCTGACGCTCGGGCAGCACGACGGGGTGCGTGCCGGCCATCGCCTCGATGACGCGCACGACCTGGCAGGAGTAGCCGTACTCGTTGTCGTACCAGACGTAGACGATCGCGTCGGTGCCGTCGGCGATCGTCGCGAGCCCGTCGACGATGCCGGCGCGGTTGGAGCCGACGAAGTCGGTCGAGACCACCTCGGGCGACTCGATGTAGTCGACCTGCTGGCGCAGCGGAGAGGTGAGCGAGACCTGACGCAGGTAGCGGTTCAGCGAGGTCTTCTCTGCGGGCTGCTCGAGCTGCAGGTTCAGGATCGCGAGCGACACATTGGGCGTCGGCACGCGGATCGCGCTGCCGGTGAGCTTGCCGGCGAATGACGGCAGGGCCTTCGCGACGGCCTTCGCGGCGCCGGTCTCGGTGATGACCATGTTGAGCGCGGCGGAGCGCCCGCGCCGGTCGCCCGAGTGGAAGTTGTCGATGAGGTTCTGGTCGTTCGTGAACGAGTGCACGGTCTCGACGTGGCCGCGCACGACGCCGTAGGCGTCTTCGATCGCCTTCAGCACGGGGGTGATCGCGTTCGTGGTGCACGAGGCGGCCGAGAGGATCGCGTCGGCGTCGGTGATGTCGTCGTGGTTGATGCCGTGCACGATGTTCTTGATCGCGCCCTTGCCGGGGGCGGTGAGCAGCACCCGGGCGACGCCCTTCGACTGCAGGTGCTGCGAGAGCCCGGCCTCGTCGCGCCAGCGGCCGGTGTTGTCGACGACGATCGCGTCGTCGATGCCGTAGGCGGTGTAGTCGATCGATGCGGGGTCGTTCGAGTAGATCACCTGGATGAGCGTGCCGTTGGCGAGGATCGTGTTCGCCTCCTCATCGACCTCGATCGTGCCGGCGAACGGGCCGTGCACCGAGTCGCGGCGCAGCAGGCTCGCGCGCTTGACGAGGTCGTTGTCCGAGCCCTTGCGCACGACGATCGCGCGGAGGCGCAGGCCCTTGCCGTTGCCGGCGTGCGCGATGAGGATGCGGGCGAGCAGGCGCCCGATGCGGCCGAAGCCGTAGAGCACGACATCGGTGCCGGATGCCTCGGGCTCGCCCTCGGCCGCGATGACGGGCGTGAGCTCGTCGCGCACGAAGTCGGCGAGCTCGCGTGCGTCGCCCTCGCCGACGGCGTCGGCGTAGCGGGCGACGAGGCGGGCGACGTCGATCGAAGCCGGGCCGGGAGCGATCTCGCGCAGCACCTCGAGCACGCGCATCGTGTCGGCGAGGTCGAGCTCGACGTCACCGGCCTGACGGGCGAAGCGGTGCGCCTTCAGCAGCGCGACGGCGGAGCGGTTGATGAGTCGCCGGCCGTGGATGGAGGTCACCACCCCGTGGTCTCGGTAGAGGCCGCCGATGAGCGGAATCATCCGCTCGGCGAGCTCCTCTTTGGCGATCCATTCCGTGCGGCGTGCATCGAACTCGTGGCTCACGATCTTCCTTCTCGGTCGAACGTGCGGAGGGCGTCGTCGACCAGTGTCCTCGCGGGCGAGCCTGCCGGTGGGCAGCATCGGCCGCATTCTCTTCCGGGGATGGGTCGATTCTACGGATGTCTCGCTGCGGACGCCCTGTACACGGAGTCGAGTGCGGCCGCGACGACCCGACGCCGCGGCTTCGGATCCTGTCGGATGCGTTCGTAGACTCTCGGAGTGGATCGCATCATGCCGGGGGTCATCGCCGTCCTGTTCGGCTCGATGGCGCTCATCGTCGTCTTCGTGCCGCTCGTCGCGCTCAGCTACCGTCGCCGGGGCGGATTCTCCGCCATGCGGATGATCGGGTGGGTCGCGCTGCTCTTCTACGTGATGGGACTCTGGGCGTACACGCTGCTGCCGCTCCCCGACGGCGACGACTTCCGGTGCGTCGGCGTGGTGCTGAACCCGCTCGAGGACGTCGTCGACATCGCCCGCCTGCAGGCCGAGCACGGCGGCTCGCTGCTCGCGAACGCGGCTGTGCAGCAGCTCGCACTCAACGTGCTGCTCTTCCTGCCGCTCGGATTCTTCGTGCGAGCCCTGTTCGACCGCGGCATCGCCGTCGCGATCGCCGCCGGAGCGCTCGTGTCCTTCACGATCGAGCTCACCCAGTTGACCGGGGTCTGGGGGGTCTTCCACTGCGCGTACCGCGTGTTCGACACGGGCGACCTGGTGTCGAACACGGTCGGCGCGGCTCTGGGGTCGCTCGCGGCGCTCCTGGTGGTGCGCCGCGGCCGGGGCGACGGCTCGGCCGCCGTCGCACGCCCGGTCACGACGGGCCGACGCCTGCTCGCGATGCTCGTCGACCTCGCGAGCGTGTGGCTCACCGCGGCTGGCCTCTCGGTCGCCGTGAACGCCGCGATCCTCGTGCTGTCCGGTCGCGAGACCCTGCTCGAGTGGTCCGCTGCGGTCGCGGCGTCGGCGACCGTCGTGGCGATCGGCGCCCAGGCGATCTCGGTCCTCACCGGCGGAGTGACCCTCGGTGAGCGGGCCGTGTTGATCGACGCCCGCGAGCACCGAACGCCCCGATGGCTCTGGCGCGTCGTGCGCTTCCTCGCGGGCATCGGCGGCTACAGCCTGCTCCTGCTCATCGACCCCGTCGGCGGGCCGGCAGCGGCGGTGCTCGCCGTTGCGAGCCTCGTCGCAGCATTCACGACGCGCGGGCATCGCGGCCTCGGGCAGGCCGCGGCCGGCATGGACGCGTTCGACCGGGTGGCCGGGCGTGAGTCCGAAGACCTCAGTACGTCTCGATGAAGGAGAGTCGCATCGACGCGACGCGGTCGGGCAGCCCCTCGAAGACCGCTGCGCGCTCGGGCGAGGTCTTGTAGGCGGCATCCACCCGCTCGAACTCGGCGGCGTCGCCCGGCACGCTCACGGCCCACGTGAACTCGTTCGTCTCGGGCGAGCCGTAGGCGAACTCGATGGCGAACCCCTTCGCGGGGCGGAGCACGGGCATGGCCTCCCGCCACCACGCGACGAACTCCTCGTAGAGTCCGTCGACGATCACGTACTGGCGCAGCTGGGTGGTCTTCACCCGACCATCATGCCGTGCGTGGGACGGTCGGTCGCGCCGGGATGCTGTCGGCGATCTCCCAGCCGAGCGCCTGAAAGAATACCCCCAGGGTATTCACCCGCCTCCCCGAGAGAACGGAACCGACGGAATGTGCCGAGCAGTGACCTGCAAGACGTGCGGCAAGACCACGTGGGCCGGCTGCGGCCAGCACGTCGACTCGGTGATGCGCGGCGTTCCGCGGGGCGACCGGTGCACCGGCCACGAGAACGACCCGGCCGAGCCCGGCTTCTTCGCCCGGCTCTTCGGCCGCTGAGCTCCGAGACCGACCGCACCGCGCCGTTGCGCTAGGCTGCTCATCGTCCAGGCGCCCTGTTGCGCCGGTGCTCGAAAAAAGGGCACGAAGCCGAACCGCGGGTGATCCCCGCCGTCGTGCGAGACATATACGGAATCCTCCTCCGTCTTCGTCTCGAATGGACACCGCCATGTCTTCGGTCTCCGCGCACGTCGCGCACGCCCTCTCCGCCCACATCGACCACGTCTTCGGCGTCATGGGGAACGGCAACGCCTACTTCCTCGACACGATCGAACGCGCCACGGATGCCTCGTTCACCGCCGTTCGCCACGAGGCGGGCGGCGTCGTGGCGGCCGACGCGCACTATCGCGCCTCGAACCGCATCGCCGCCGCGACCTCGACCTACGGTGCCGGGTTCACGAACACCCTCACGTCGCTCGCCGAGGCGGCGCAGGCCCGGGTCCCCCTCGTGCTCGTGGTCGGCGACGAGCCGACCTCCGGCCGTCGCCCCTGGGACGTCGACCAGATCGCCCTCGCTTCGGCGGTCGGCGCCCGCACCTACACGGTCGGCCGCACCGACGCGCAGGCGACGACGATCATCGCGATCGAGCACGCGCTGGCGTACCGGATGCCGGTGGTGCTCGCGATCCCCTACGACGTCGCCGCCGCCGAAGCGGGCGCCCTGCACGAGGCGACGAGCCCGCGACGTCCCGCGCCGCTCGCGCCGGCCGGGGAGTTCGCGCACCGCCAGATCGCTGAGATCGCGCTCGCACTCGCAGGCGCGAGCCGGCCGTTCCTGCTCGCGGGACGCGGTGCCTGGCTCGCCGGCGCCGGTGAGGTGCTCGGCGAGCTCGCCGCCGCCACGGGTGCAGTGACCGCCTCGACCGCGCTCGGCCGCGGAGTGTTCCCCGACGCCCGCCACGACCTCGGCGTCTCGGGCGGGTTCGGCGCCGATCGCGCGATGGAACTCGTGCGCGAGGCCGATGTGGCCGTCGTCTTCGGCGCGTCGCTGAACCAGTTCACGATGCGCTTCGGCGAGCTGTTCGCCCCGGGCACCCGCGTGTTCCAGGTCGACGTCGCATCGTCTGCCACCCACCCGAACGTGGGCGGCTACGTGCGTGGCGACGCCGCACTCGTGGCCCGCGCGATCGTCGATGAGCTCGAGAGGGTCGGTGCGGAGTCCTCCAGCTGGCGCGAGTCGATCGATGCGACCGCCCTGCGGGCGTACGAACCGGGCGACGATCTCGCCGCCGACGGCCGACTCGACCCGCGCAGCACCGCGCGCCGCATCGCTGATCTCCTGCCCGAGGATCGCGTCGTCGTCTCCGACGGCGGACACTTCATCGGGTGGGCGAACATGTACTGGCCGGTCGCCTCGCCCGACCGCATGATGATGGTCGGCACGGCGTTCCAGTCGATCGGGCAGGGCTTCCCGAGTGTCGCCGGGGCCGCGGCGGCCAAGCCCGAGGCCACGGTCGTGCTCACGACGGGAGACGGCGGCGGGCTCATGGCGATCGCCGACCTCGAGACGGCCGTGCGTACCGCAGGCGGTCGCGGCGTCGCGGTCGTCTGGAACGACGCCGCATACGGCGCCGAGGTGAACCTCTACGGCTTGAAGGGCCTCGCCGAGGCCCCGATGCTGATTCCCGAGGTCGACTTCGCGGCCGCGGCCGCGGCGTTCGGGGCCGAGGGAGTGGTCGTGCGCAGCCTCTCCGACCTCGACCGGCTCGCCGACTGGGCGGCGACGCCCGTGGCAGAGCGCCGCTTCCTCCTGCTCGACTGCCGCATCTCGGGCGCCGTCGTCGCGCCCTACCAGGAGGAGATCGTGCGCGTGAACTCGCGCTGACCGCTCGGCTCCGCGAACAACGGATGCCCCGGCGGGAAGGTTCCCGCCGGGGCATCCGCGTCTCGATTGCCGGTTACTTCACGCCGTAGATGGCGCTCGCCGACTGCTCCGCCTCGTGGTCGGGGCCGAGCGGGATGCCGGTGCGGTCCTTCAGCAGCAGGGTCGCGATGAAGGCGACGACCATGATGCCCGCGATGTAGAACGCGACGGACGTCGCGGAGCCGGTGGCCTGCACGAGCGCCGCCGAGATCATCGGGGCGAAGGCGCCGCCGAGGATCGCGCCGAGGGCGTAGGTGATCGAGACGCCCGAGTAGCGGATCGACGCCGGGAACAGCTCGGTGAAGTACGCGGCCTGCTGCCCGTAGGTGAAGCCGTTGCCGATCGTGAAGAGCGCGAGGCCGGCGAAGAGCAGCCAGACGTTGCCGGTGTTCACGAGCGGGAACAGCAGGAACACCGTGGAGAGGAAGGCGATCCAGCCGATGATGTAGGTGTTGCGGCGGCCGATCCGGTCGGAGACCGAGCCGGCGATCCACGTGACGATCATCCAGACGACGGCCGACCCCGCGACCGCGAGCAGCACGGGGGTGCGCTCCATGCCGACGAGGCCGCCGTCGGCGACCGGCGTGGTGGCGTAGTTCTGGATGTAGCCGCCGGTGGTCATGTAACCCGCGGCGTTGTTGCCGGCGAAGGTCAGCGCGGCGAGGATCACGAGCAGCCAGTGGCGCTTGAAGAGCTGGGCGATGGGCGTCTTCGTCTGCTCCTTGCGGGCGGCGATCTCGGTGAAGACCGGGCTCTCGTCGACCGACCGGCGCACGATCATGCCGACGATGATGAGCACGAAACTCAGCAGGAACGGGATGCGCCAGCCCCACTCGAGGAACGCGTCGCCGGGCGAGATGACACCCGTCATGAGCGCGAGCACGCCCGAGGCGAGCAGCAGGCCGATCGGCACGCCGATCTGCGGGAAGGCGCCGTAGCGTCCCCGCTTGCCGTCGGGCGCGTGCTCGACCGCCATGAGCACGGCGCCGCCCCACTCACCGCCCGTGGAGAGGCCCTGCAGGATGCGCAGGAGCACGAGGAGGATCGGCGCGAGGATGCCGACCTGCTCGTAGGTGGGCAGCACGCCGATGAGGGTCGTGGCCGCGCCCATGAGCACGAGCGTCACGACGAGCATCGCCTTGCGGCCGATCTTGTCGCCGAAGTGACCGGCGAGGAAGGCGCCGAGCGGCCGGAAGAGGAAGCTCACGCCGATCGTCGCGAACGACAGGATCGTCGCGAACTCGGGGCCGGCGGGGGCGAAGAAGAGCACCTGGAAGACGAGGCCTGCGGCGCTCGCGTACAGGAAGAAGTCGTACCACTCGATGGTGGTGCCGATCACGGTGGCGAATGCGACGCGGCGGAGTTCGCGGCGCCTCGCGTCGGTCTGGGCGGGCGCAGTGGCGGGGGCGGATGTCGTGGTCATGCGGGGGCGACTCCTCTGTCGTGTCCGCGGTCAGGGGCAGCTCGTCGTCGAGCCCGAGACGAGCTATCCGGTCATGATATACGATTTCAAATACGAATATGGCTCGGGATGCCACCGGGCACGACCGGTCATATACGATCACCTCGGGACCCCTCGACGACGAAGTGGAGCACATATTGCTGGACCAGACCAGGATCGAAGCGATCGCCGACGAACTCGTCACGGCCCATCACGACCGAAGCACCGTGCCGCTCCTCACCGCCAGGAATCCCGGCATGACCGTCGACGACGCCTACGCCGTGCAGAGCGTCTGGGCGAGCCGGCGCCAGGCTGACGGTGCGCGCCTCGTCGGCCGCAAGATCGGCCTCACCTCGAAGGTCATGCAGGTCGCCACCGGCATCACCGAGCCCGATTACGGGGTCATCTTCGACGACATGGTCGTCGAGTCCGGGACATCCGTCGAATTCGACCGCTTCTCGAACGTGCGCATCGAGGTCGAGCTCGCCTTCGTGCTCGCCAAGCCCCTGCAGGGCCCGGATGTCACGATCTTCGACGTGCTCGACGCCACCGCCTACGTCGTGCCGGCGCTCGAGATCCTGAACTCGCACATCGAGATGCAGGGCCGCACGATCGTCGACACCATCTCCGACAACGCCGCGATGGGCGCCATGGTGGTCGGCGGCCGGCCCGTGAAGGTCGACGACGTCGACCTCCGCTGGGTCTCGGCCCTGCTCTACCGAAACCAGACGATCGAGGAGTCGGGCGTCGCCGCAGCGGTGCTCGGCCACCCCGCCATGGGCGTCGCCTGGCTCGCGAACAAGCTCGCCCAGCACGACCAGTCGCTCGAGGCGGGCGAGATCATCCTCGCCGGGTCGTTCACCCGGCCCATGTGGGTCGAGCGCGGCGACACCGTGCATGCCGACTACGGACAGCTGGGAGCAGTCACGTGCCGATTCGAATGAACCTCCCCGAGACGATCACGGCCCGCATCGCGGCATCCGATCGCCCGCTCGTGGGCATGTGGGTGTGCTCGGGCAGCCCGATCATGGCCGAGATCGCGGCGGGCAGCGGCCTCGACTGGGTGCTCATCGACGCCGAGCACTCCCCCAACGGGCTCGAGTCGATCCTCGCGCAGCTCTACGCCGTGTCGGCCTACCCGGTCGCGCCCGTCGTGCGCCCGCCGATCGGCGACACGGTGCTGATCAAGCAGTACCTCGACCTCGGCGTGCAGAACCTGCTCGTGCCGATGGTCGACTCGGCCGCACAGGCCGCCGAGCTCGCGCGGGCGGTGCGCTACCCCTCCGACGGCGTGCGCGGCGTCGGCGCCGCCCTCGCCCGCTCGTCGCGCTGGAACCGGGTCGACCGGTACCTGCACGACGCCGCGTCGACGATCAGCCTCACCGTGCAGATCGAGTCGGCGACCGCCGTCGCGGTCGTCGAGGAGATCGCCGCGGTCGACGGCGTCGACGCCCTGTTCATCGGCCCCGCCGACCTCGCGGCCTCGATGGGGCTGATCGGCCAGCAGTCGCACCCCGACGTCGTCGAGGGCGTGCTGCGGTCGATCCGCGCGGGGATCGCGGCGGGCAAGCCCGTCGGCGTCAACGCATTCGTGCCCGCCGACGCTGAGCGCTACCTCGCCGCCGGCGCATCGTTCGTCTCCGTCGGCGCTGATGTCGCGATCGTCGCTCGCGCCTCGGAGGCGCTCGCCGACCGCTTCATCCCGGCGGATGGCTCGACCCGCGCGAGTTACTGACGAGCCGGTGCGTGCCCCGCTCGACAGCCTGCGCCAGATCGTATATCATTTCAGATATCTAGAGACGAGGACAATTTGACCTCCGGAATCGCCACCCCCGGCAAGATCATCGCCGTGCACCTCAACTACCCCTCACGGGCGGCGCAGCGCGGCCGCACGCCCGCCCAGCCGAGCTACTTCCTGAAGCCGGCCTCCTCGCTCGCCCCCACCGGCGCGACGCTCGAACGCCCCGCAGGCACCGAGCTGCTCGCCTTCGAGGGCGAGATCGCGATCATCATCGGCGAGCCCGCCCGGCGCGTCTCCCCTGCCGACGGATGGAAGCACGTGGCATCCGTCACGGCCGCCGACGACTTCGGCCTCTACGACCTGCGCGCCGCCGACAAGGGCTCGAACGTGCGCTCGAAGGGCGGCGACGGATTCACCCCCCTCGGCCCGACCGTGATCCCCGCAGCGGGCATCGGCGAGGGCGACTGGCGCGTGCGAACCTGGGTGAACGGGCAGCTCGTGCAGGAGGACACCTCCGACACGCTGCTCTTCCCCTTCGGCCGGCTCGTCGCCGACCTCTCGCAGCTCATGACCCTCGAGACCGGTGACGTGATCCTCACCGGCACGCCCGCCGGCTCCTCGGTCGTGCTGCCCGGCGATGTCGTCGAGGTCGAGGTCGATGCCCCGGGCGCCCCGGGTGCACCGACGACCGGGCGACTCGTGACGACCATCACGCAGGGCGAAGCCGAGTTCGGCGACTTCGGCACGAAACCCGCCACCGACGACCTCCAGCGCGTCGAAGCCTGGGGCAGCGACGAGGAGCTCGCCGCGGCCGTCGCCGCCGGCCGCGCATCGGCCCCGGCCACCGCAGCGTCTCCCGCGGCTCCCGCATTCGAGCTCACCGACGAACTGCGCGCCGACTTCGGCCGCGTCGCCGTCGCGACCCTCTCGGTCGTGCTCCGCAAGCGCGGCTACCACGACATCTTCATCGAGGGCGTCGCCGCCAACCACCCCGGGGACCGCATCGTCGGCCGGGCGAAGACGCTCCGGTTCATCCCGTTCCGCCCCGACCTCTTCCAGAGCCACGGCGGCGGGTTCAACGCGCAGAAGCTCGCCTTCGACACCGTCGCGCCCGGCGAGGTGCTCGTGGTCGAGGCCCGCGGCGAACGCGGCACCGGCACCGTCGGCGACGTGCTCGCCCTCCGCGCCCAGATGCGCGGCGCCGCCGGCATCGTCACCGACGGCGGCGTCCGCGACTTCGACGCCGTCGCCGGGTTCGAGATCCCCGTGTTCTCGCAGGGCGCGCACCCCTCGGTGCTCGGCCGACGCCACGTGCCGTGGGAGGTCGACGTCACGATCGCCTGCGGCGGCGCAGCCGTGCAGCCCGGCGACGTCATCGTGGGCGACGGCGACGGCGTCATCGTGATCCCGCCGCAACTCGTCGAGGAGGTGCTCGCCGAGGCACTCGAACAGGAGCGGCAGGAAGCGTACGTCGCCGAGCAGGTTGCTGCCGGGGCATCCGTCGACGGGCTCTTCCCCATGAATGCCGAGTGGCTCGCCCGCTATCGCGCCGCACAGGAGGCATCATGACCCCCCAGGCGCAGACCGAGCGCTCGACCGAGAGCAAGTCGCAGCAGGCGTACCGCTTCATCCGCACCCGCATCGATGACGGTCGCTACGTGCCCGGCTACCGGCTCGTACTCGGCGCCATCGCGCGCGAGCTCGACGTCTCGGTCGTGCCGGTGCGCGAGGCGATCCGCCTGCTCGAGGCCGAGGGGCTCGTGACCTTCGAGCGCAACGTCGGCGCCCAGGTCGCCCTCATCAAGGAGACCGAGTACCTGCACACGATGGAGACGCTCGCGCTCGTCGAAGGAGCCGCGACCGCACTCTCGGCGCCGTTCATCTCCCCCGACCACATCGCGCGAGCGCGCGAGATCAACGAGCGGATGCGTCGCACCCTCGACGACTTCGAACCGACGCGCTTCACCGAACTCAACCTCGAATTCCACGCCGTGCTCTTCGAGGAGTGCCCGAACCCGCACATCCTCGACCTCGTGCACCGCGGGTGGAACCGCATGACGGTGCTGCGCGACTCCTCGTTCAGCTTCGTACCCGGCCGCGCGCACGAGTCGGTCGAGGAGCACGAGCGCATCCTCGCGCTCATCGAAGAGGGCGCCGACGCCCTCGAGATCGAGCTCGCCGCGCGGCGCCACCGCACCGCGACACTCGACGCCGTGCTCGCCGCGCAGTCGCGGCACCCGCTGCCCGCGCCCTGACCGTCCCCTTCCCCGAAACGCTTCCCTGCCGACGAACCGAAAGCCGCATGACATGACGCACTACATCCCCGAAGACCTGCCCGACCGCATCCGCCACTTCATCGACGGCGAGTTCGTCGACTCCGTCGGCGGCGAGACGTTCGACGTGCTCGACCCCGTGTCGAACGAGACCTACGTGCAGGCGGCCGCCGGACAGCAGGCCGACATCGACCTCGCCGTCGCCGCGGCGAAGCGCGCATTCGACGAGGGCCCCTGGCCCCGCATGCTCCCTCGCCAGCGCTCGCGCGTGCTGCACCGCATCGCCGACCTCATCGAGGCCCGCGACGCCCGCCTCGCCGAGCTCGAGACCTTCGACACGGGCCTGCCGATCACGCAGGCGCTCGGCCAGGCACAGCGCGCCGCCGAGAACTTCCGGTTCTTCGCCGACCTCATCGTCGCCCAGCGCGACGACACCTACAAGGTGCCCGGTCGCCAGGTGAACTACGTGAACCGCAAGCCGATCGGCGTCGCCGGCCTCATCACGCCGTGGAACACGCCGTTCATGCTCGAGTCGTGGAAGCTCGCCCCCGCGCTCGCGACCGGCAACACGGTCGTCCTGAAGCCCGCCGAGTTCACGCCGCTGTCGGCGTCGCTCTGGGCCGAGATCTTCCGCGAGGCCGGCGTGCCCGACGGCGTCTTCAACCTCGTCAACGGCCTCGGTGAAGAAGCGGGCGACGCGCTCGTCAAGCACCCCGACGTGCCCCTCATCTCGTTCACCGGCGAGAGCCGCACCGGCCAGATCATCTTCGGCAACGCGGCCCCGTTCCTGAAGGGCCTCTCGATGGAGCTCGGCGGCAAGTCCCCCGCCGTCGTCTTCGCCGACGCCGACATCGAATCCGCGCTCGACGCGACCGTCTTCGGCGTGTTCTCGCTGAACGGCGAGCGCTGCACCGCCGGTTCGCGCGTGCTCGTCGAGCGCCCGATCTACGAGGACTTCGTCGCCCGCTATGCGGCGCGCGCGAAGAACATCGTCGTCGGCGACCCGCACGACCCGAAGACCGAGGTCGGGGCGCTCGTGCACCCCGAGCACTACGAGAAGGTCATGTCGTACGTCGAGATCGGCAAGGGCGAGGGCCGCCTCGTCGCCGGCGGCGGCCGCCCCGAGGGCCTCGACACCGGCAACTACGTGGCCCCCACGGTGTTCGCGGATGTCTCGCCCGACGCCCGCATCTTCCAGGAGGAGATCTTCGGGCCCGTCGTCGCGATCACGCCGTTCGACACCGACGACGAGGCGCTCGAGCTCGCGAACAACACCCGCTACGGGCTCGCCGCCTACATCTGGACGAACGACCTCAAGCGCGCCCACAACTTCGCCCAGTCGGTCGAGGCCGGAATGGTGTGGCTGAACTCGAACAACGTGCGCGACCTCCGCACCCCCTTCGGCGGTGTCAAGGCGTCGGGCCTCGGACACGAGGGCGGCTACCGCTCGATCGACTTCTACACCGACCAGCAGGCCGTGCACATCACCCTCAACGAGGCGCACTCGCCGCGCTTCGGCACCTCCAAGTAGCGGCACCGGCCCCGCGACATCCGCTCAGAGAAGAGAAGGCACCACCATGACCGAACCCGTCATCACCCCCGATTCGCCCGAACCCGTCGTGACCGCCACCGACCCGGTACCCGTGCCGGTCAACCGCATCCCGACGCCGAAGGCACCCGCGCCCGACATCCTGCGCTGCGCGTACATGGAGCTCGTCGTCACCGATCTCGAGGCCAGCCGCAAGTTCTACGTCGACGTGCTCGATCTCATCGTGACCGAGGAGGACGAGAACACCGTCTACCTCCGCTCCTTCGAGGAGTTCATCCACCACAACCTCGTGCTCCGCAAGGGCCCCGTGGCCGCCGTCGCCGCGTTCAGCTACCGTGTGCGCAGCCCTGAAGACCTCGACAAGGCGGTCGCCTTCTACGAGGAGCTCGGCTGCCGTGTCGAGCGCCGCGCCGAGGGCTGGACGAAGGGCATCGGCGACTCCGTGCGCGTCGAGGACCCGCTGGGCTTCCCGTACGAGTTCTTCTACGACGTCGAGCACGTCGAGCGGCTCGCGTGGCGCTACGACCTCTACACGCCGGGTGCGCTCGTGCGCCTCGACCACTTCAACCAGGTCACGCCCGACGTGCCCCGAGCCGTCGCCTACATGGAGGACCTCGGCTTCCGCGTCACGGAGGACATCCAGGACGAGGCGGGCACCACGTACGCGGCCTGGATGCGCCGCAAGCCCACCGTGCACGACACCGCCATGACCGGTGGCGACGGCCCGCGCATGCACCACGTCGCGTTCGCAACGCACGAGAAGCACAACATCATCGCGATCTGCGACAAGCTCGGCGCCCTGCGCCGCTCCGACGCCATCGAGCGCGGCCCGGGCCGCCACGGCGTCTCGAACGCCTTCTACCTGTACCTGCGCGACCCCGACGGCCACCGCGTCGAGATCTACACGCAGGACTACTACACGGGCGACCCCGACAACCCCGTCGTCACGTGGGACGTGCACGACAACCAGCGGCGCGACTGGTGGGGCAACCCCGTCGTGCCGAGCTGGTACACGGATGCCTCGCTGGTGCTCGACCTCGACGGCAACCCGAAGGCCGTGGTCGCCCGCACCGACTCCTCCGAGATGGAGGTCACCATCGGCGCCGACGGCTTCTCGTACACCCGAAAGGGCGACGAGGAGCAGGGCTTCAAGCTCGGCAACACGCTCTGACCGCCCGCTACGCGATGACGCCGCCCGGCGCCCGGATCTCCGGGCACCGGGCGGCGTTCGCGTGTTCCAGGGCGTGCCGCGTGCCGCACGGGACCTGGATGCCCGGACTCGACCTCAGCCGATCGCGAGCTCCGCGATCGACCACGGCGGCACCGGCAGGAAGCCCTGCGCCGTCAGCTCGACGGAGATCGACTCCACGCCGCGCGCCTCGCCCGTGAGGACCGTGAGCCCGGCCGTCGCCGGCGTCGACGCGCTGCTCCGGTAGGCGAGCTGTCCCGACCCCGACGCGTTCAGCACGACGAGTCGGCGCACCCCGTCGAGGTCGAGGTCGAGGATGCTGGCCCCGTAGGCCACGACGAGGAGCGTGTCGCCGAGCCGGGCGGCCGCCGTCTGATAGCCGTCGATCGGCAGGCCCGCGGTGATCTCGCCGTCGAGCAGCACGTCGCGCAGCTCGCGCCACACCCGGAGCACCGCGGCGACCTCGGCACGGTGCGCCGCCGGGAGCGACACCAGCGGCATCGAGATCTGGGGCACGCCGAAGAACGCGCCGAACAACTGCCGCACCGGGGCATCGGACGGCGCCGTCGGATCCCACATGATGGGGTCGGCGTGCACGATCTGCCCGTTCGCGAGCAGGCGCAGGTCGAGGATCGACCGGCGGTTCTGGACCGCGTCGGCCGGGCAGTCGTCGGCACGCACCACGTCGGCGTACGACGCGACGGCCGGTGACACGTACGGCTGGCGGAACTCGATCAGGGCACCTGGACGCTCGAGATCGACGGCATCGGCGACGCCGCGGAGCAGCAGCGTCATCGCCTCTCCGACATCGGCGATGTCGCCCGTCGACGGCTCCCCCGCGTAGACCATGGCCGAGTTCAGGAAGTCGATCTTGAGCCCGTCGAGGTCGTAGTCGCGCACGAGCCGGGCGCATGTCTCGATGAGGGAGGCACGCACCTCCGGATGCCTCGGGTCGAGCACGCGGGTCCGGAGCGCCTCGGAGTAGTGCGGGGCGAATCGGTGCAGGCGGTCGAACGCCTCGCTCTGCTCTCCCAGCAGGAGCGGGGCGATCCACAGCACGACGTCGAGGCCCTGTGCATGGAGCCGGCCGGAGAGCGCGGCGAGGTCGGGGAACTTGACCGGGTCGGGCACCCAATCGCCACAGCCCGCATACCACCGGCCGTCGCCGAAGCGCTGCCAGCCGTCGTCGATGAAGACCGAGCGGCAGCCGAGTTCCGCCGCGACCGCGACGTCGGCCTCGATGACCTGCTCCGAGATGCGCTGCGAATGGGCGTACCAGGTCGAGTACACCGGCTCTCGCGATGCGCTCGACGCGGGACGGACCGGCAGATCGGCGCGCACGGCCTCCGAGACCGCGCGGATCGCCCGGGCGTACGGCATCGCCTCGCCCACGACCACGAGGTCGAGCCCGGACTCGAGCTCAGCGAGGCGCCCCTCGATCGGCAGGCGCACGACGAACGTCTTCTCCTCCTCGGAGACGCCGTACTGCAGCTCGCCCTCGTGCACGAGGCAGTCGAAGCCGAATGCGAGCCTGCTGCTCCCATCGGCATCGTAGAGCGCGCCGATCGGGGCGGACCGCACCGCGCTGAAGGCGTCGCGCCCTGCCCAGTCGGCGGGAAGCCCGCGGCCGCCCGAGAGCCCGGGGTTCCAGTAGCCGGCCGCGTCGCCGAGCGGCAGCTCGAGCACGATCTGGCCCTCACCCTGCACCGCGAGGCTGACCCGCACGAGCGGGCCGTCCTCGCCCCGCTCGGACACCCGCACCGAACCCCCGGTGCCGAGGCGGATGCCCCTGGGGAGCTCGGTCCACTCGATCAGCGAGAGGTGGTGGTCTTCAAGTAGCACGTGCAGGACTCCTATTGCTTGACTGCGCCGGCGAGGATGCCGGCGACGAAATGACGCTGCAGGAACAGGAAGAGCACCAGGATCGGCAGCACCGACAGGAGGGTTCCCGTCATCAGCTGGCCGTAGTCCGTGGTGCCGATGCCCTGCAGCGAGGCGAGCGAGACGGGGATGGTGAACGACTCGGGCGTGCGCAGCACGACGAGCGGGTAGACGAACTCGTTCCACTGGCCGAGGAACAGGAAGATCGCGAGGGCCGCGATCGCGGGACGCACCGTGGGCAGCACGATGCGGCTGAACACCCGGAACTCCCCCGCACCGTCGACCCGGGCGGCCTGCAGCAGCTCGTCGGGCACGGCCAGCATCGTCTGGCGCATCAGGAAGATGCCGAACGGCATCGCGAGACTCGGCAGGATCAGGGCCTGATAGGTGTCGAGCCAGCCGAGGGTCACCATGATCTGGAACAACGGCACGAGCGTCACCTGCGAGGGCAGCGCGAGCGTGACCAGCACCGCGCCGAACAGCACGCCGCGCCCGCGGAACTCGAACTTCGCGAACGCGTAGCCGGCTGCGGTGCAGACGACCAGGCCGAGCACGGTGTACACGGAAGCGATGAGCACCGAATTGCCGATCGCCCGGCCGAACAGGGTCTCAGTCAACAGGCCCGAGAGGTTGTCGAAGAACGCGGGGCCGGGCAGCAGGTTCGGCGGCGAGGCGAAGATCTCGCTCGAGGGATACGTCGTCGCGATGAGGAGCCAGTAGAACGGCAGGATCATCACGACGCTTCCAGCAGCGATCACCGTCGTCAGCACGAGTGACCTGGTGCGTCGGCCGCGGACTCCGACCAGTGCGTCGGTCATCGGGTCTTCTCCTTGAAGAGGCGGAACTGGATGAGCGAGATCACGGCGATGATGAGCGTGAGCGCATACCCGATCGCCGAGGCGTACCCGAAGTCGAAGTACCGGAACCCGTTCTGGTAGAGGTACATGCCGATCGTCAGCGTCGCGTTGTCGGGACCGCCGTTGGTCAGCACGTACGGCTCGTCGAAGAGCTGGAGCGTGCCGATCGTCGAGAGGATCACGGTGAGCAGCAGCGCGGGTCGCAGCCCGGGCATCGTGATGTTCCAGAACCGCTGCCACCCGTTGGCGCCGTCGACCTGGGCGGCTTCGTAGAGCTCACCCGGGATCGACTGGAGCTGCGCGAGGTAGATGATCGCGTTCTGACCCGTGTAGTGCCAGGTCATCGCGAGCACGATCGAGATCTTCGCCCAGAACGGGTCGACGAGCCATGGGATCGGACCGATGTCGACCGCGCCGAGCATCTCGTTGACGATGCCGTCTCCCGAGTCGAACAGCGCCCTGAAGAGGATGCCGTAGGCGACGAGGCCCATGACGATCGGAACGAAATAGCTGGTACGCCAGAACGCGCGCCATTTGAGCAGCATCGAGTTGAACGCGACCGACAGCACGATGCCGAGAGCGAGCATGAGCGGCACCTGCACCACGAGGATGAGGAACGTGTTGCCGAGCGCGGTGTAGAACAGGGGGTCCTGCGCGAGGCGGATGTAGTTGTCGAGGCCGACGAAGGCGGTGACCCCGCCGACGTTCTGCGTCAGGCTGACCCAGAAGGCGGAGAGGTACGGATAGAGCTTGAAGGCCAGGAACAACAGGATCGTGGGCAGCAGGAACAGGTACGGCGTGAGCCGGGGGTGGCCGATCGAGGAACGGCGGCGGCGGGACGGTGGACGACGACGGTCGGTGGCCGGCCGCGCGTCAACGGTCTCGAGGAGTGCATTCACGTTGGATCGCTTCGTCAGGGGGTGCGCCGGCGGGTCGCGCCGACGCACCCGGCCGGTCAGTCGGACGCGAGCTTGCGGTTCGTCTGCTGCGCCACCTGTTCGGCGGCCTCGTTCAGCGCTTCCTCGGGGTCGGCCCCCGAGAGCAGCACGCGCGTCTGCGCGTCGGTGAGGGCCTTCAGCGCCCGTGCGTAGTCGCTCGTGTAGTTGACGACGGGGGTGTCCTGCGCCAGCTCGGCGATGAAGATCGCGTTCGGCGACTGCCCGTTGAAGTACTCGCTCGGTTCGGCGAAGCCCTCGGATTCGAGCATCGGCTTGTAGCCGGGGAACATGCCTCCGCCGTCGTAGACGACCTCCTGGCCCTCGAGCGTGCCGAGCGCGAAGTTCACGAACTCCCACGCCGTGCGCTGGTTCTTGCTCTCGGTCGGAATCGAGAGGTAGGTTCCGCCGTTCACCGCCGCAGTGATGCCGCCGGGCTCGACGGCCGGTGGGAGGCGAACACCCCAGTTTCCGGCCATGTCCGGCGCCTCGTTCTCCATGACGCCGGCCATCCAGCCGCCCGACGGCATGATCGCGACGTCGGTCTCGCCACGGAGCGAGGCGAGCAGCGTGTCCCAGCTGCCCTGTTCGTCGCCGACGATGCCGAGGTCGTTCGCCTTCTTGATGAGTTCGAGGGAGTGCACGCCCGCCTCGCTGTTCATCGTGATCTCGCCCTGCTCATCGAAGTAGAACGAGCCCTGCAGTGCAGTGAGGAGCTGCCAGAGTCCGGCGGAATCGGCCGCAGACGCCGCCTTGTCCTGGTTGTAGAGGTTGACGCCGGTCTTCTCCTTGATCGTGACGCCCGCCTCGAGAAGCTGGTCCCACGTCTCGATCGAGTCGATGTCGACGCCGGCCTGCTCGAAGATGTCGGTCCGATAGAAGAAGCCGGTTGCGTTGACCTCGTACGGGATGCCGTAGACGGCTCCGTCGGCGCCGGAACCGCTCTTCCACGCCCCCGACGGGAACTCGTCGGCGAGCTCGTCTGCGCCGAAGTCGCGCAGGTCCACGAGCTCGCCGGGGAACTTCTCGACGTAGTTGCCCATGTAGTCGATGCCGATGTTCAGCACGTCGGGCAGGCCGGAGCCTCCCGCGGCCATGCCGGTCGTGATCTTCTCCCAGATCGCCGGGTTGCCGACGTCCTGCACATCGATCTCGACATCGGGATGGAGTTCCTGGAAGGCGGGAATCGCCGCCTTGAGCCCGTCACCCGGAGCATCCCACGTCCAGATCGTGATCTTGCCCGCCACTTCGCCATCGGTTGCGCTGTTGTCGGCCGATGGCGCCGAGCATCCGACGAGTGCCGCAACGGCAGCGATGGCGGTTGCTGTGACCGCCACCCCGCGTGATCGCTTGTTCAACGTGAACCTCATTGTTCGCAGTCCTTTCTCGGTGAGTCGCGTCATCGGCGACTCGGCGACAGTAACATATTGCTCGTATATATGCAGCAGGAGTCTGCAAACTTGCAACGGAGGCAAAACATGGCTCACACGGTGTTCCATCTGCGCGCGGGAGGCGTCAGCGTCGTCATCGAGGCATCCGGCACCACCCTGCCGGTGATCTGCCATTGGGGACGCGACCTCGGATCCCTCGACGAGAGCGCCCTCGCCCGCGTCGCCGAGCATGCGCACGGCACCCGTGTGACGAGCGAACCGGATCACCCGCTCGCGGTCGGAGTGCTGCCCGAACCGAAGCAGGCCTGGATGGGTCCGCCGGGACTCACCGGTGATCGCGACGGGAGCGCGGGGTTCCCCGACTTCGACGCCGTGGTCACCGAGGTCGAGCAGGTCGACTCGGCGACGATCGCCCAGCGACTCGTCGCCACCGCGACGGATGCCGCGAATCGGCTCGCCGTCCGCTTGGAGTTCGAGCTGCTCCGCTCCGGCCTCCTGCGAGTGCGCGCCATCGTCCGCAACGACGGTGCGGAGCGATACCGGCTCGACGGGCTCGACCTCGCACTCCCCGTGCCCGGCCGCGCGGCCGAGCTGCTCGACTTCTCCGGTCGGCACAACGGCGAACGGCGCCCGCAGCGCACGACGATCACCGACGGCACCCACCTGCGCGAGCAGCGCCGCGGACGCCCCGGGCCGGACGCGGCGACGCTGCTCGTCGCCGGTACCGACGGCTTCGACTTCGGCAGGGGTGAGGTCTGGGCGGTGCACCTCGGCTGGTCGGGCAATCAGCGCTTGTGGGCTCACCGCACGAACGGCGGGCGCACCGCGCTCGGCGGCGGAGAGCTCCTGCTGCCGGGCGAGGTCGAACTCGATCCCGGCGAGGAGCACGAGATGCCCTGGCTGTGCGCGGCCTACGGCGAGGGCCTCGACGATGCATCCGCTCGCATTCACGACGCGCTGCGCGCCCGACCGACGCATCCCGCCGTCGGCCGGCCGGTGACCCTGAACACCTGGGAGGCGGTGTACTTCGACCACACGCTCGAACCGCTCACCGAGCTCGCCGCGCTCGCCGCCGAAGTCGGCGTGGAGCGGTTCGTGCTCGACGACGGCTGGTTCCTCGGCCGACGGCACGACCGCGCCGGGCTCGGCGACTGGACCGTCGACCCCGAGGTATGGCCGCACGGTCTCGCACCGCTCGTCGATCGCGTCCGCGAACACGGCATGCAGTTCGGCATCTGGTTCGAACCCGAGATGGTCAACCCCGATTCCGAGCTCGCCCGCGCCCACCCCGAGTGGATCCTCGCACCGCAACACCGGGACGCGCCGCTCGCCAGGCAGCAGCTCGTGCTCAACGTCGGCCACCCCGACGCGCGCGCATACCTGCGCGATCGCATCGTGGAGCTCGTCTCCGAACATCGCATCGACTACGTCAAGTGGGACCACAATCGCGACCTCGTCGAACCCGTCGATCGCGTGACCGGCCGAGCGGCCGTCCATCGCCAGACGCAGGCCGTCTACACCCTCATCGACGAGATCCGCGCGGCGTGCCCGTGGCTCGAGATCGAATCGTGCTCGGCCGGCGGCGGCCGCATCGACCTCGGCATCGCCGAACGCACCGACCGGTTCTGGACGAGCGACTCGAACGACCCGCTCGAGCGCCAGCGCATCCAGCGCTGGACGAGCCTGCTGATGCCGCCCGAGCTGCTGGGCGCGCACGTGGGCGCCGCGACCGCCCATGTCACCGGCCGCACCAGTTCGATCGACTTCCGCGCCATCACGGCGATGATCGGCAGTTTCGGCATCGAGTGGGACCTGCGTGAGGCGACCGCCGACGAGCGCGCTGCACTCACCGGATGGATCTCCGAGTTCGTGCGCCTGCGCCCGCTCATCGAACGCGGCAGGTTGCACCGCCTCGAGAGCGAGCCCGCGATCATCGCCCAGACCGTCGTCTCGGCCGACCGTCGGCATGCGATCGCGACGATCGCGACGATCGACTCCCCCGCGCACCTTCCCGGACCCGCGCTCCGGCTCGCGGGGCTCGACCCCGCGGCGAGCTATCGCGTGGCCCGGGTGCGGCCCGATGTGGCCGCCGATCCGACGTCGACCCGTCGCCAGCCCGACTGGTGGTCGGAGGCGGGCGTCTGGCCCGGCGCCGTCCTCGCCGAGGTGGGGCTGCCGATGCCGATCCTCCGCCCCCAGGAGGCCGGCCTGATCGAGCTGGTCGCGCAGTGACCGGGCTCCGCATCGCGACCGACGACGCGTCCCTCGCGGAGATGTTCGACTGGGCATCGCAGACCGCCACGCGTTTCGTCGTGTCCGACGGCAGCCACGGGCCGCTCGACGTTTCCGAAGCAGACGCCGGCCCGCATCGCACGGCCGACTACCGGGCGAGCTATCACGCCGGCTACCGGTTCCGCAGCGGCTACTACCTTCGCGACTTCGCGCATCAGGCGGTCGGTGCGCAGCTGCTCGGGCTGGCGCGGCACAATGCCGCGATGCTCGAGAGCTTCGTCCGCTCCGCGACGCCCGAGCACGGCGGTTGGCCGGTGTGGGCGCTGAACTTCGACCGCGTCACGCCGCTCGCCATCGACTACCGCGGTCCCGACCGCTTCGTGCGCGAGCTGCCCGCCGTCTTCGAGCTCGTCGAACTCGTGCACGTGCTTTATCGGTGGACTGGGGACCGCTCACTCCTCGAGCATCACGGGCACTGGCGCCGCACCCTGACCGAATTCGTCGCGGCGCACGACCGGATCCTCCCGAACGGGGTGGCCGAGGCCGACGGACCCGGCATCTTCGACGGCGCCGCGAGCTATAACGAACGGCCTGCGGGAGCCCTGCTGGAGGCCGGTGATGCGTTCGCGGCCCAGTACGCGGCCAACCGTCACGCCGCGAGCCTCGAGTCGGCTCTCGGCGAGCGCGAAGCGGCCGAGCGGTTCACCGCGGCCGCCGAGCAGCTCGCGGCGGTCTTCACCCGCGAGTGGGGCGCTCCGGATCGATCGGTCGGCGAACTCGTCTCCGCTCGGGACGCCGAGGGGAGACCGTTGCGGGAATGGCTGAAGGAGGCGAACTGGTTCCCACCCCTCAAGGGCCTCGTCGACACCGACCACCCGAACCGCGCCGCGGTGCTCGATCACATCGATCGCGCGTGCCGTGACGACGCCACCGCGCCGCGCAACGTGGAGGCCCTCAGCTACGTGCCCGAGGTGTTCCTGCGGCACGGACGCCCCGATACCGCGTACGAGTGGATGCGCACCGTGTACGACGCGCGCGATGAGCGTCACGAGGTCGCGGCGCAGGGATCGAACGGCGACTATCCGGAGGTGTCGTTCACCCTCGTCGCGCAGATCGTCGCCGGATTCCTGGGCCTCGAGCCGAATGCGTCCGCCTCGGCGGTGACGACCCGGCACGCACTGCCGCGCGGCGTCGGCCTCCTCGCGGCAGACGACATCCCCTTCGGCGACGGTCGCATCGGTGTCGGCGTGCGGCTCGACGACGAGGTGTGGCTCGAGAACCACACCTCGCGCGAGCTCGCGTGGACGCCGGTCCCCGCCCGCGACGACCGATTCCACGATCCGCACCTCGGCCGGCCGCTCTCAGAGGACGCCCTTCGTGTGGGGCCCGGAGAGCGTCGCTCGATCCTCCTCTGAGACCAGGGCGCGAACCGGTCAGACGGGAGCCGGTCCGGTCGACTGCCGCAGCCGGAGCTCGGGGTCGATGAGCGCCTCGGTCGCCTGCACCGCGCGGTTCTGGATCATGGTGACGATGGTCCGCACGCAGCTCTCCGCAAGGCTCTCGACCGGCTGCCGCACCGTCGTGAGCGGCGGGTCGGTGAAGTCGAGCATGTACGAGTCGTCGTAGCCGATGACCGAGAGGTCCTTCGGCACCTCGAGGCCACGCCGGGTCGCCGCCCTGATCGCGCCGAGCGCCATGTCGTCGCTCGACGCGACGATCGCCGTGACCCCGAGCGGCAGGAGCTCCTCGGCGGCATGGCGTCCGCCGTCGACGCTGAAATGGTGTCGCACCACGAGGTCTTCCGCATCGCTCAGGCCCCGGGAGTCCATCGCTTCGAGAAAGCCCTCGACCCGTCGGTCGGCCGGGGTGTTGCCCACCGGCCCCGCGCACATCCCGATGCGCCGGTGGCCGAGGTCGTACAGGTGCGACACCGCGATCTCGGCAGCCTGCCAGTCGTCGGTGGACACGACCGGGGTGCGGGAATTCGCGAACGCGCCGTTGACGCTCATGTACGGAATACCGCGCGACTCGAGCAGCTGCCGTGCGACGGGGTCGGCGTTGCGGAGCGTGTTGCTCGATGAGAGGAACACCACGGCCGCAATACCTGCGTCGAGCATGACCTCGATGTAGTCCCGCTCGACGACCGAGCCCGGCACGACCGGGCAGATCACGGCGCGCAGCCCATGCGGGTTCAACTCGCTCTCGATCGCGGTGCACATCGCGGCGAAGATCGGACCCTTGAGCGCGGGAACGAGCAGGAGCACGATCTCGCCCTTGACCGCGCGCTCGTAGCCGATCTCCTTGAGTGCACGCTCCACCTGCTCCCGGGTGCTCGCCGAGACGCCGTACTTGCGGTTGAGCACGCGGCTCACCGTGGCCTCGCTGACACCCGCGATCGCGGCGACTTCGGCGAGGCGCACCGTTCCTGCCGGAGATCGGGTTCGACGAGCGGCACCGACCTTCGGCGTCTGATCTGCGGTCGAATCTCCCATGCGACCCATTCTGGCTGATCCTGCGCCCCCGGCGCCGTTCTGCGGGCGCTTCGATCCGCTCCGCCTCGATGGCGCGGCGCTCCACGCTGTTCACCTCCCCGTCGCCCACGGGTCATCCGTCATCCCTAGCGTCGGCCGCGGCGCCCCTGCCGCGCCGCCACCGACGAACAGGAGAACGACCGATGCCAGAGAAGTCGCCCATCAGCCGCCGGACCATCCTCACGGCGGGAGGCCTCGGCGTGCTCGGCGCCGCCGCGCTCCCGACAACCGCGCACGCCGAGTCCGGCGACGCCGCCCGCGGCGCCACCGGCAGCCCGCGCGCCAAGGCCCCGAAGCTGCGGTTCCGCGCCGACGGCACCTTCAAGGTGGTTCAGTTCAACGACACGCAGGACGATGAGCTGACCGACCGGCGCACGGTCGAACTCATCGAGAAGACACTCGACGCCGAGACGCCCGACTTCGTGCTCATCAACGGCGACGTCATCACGGGCGGGTGCGAGACCCGTCTCGCCGTCAAGCAGGCGATCAACAACGTCGTCTGGCCGATGGAGAGCCGAGGCATCCCGTGGGCGGTCACCTACGGCAACCACGACGAGGACTCGCTGCCGCAGTCGGGGGTCGACGAGGCGATGATGCTCGACTTCTACCGCAGCTACGACTTCAACATGAACGCCGAGAACATCGCAGGCGTCACCGGCACCGGCAACACGATCGTGCCGATCCGCACCGCGGGCCGCGGCAACGACACCGCCTTCAGCCTCTGGCTCCTCGACTCCGGTCGCTACGCTCCCGGCGCCATCGACGGGCAGGACTTCGCCGGGTATCCCACCTGGGACTGGCTGCGCATGGACCAGGTGTCGTGGTACCGCGAGGAGTCGCAGCGCCTCGAGAAGAAGTTCAAGCGCAAGGTGCCCGGCCTCATGTTCGTCCACATCGCGCTCTGGGAGCACCGGTTCATGTGGTGGGGCGGCGTCGACACCCGCACCGAAGCGGATGCCGCGCGCGGACGCACCCGTCACGCCATCGTCGGCGAGCGCAACGAGGACGAGTGCCCCGGCCCCTTCAACTCGGGCATGTACAACGCGATCCTCGAGCGGGGCGACGTCAAGGGCGTCTTCGTCGGCCACGACCACGTCAACGACTACGTGGGCAACTACTACGGCGTGCTGCTCGGCTACGCGCCGGGCACGGGCTTCGGGGCGTACGGGCTGCCCGGAGCGGAGCGGAACCGCATGCGCGGCGGCCGGGTGTTCGAGCTCACGCAGGCCGGCGACGAGGTCGACATCGCCACACGCGTCGTGTACGCACGCGACTACGGCATCGACCTGACGGCGAACGACCAGCCGATGGAGCCGACCCCGCTCGCACCGAAGCAGGCCGCGATCTGACGATCATCGTCTCCGACCGCGGGGCGGGCGGCGCATCGTCGCGGCACGCCCTGCGGTCAGCCCTCGTCAGCCCTCGGCGAGGAAGGCGATCGCCGCGGACTTGAACCCGCGTGACGTGAGCGTCGAGACGTGGTCGCGGTCGGGCACCGAGACGAAGTCGGCGCCCCACTCGCGGGCGAGCTCCTGCGCGCCGGCGGGCACGGGATCGTTCTCGCCGGCGACGAACAGCACCGGGATGCCGCCGGGGATCGCCAGCGGTGCGCCCGAGACGCCCTCGATCACGGCGAGCAGTGCCTCGCGGTCGGCGCCGGCCGTGATCGCGGGGCGCAGCACCTGCTCGATCACCGGATCGCGCGGCGCCTCGTCGCGGAGCAGCACGGCCCTCGCGTCGTCGATCGCCCACGTGGCGAAGAGCTCGTCCGGCCCGGCGCCGCCCACGACGACCCGGCGCACCCGCTCGGGGGCGCTCGTCGCGAACGCCGAGACCACGCGGTTGCCCATCGAATAGGCGACGACGTCGACGACCTCGACGCCCGCGGAGTCGAGCACGGCGATGAGGTCGGCCCCGAGCAGCTCCGGTGCGTACGACTCGGCGTCGACGGGCTTGTCGCTCGTGCCGTGGCCACGGAGGTCGAGCGTGATGGTCGTGCGCCCGGCGTCTTCGAGGGCGCGCACCCAACCGGTGCCCTCCCACGTGATCGCGGCATCGGAGGCGAAGCCGTGCACGAGGAGGACGGGCGGCAGCGCGGCATCGGAGACGCCGCCGTCGGTCGGCTCGACCGCGTGCACGCGGTACCCGATGAGCACCCCGTCGGGGGCTTCCGCGTAGAGGGTCGGGGTGGTCGCCGGACCGGCCTGCCTCACGAGGCGGCCTCGTCGAGCACCGTCGACTCGGCGATGACGACCCCGGCGTGCCCGAGCTCGGCGAGCGCGGTCGCCGACGACTCGGCGGCGACGCCGGCGACGAGGTCGGTGAAGACCCGCACGTGCTGGCCGTGCTCGACCGCGTCGAGCGCGCTCGCCCGCACGCAGTAGTCGGTGGCGAGACCGACGACGTCGATGTCGGTGATGCCCCGGGCGGCGAGCACGTCGCTCACGCTCGCGCCCGCGTCATCCGTGCCCTCGAAGATCGAGTACGCGGGCACGCCCTGCCCCTTGCGGATGTGCACGTCGACGGCCGAGGTGTCGAAGTCGGGGTGATACTCGGCACCGGGAGTGCCTTCGACGCAATGCGGCGGCCAGGTGTCGACGAAGTCGGGCTCGGCATCGACCGCGAAATGGCCGCCGTTGTCGTGCTCGCCCGAGTGCCAGTCACGGGATGCCGCGACGAGCGCGTAGTCGCCCCGGTGCTGCTGCAGCAGGCGGGTGATGCCGGCGGCGACCGCGGCTCCGCCCTCGACGCCGAGCGCTCCGCCCTCGGTGAAGTCGT
Organism: Agromyces cerinus; assembly: GCF_016907835.1. Lineage (NCBI taxonomy): Bacteria > Bacillati > Actinomycetota > Actinomycetes > Micrococcales > Microbacteriaceae > Agromyces > Agromyces cerinus. The sequence continues at coordinate 661,683 of NZ_JAFBCT010000001.1, read as the reverse complement.
TCTGCACGTCGATGATGAACAGGGCCCGGGTCATGGCTCGCTCCTTCGCACGTCGATCACGGCACGGCTCGGCCGCTGCGTCCATTCTTCCAGCGATCGGCGGCGACGTGCAGGGTTCGACGCACGGTTCAGCGCATGGCGAACCGCCTCCGGTTCTGCGCGCACGGTCAAGCACGCCGCACGCACGGACAAGGCCCCGCGCACCCGCCCTGCCTACCGTGGAACCCCGACTCAACGTGGAGGAACCATGGACAGCCCGACCCCCGTGCTCGAACAGACGCGCGACGACCTGCTCGCCGAGATCCAGTCGCACGACGGCGAGCGACGCGAGATCCTCGACCCGGCGACCGGCGAGGTCGTCGGACATGCACCCGTGCACACGGTCGACGACCTCGAACGCGCCGTCGCCCGCGCGAAGGCCGCCCAGCCGTCATGGGCCGCGCTCGGGCATGAGCGGCGCAGCGAGCTGCTCATGCAGGCCGCCGACGCGATCGACGCCGAGGCCGAGGCGCTCGCGCGCATCCTCTCGCGCGAGCAGGGCAAGCCGCTGAACGGCCCCAACGCCCGGTTCGAGGTCGGCGGGGCGTCCGGCTGGCTGCGCGCCGCCGCCGCGACCCCGCTCGAGGCCGAGGTGGTCTTCGACGACGGCGAGACGCACGCCGAGCTGCAGTACCGTCCGATCGGCGTGGTGGGCGCCATCGGCCCGTGGAACTGGCCGCAGATGATCACGGTCTGGCAGGTCGGACCCGCCCTGCGCATGGGCAACACGGTGGTCGTGAAGCCCTCGGAGTACACGCCGCTCAGCGTGCTCGCGCTCATCGCGGTGATCAACCGCGTCCTGCCGGAGGGCGTCGTCGAGATCGTCTCGGGCGGCCGTGAGATCGGCGCCGCGCTGTCGTCGCATCCGGCGGTCGGCAAGGTCATGTTCACGGGTTCGACGGCGACCGGCAAGGCGATCATCCGCAGTTCGGCCGACACCGTCAAGCGCCTCACGCTCGAGCTCGGCGGCAACGACGCCGGCATCGTGCTGCCCGACGTCGACCCGAAGGCGATCGCCGAGGGGCTGTTCTGGGGCGCGTTCATCAACACGGGCCAGACCTGCGCCGCGCTGAAGCGCCTCTACGTTCACGACCGCGTCTACGACGCCGTGTGCGAGGCCCTGGTCGAGGTCGCGGGCGCGATGCCGATGGGCGTCGGGCTCGACGAGGCGAACGTGCTCGGCCCGCTGCAGAACCGCCAGCAGTTCGACATCGTCGACCGGCTCGTGGAGTCGGCGAAGGCATCGGGTGCGCGCGTGCTGCTCGGCGGCGAGCCCGACCGCGAACAGCCCGGGCACTTCTATCCGACGACGCTCGTCGCCGACATCGACAACGCGAGCCCGCTCGTGCAGGAGGAGCAGTTCGGTCCGGCGCTGCCGATCATCCGCTACCACGACGTCGACGAGGCGATCGCCCTCGCGAACGATGTCGAGGTCGGGCTGGGCGCCTCGGTGTGGGCCGCCGATCGCGACGAGGCCCGCCGCGTCGCCGCGCGCATCGAGGCCGGCACCGTGTGGATCAACTCGCACGGCACGATCCACCCGATGGTGCCGTTCGGCGGCGCGAAGCAGTCGGGGTACGGACTCGAGTTCGGCGTCGAGGGCCTGAAGGCGCTCGGCGTGCCGCAGGTCATCAACGGCTGATCCTCGAGCTTCCGCGGACACCGCGGACGGGCCGGGAGCGCGCTTCGCTCCCGGCCCGTCCGCGTGCTTCCGGCGTCGGCCGACACCGCACGCGTATCGTGGACGGCGACCGCGACGCCTGCGCCGCCGGTCGCGAGAGGGGACCATGCCGAAGATCGTCGACCACGACGAGCGCCGACTCGAGATCGTGCGCGCGACCTGGCGGCTCATCGCCGAGAAGGGGTTCCGCGCGACGACCATGCGCGAGATCGCGAAGTCGGCAGGGGTCGCCAACGGCGGGCTCTCCCCCTACTTCCGCAACAAGGAAGAGCTGATCGGCGCCACGTTCGAGCACGTCTACTCTGCGACCAACGAGAGGTTCGCGACGGTTCGCGCCGGCCTCGAGGGCATGGCCGCGCTGCGCGAGCTCATGCTGCAGATCTTCCCGCTCGATGAGGAGCGCATCCTCGAGGCCCGCATCGTGATCCCGTTCTGGGAGTACGCGGCCAACGAACCCGACCTGCTCGCCCTGCACGAACGCACGATGGACGAGTGGCGGGTCGAGATCGCCGATCACCTCGAGCGTGCGAAGCAGCTCGGCCAGGCGCGCGCCGACCTCGACGTGGCCGTCACCACGGACCATCTCATGGCCTTCGTCGACGGCGTGCAGGTGATCGCCATCGTCTCCCCCGCGAGCGCGGCGCCCGCGCGGCTCACGCGACTGCTCGACGGCTACCTCGACCTGCTGCGCTGACGCCGCACACGATCGACGGGGATGGGGCCGGATGCCGCGGCTGCGACATCCGGCCCGTGACACGTCAGCGCGTGGTCAGTGCCCGTGACCGGCGCAGGTGCACGCCCCGGCCTCGCAGCGGCATCCGCTCGCCTCGTGACCCTCGTGGACCGCGTGGGCCGCGTGCCCGCTCGCCTCGTGACCGGCAGCCTGAGCGGCGCCGGTGTGGCAGGCCATGCCGAGCGCCGCCGACGACGGCACGTTCAGCGTGGGGTTGCGGCCGAAGAAGCCGTAGGGCTTCAGCGTGAACTTGGCGGTGTCGACGGGCATGACGGGCCAATCCTCGACGCGCGGGAAGTGCGTCGGACCGAACGTGTGCCAGAGCACGATGTCGTCGCCGTCGATCGACCGGTCGGCCGCGGTGTAACGCGGCAGGCCGTCGCCGCCGGGGCCCTGGTTCACGAGGTCGCCCGCTGGGTACCGCTCGGCCTGGTCGTACCTCGTCACCCAGAGGTGCTTCCGGGTGAAGCCGGCTCGCTTGGCGATGACCGATTCGGGGTCGGCGAGCAGGGTGGGCGAGCCCTGGGCGATGAGCTCGTAGCCGACCGGACGGCCCAGGCGGTTCGTCTTCTCGGTGTTCACGATGTGCCAGGTGCGCCCGGCGATGGGATCCGCGTCGCGCGCGCCCTCGACCTCGGTGCGCAGGCGCGTGCTCCGCTTGGTGAAGGCGTTGCCATATGCGTTGCCCTCGCCCATCGGCACCCTTGCGGCGTCGACCTCGTCGACCGCGTTGGCGAGGCCGTCGACCATCATGTCGAGGCGCGCACTGAAGAGGTGCTGGTGGTACGGCGCCCCGAGGCCGGGCGCCACCTCGCTGGCATGGTCTCCGGCCGCGGCGTCGAAGGCCGACGTGAAGAGCACGCCCGTGAGCTTGGCCTCGCACTCGATGGTGCCATCGAGGTAGAGGTACCAGTAGAAACCGTAGTCGTAGTTGCCGACGGTGGTGAAGAAGCTGATCACGAGCCGGCGCTGGCGGCGCACCTCGTTCGAGCCGGTGTAGATGTCGGTGTGCTTCCAGAGGGTGCCGTAGTCCTCCTCGTGCATGCAGATGGCGTTCGGGATGACCCGGGGGTGCCCGAACTCGTCGGCGATCGTCGCGTCGAAGTAGCGGATCTCGCCCAGGCAGTCGCAGCCGAGCTGCAGCGAGTTCGCGTAGCGGCCGAACACGTACTCGCCGGTGTCGAAGTAGTTCTGCCAGAAGCGCGCGGGTGAGGGGTCGCCGTAGGGCACGACCATCTCGGCGATCGAGGCGCGGTAGACGATGTCGCGCTCCTCGCCGCCCTGGTCGGCGTCGACGTAGCGGATGCGACGCAGCACGAGCCCTTCTCGGGCGTCGAAGGCGAGCGAGAAGCGCCAGTTCGCCCAGCTCACCCGGTCGTCGTCGACCGAGTAGCTCGGCCCCTCGGGCTGGCTGATCTCGATCGGCTTCAGGGTGTCGAGCGGCGCGCCCTGCACCGCCGGGTCATCGAAGTTGCCGCCCTCGGCGGGGATGTCGTAGACGTGGTGGTCGATGAGCTCGAACATGCGCCCCTCGATCATGTCGACGTAGGCGCAGAGGCCGTCGACGGGGTGGGCCCAGCAGTGGTCCTGCTCGTTCTCGCGCATGAAGGCGAGCACGCGGATGACGCGACGGCCCGCCTCGGCCTCGAAGCCGTAGTTGCCGGCCGAGAGCGGCGCGAGGGCGACCTGCTCGTGCGTGATGCCGCGCTTGGCGAGGGCGTCGTGCCACGCCTGCTCGGCTCCGAGGAGGTCGTAGATCGCCTCGAACTCGACGTCGAGGATCGGCACGTGGCCGTTCGCGCCGTCGATCGCCTCGTTCGAGAGCACCGCACGGTCGGTGATCGAGACGCGGAGGTCGGCCGACGCCCCCGTCGACCGGTCGAGCACCAGGGCGCGCACGATGCGGGGCAGTTCAGCGCCCGCGAGCACGTCGGCCTTGGCCGGTTCGTCGAGGCCGAGGTAGACGAATCGCGTCGCCTCGCCGATGAGCGCGGCCTCGTGCAGGATGTCGCGGGCCGCGTCGATCTCGTCGGCCGAGAGTCCGCGCAGCGGGTCGTTCGCGACGGCGTGCGACGGCGCACCGGGGCGCCGGCCGATCGAGTGGAGGGTGGACGTCGCTGTCATGTTGCACCTTTTTTCTCTACGTTTGTCGAGTAATATAACCGCACGCACCGGAACAGGGAAGATTCGGAAGACGAATGGTCGAGATCGCGCACGGCGTCATGCTCCTCGGTGCACTGACCGGAACGGCCGCCGCGCTCGCGCCCGGCCGGGTACGGGCTCTCGACGTCGTGGCCGCCCTCGTCATGGCCGCTGCAATGCTCGACACGGTGTTCACCCGCCTGCTGCCCGGGCTCGCCTGGTCGGCGCTCCTCGTCGCCGCGGGTCTCGCCATCGGCATCCGGACCCGCCGCGGCATCCGTCGCCCCGACCCGTCGACACGATGCGGCCGTCCGCTCGCCGACCTGCACCATGCCCTCGCCCTGATCGCCACCGGATGGCTGCTCGCCGGCGTCGGGGCGGCCGCGGCGACGTCCGCGACGTCCGCCGTCCACCACGGCGGCACCGTGCTGCCGTTCCAGTGGCCGGCCGTGATCGCCGTGATCGCGCTCGGCGCGTGCGTGGCGGCCAGGGCCGTGCGGTCGGGACGGGCGGCGCTGCGACACGGGGCGATGGCGGCGGGCATGACCGTCATGCTCGCCGCCATGGCCGCCCCGGCCGCCGTCGCCGCCCTCGGCTCGTAACCGCGCCGGGCACCGGCCGCCACTGCTCACGGCTCAGATCCCGCGGTGCCCCTCGCCGTCGATCAGGTCGGCCTCAGCCTCCTCGATACCGTGACCGATGCGGGCGTACAGCTCGGGATTCCGCTTCCGGATGGCGAAGCCCCAGATGACGCCGAGCACGCCGGGCACGATGAGCAGCGCGGGCAGCACGAACGTCACCGGCGTGGTCTCGGCCTGGCCGAGCAACACGTTGAAGTTCGCGACGATGAGCACGAACACCGTGAAGAGCACGACCGCCGAGATGAGCGGTGCGATGAACGTCGACCAGCGGCCGAGTCCGCGCCGGTCGCGGCGGAAGAACCCGATCACCGAGATGGCGATGATGCACATGAGCAGCACGAGCCCCATCGCCCCCGTGTTGGTCAGCCAGGTGAACATCGTGAGCACCGGGTAGAGGAACTCCGTCGGTGCGAAGTCGTTCTTCAGCCCCATGACCTCGCCCGCGAAGACGAAGCCGAGCGTGACCACGAGCGCGATGATCGTCTGCGCGAGCGAACCGGCCCACGGCGCACGGGAGACCACGCGTACCGAGCCGAGTCGGGGGTGCAGCACACCCTCGCGTCCGAGCGAGTACAGGTAGCGCGCGACCGCGTTGTGGAACGACTGCAGGGCCGCGAACAGGCTCGTGAGGAACAGCACCTGCATGAGGTCGCTGATGATGACCGGTGCGTGCTCGCTCATGAAGACGAACATGAGGTCGGGGCCGTACGTCGCAGAGGCCTCGGCGATCTGCGACGGGCCGATGCCCACGGTGAAAGCCCAGGCGCTGAACGCGTAGAAGACGCCGATGATCGCCACGGCCGCATAGGTGGCGCGGGCGACGGTGCGCTTGGGGTCCTTCGACTCCTCGCCGTAGATCGCGGCCGACTCGAAGCCCATGAAGGCGGCGATGCCGAACGAGAGCACGGCACCGACGCCCGGCACGAACAGGTTCGAGAGCTCGAGGCCCGCCGTGCTCACGCCCTCCGGTGCGACCGAGAACGAGACGATGTCGAAGACCAGCACGGCGAGGAACTCGAGCGCCACGAGGATGCCGAGGACCTTCGCCGAGAGGTCGACGCGGTTCACCCCGAGCACGGCGACGACGCCGATGCAGACGAGGATCCAGAGCCACCACGGGGTCGCGATGCCGAGCTTCGCCTCGAGGAACATCGACATCTGGAACCCGAAGAGCCCGTAGATGCCGACCTGCATGGCGTTGTACGCGACGAGCGCCACGAGCGAGGCGCCGACGCCGAACGGCCGGCCGATGCCCTGCGCGATGTAGGCGTAGAAGGCGCCCGCGTTCGTCACGTACCGACTCATCGCGGCGTAGCCGACGGCGAACACGGCGAGCGCCGCGGCGAGCACGATGAAGCCGATCGGCACGCCGATCACGCCCGTGACCGCGAACGTGGTCGTGACGCCGCCGGCGACGACGGTGAGCGGGGCGGACGCCGCGATGATCATGAGGGTGACGGATGGCACGCCCAAGCGGCGGCGGCCGAGGCCGCCGCTCTGCTTCGGCGGAGTGGTCGTCGTGGAGGTCATGGCTGGGGGTTCCTTATCCGACGGGGAGCGAGCCACGGCGGCGTCGCCCGGTTCCGGCTCATGATTCCCGTCCGGAACCTTCCGGCCTTGTCGGAGAGCGAAGGGTGGTTGTCCCCGAACGCAGGCTCGCACTGTCGGTTTTGTCTCGACAGGCGTAGAGTCTCCCCACCCGGACGTCGATGTCCGTCCCCCCGGAGATGAGGTGCATGCCCGTGCTCGACGAATCCGTGCGCTCCGCCCCACTCGACCGGGCGGCCCTGCCGCTCGGCTTCGGCGCGTTCAGCGCACTCGTCTCGCAGTCCTTCGTGCCGCTGCAGGTGCGCTCCGACCGGCAGGACTCGTTCCGCGGCGACATCCGCGCCTCGACCAACGACGACGTGCACGTCTCGGTCGTCACCGCCGACGGCCACGAGATCCACCGCACGCCGGAACTCGTCGCCCGCTCGAGCCACCGCTGCTTCAAGGTGGGCCTACAACTGGCCGGCACGGGCCTGCTCATCCAGGAGAACCGCGAGGCGGTGCTCCGCCCCGGCGATCTCACCGTCTACGACACCGACTCGCCGTACACGCTCGTGTTCGAGGAGGCGTTCAGCACGCTCGTGCTCATGGTGCCGCACCGCGCGCTCGAACTGCCCACCGACGCCGTACGCGGCATGACCGCGGCAACCATCGACGGCGGCACCGGGCTCGCACGGGTCGTGGCCCGCTTCCTCGGCGAACTCGCGGGCGACCTGCAGCAGCTCGACGGGCCGATCGGCGGTCGGCTCGCCCGCAACGCCGTGGACCTCGTGACCACCCTCTACGCACGCGAACTCGACGTGGCACGCGACGCCGATCGACCGCACCGAGCCATGCTCCGACGCGTTCAGGGCTACATCGACGAGCACCTGGGCGACCCCGATCTCACGCCCGGCAGCATCGCCGCGGCTGCCTACATCTCGACCAGGCACCTGCACGCGCTCTTCCACGAGGAGGGGCTCACGGTCTCGACGTTCATCAGGGCGCGCCGACTCGACCGCTGTCGCCGCGAGCTCGGCGATCCGCTGACCGCGCACCGCCCCATCGGCCAGGTCGCCACCAGGTGGGGCTTCGCGGATGCCGCGCACTTCAGCCGCGCGTTCCGAGCCGAGTTCGGCGAGCCGCCGAGCTCATTCCGCGCGCGCACGACCGCTGCCTGAGCATCGCGTCGACGGCCGACGTGTCGACGTCGGGGTTGGCACTCAACGCTCGGCGAGCCGCGCCCGTCACAGGTTGGCGAGGTTGTCGCCGCAGAGGTAGAAACCCGTCGTGAGCGTGTCGATCGCCTGCTTCGCCTCATCGGTGACGTCGCCGAGGGCGTAGATCGCGAAGGTCAGGGTCGCGCCGTCCTCTGCCCGAACGACGCCCGAGAGCGTGTAGCCGGTGTCGATCCAGCCGGTCTTGGCGGAGACCGCACCGTCGGCGACCGAGTTGTCGCCCGCGAAGCGGTCGTCGTAACTGAGCGAACCGCGCTCGCCCGAGACCGGCAGTCCGTCCATGAGCACGCCGAGGTTGCCCTCGCGCGCGTTGATCTTCACGAACAACCGGGTCAGGTACGACGGCGGCACCGCGTTGTTGTCGGACAGCCCCGACCCGTCGACGATCGTGATGCCCGTGGTGTCGATGCCGTAGGCGGCGAGTCCCTCGAGCACTCCGGCGTTGATCGCGCCGAAGGTGTTGCCCGAACCGGTCTCGATGGCGACGAGCCTGGCGAGCATCTCGGCCGCGGTGTTGTCGGAGACCACGAGGGCCTTGTCGACGAGCTCCGCGACGGTCGGCGACTGCACCTGGCCGAGCTGCGTCGCGCCGGCCGGGGCGACGCCGCGTTCGATCACCTCGATGCCGCCGAGCTCGTCGGCGAAGGCGTCGCCGGCGCGGCCCACGGGGTCGTCGCTGCGCCACGAGGTGTTCGACCCGGGGTCGTCGCGGTCGCCGTCGACCATGAGGGCGGCGATGTTCGACATGTAGCCGTCGTCGCGCTCCTTGAGCGCCCAGCTCGGCTCCCACTCGTCGCCGCCGAAGTAGCTCGCATCGAGGATGAGCTTCGTCAGCGGCGGGTTCGCGGGATCGGCGTCCCACGCCGCCTCGACCTGGGCGGCGAGGTCGTCGAGGTGCGCGGCGCCCGGGTAGACGGTCTCGGTGCCGCTCGAGGTGCGGGAGAGCGTGGCATCGCCACCGCCGACGAGCACGACCGAGCCCGGCTCCGAACCCTTCACGACGGTGGTCGGGGTGCGGTAGTCGGGCCCGAGCACCGAGAGGGCCGCGGCAGACGTGAGCACCTTCATGACGCTCGCGGTGCGCGAGGCGGTCGTTCCGCCGCGGTCGTAGAGCACCTCGCCCGTGGAGGCGTTCATCACCTGCGCCTGGAGGTTGGCGAGACGCCCGTCGGCCGCGCGATCGGCGACCGAGCAGGTGCGCAGCCGGCTCGCCGCCGCGACCGCCTCGGGCACCGGCCGGGCGGGGTCGGCGGTGGGTGTGGGTGTCGGGGTCGTCGTCGCGAGGGCAGCGGATGCCGCTCCGCCGCCGTTGCTCGCGATGCCGGCGGCGACCGCGCCGGCGCCGATGAGGCCGAAGGCGACGACGCCGCCCGCGATCATGAGCGGCAGGCGATGCGTGCGGGCGAATGCAGCGATCGCGGCGAGCACACCCGACTTCGGGGATTCGGCGTCGTCGGCCGCGTCGGGCGCCTCAGCCGTTGCAGCGTCGGAGCTCGGAGCACCGACGACGTCCTCTGCCGACGTTTCTGCGGTCTCAGAGACTGACGTTTCGGCGGTCTCAGCGGCCGACGTGTCGGCGTCAGCGGTCGACGGGTCGCTCGGGTCGGGGGTCTCCCCCGCGGCATCCGTCTCGTCGATCACCCGGGAATCCTACGGAGTCATCCTCAAGAGAACCTGATCATGCGGCTGATCGGGCGCTGCCGATCACTCGCCGGGGTAGACGAGACCGATCTGCCGGCGGATCTCGTCGAGCGACGCCATGATCGCCACGGTCTCGTCGATCGGCAGCAGGTCGCCCGTGAGGGTGCCCGCCGCGACGAGCCGTTCGACCGCTTCGGCCTGGAAGTGCATGCCCCGGCCGACGACCTCCGAGCGGTACTCCTCGAGCTGCGTGCCGTCGGCGGCGATGACCCGGAAGGTCGTGGGCGAGTACCAGACCTGGTCGATCTCGATGCGGGCCTCGGTGCCGAGCACGACCGCGGTATTCGGCCCCTTCACGTCGCTCGCCGAGATGGTGGAGGCCATGCGCCCGCCCTCGTAGCTGTAGACGACGGCCACCTGCGCGTCGGCGCCGGTCGACTTGAAGGTCGCCGATGCCTGGGTCGTCGCGGGGGCGCCGAAGAGGTCCCATGCGAAGGAGATCGGGTAGATGCCGAGGTCGAGCAGGGCTCCGCCGCCGAGTTCGAGCGCGTTGATGCGGTGCGCCGGGTCGTCGGAGAGCAGCTGGGTGTGGTCGGCGATGAGCGTGCGCACCTCGCCGAGCGTGCCCGCCGCGATGATCTCGCGGATGCGCGCCATGTGCGGCAGGTACCTGGTCCACATGGCCTCGAGCACGAGCAGGCCCTTCGCCGCGGCGAGCTCGGCGAGCGCTCGCGCCTCGGCGGCGTTGACCGTGAACGCCTTCTCGACGAGCACGTGCTTGCCGGCCTCGAGCGCGAGGGTGGCGCCGGCGGCGTGCATCGGATGCGGCGTGGAGACGTAGATCACGTCGACCTCGGGGTCGGCGGCGAGCGCTTCGTAGCTGGCATGCGCGTTCGGGATGTCGAACTCGGCGGCGAACGCGTCGGCGTTCTCCTGCGAGCGCGACCCGACCGCCTGCACGGTGAATCCGTTGAGCTTCAGGTCGTTGGCGAAGGCGTGCGCGATGCCGCCGGTGGCGAGGATGCCCCACCGCAGTCGTTCGGTCATGCCGACAGCCTATGCCGCCGGCACCCTCCCCCTGTTCGGGGATCATGTGGTTTCCTCACGATCAGGTCTAACGTTCAGCCATGACGGCTGTATTCGCTTGGAAGGGCCGCGTCATCGGCAGTGCCGCCGCGGCCATCATCGCCCTCGTGGTGATCCCCGCGGGGATCGCCGGCCCGGCCGCTGCCGCGCCACCCTCAGCGACGTCGTCGTCGCCCGTCGCCAAGTACGTCGCCCTCGGCGACTCCGTGGCAGCAGGGCAGGGCGCGGGCGGCTATGTCGACGCCTGCCTCAGAAGCCCGAGCGGCTACCCGACGCTCCTCGACGCCGCGCCGCGCACGAACCTGCTGCGCAATCCCTCCTGCAGCGGAGCGACGATCGCGGATGTCGCTGCGAACCAGCTCTCCCAGGTCAACCGCGGCACGACGCTCGTGACCCTCACGGTCGGCGCGAACGAGGTCGACCTGACGGGCATCCTGGCGGCGTGCTCCATCCCGGAGCCCGCCCTGGAGTGCCTGCTCGCCGTACAGGCCGCGCAGGACTACCTCGCCTCCGGGCAGCTGACCGTCGACATCGCGGGGCTCGTCACGGCGATCGCGACGCGCTCCCCCGGGGCGGAGGTCCTCGTGACCGGGTACGCGATCCCGTTCCAGCCGGGGCTGCTCCCCCTCACCGATCAGGTGAACGCGCTCACCGCCGCGATGAACTCGCTCATCGCTGCAGGCGCCGCGAGCGCAGCGGCATCCGGTGTCGACGCAGGGTATGTCGACGTGACCGAGCTGTTCGCCGGTCACGGCGTCGGTTCGGGCGCCTCGTGGCTCGGCGAGAACCCAGCCGACCCGATCACCTTCCTCCACCCGAACGCCGCCGGCTACTCCGCCTATCGCGAAGCGCTCCTCACCGCATCGGCACTGCCGTGAACGGGTCGTCGCGGCCGCGGTTCGCACTCGCGGCGGCGCTGCTCGCAGCGCTGATCACCCTCGGCTCGGTCGCGTCGCCGGCACTGGCGGCGCCCTCGGGCAAGGGCAAGCCCGGCGGCGGGGGCGGCAACGCCCAACTCGCCTACGCGGCACTGGGCGACTCCTACGCGGCCGGCCTCGGCGCCGGCAGCTACCTCGAGACGAGCTGCTATACCAGCTCGAAGGGATACCCGGCACTGCTCGACGCCGATGCGAACCTCGCACTCTCCGCTCGACCGGCCTGCCGCGGCGCGACCACGGCCGACGTGGTCTCGAAGCAGGTTCCCGCGCTCCCGGCGAACGCCGTGCGGGTCACGCTCACCGTCGGCGGCAACGATGTCGGCTTCGCGAACGTGATGCAGAACTGCTTCGTGCTCGTGAACAGCACGTGCGAGACGCACATCATCGCGGGCGAGACCATGGTGCAGAACGGTGTGCTCGCCCAGAACGTGCGCAACGCCATCGCGGCGATCAAGGCGAAGGCCCCGAACGCCCGGGTGGTCGTCACGGGATACCCGCTGCTGTTCGCGCCGACCTCGCGCTACCAGTGGGCGACCCGCGTCAACACCGGCACCGTCGCCCTGAACGACGCGATCGAGGCCGCGGCGGTGCTCGCCGGCGCCGTGTACGTCGACGTCGAAGCGCCCTTCACCGGTCACGGCATCGGCAGTGCCGCGCCGTGGATCAACGACTGGAGCTGGCTGCGCTCGAACGACTCGTTCCACGCCAACGCCGCCGGGTACCAGGCCTTCGCGGCCGCCCTGCGCCCGGCGCTCAAGTGACTCCTGAACCACACGCGCTCTTCCTCGCGTGAGATGCGAACGGCCCGGCGATCCCGGGCCGTTCGTGTGTGCGCAGGATGCCAGTTGCCGGGTGCCGATCGTCTACCGGGCGCTCTGCTGCGGGGAGGTGCTGCCGATGGCGGCCTGGATCTCGCGAATCGTCGATCCGAGGATGCCCGACGCGAGCAGTCCCGAGCCGAGCGGGCCCGCGGTGTCCTCGCCGACGGGCGGCAGCTGTCGAAGGGCGGACTTCGTCTCGTCGGTCATGTGCTCGACCTGCCAGGAGATCTCATCGCGGACGGCATCGGGTCGATCCGGAACGGCAAGCCCCACCGCTTTCGCGGCGTAGGCGGCCGCGCCCAGAGCATGCGCGCCCATGTGAGCGACGCCGGCGGCCTGTGCGGCGGCCCGCGCGGCCGCCACTGCCGCGGGAGAACTCACCGCGTGCGCAGCTCGACCGGCGACGAAACGTCGGCGTATCTCGCCGGCGGCATCGAGATCACCGCGAGCGAACGCCCGAGTCCGAGCGATGGCATCACGCGGTCGATCGTCTGCAGGGGCCTCCTCCTCGAACAGGCCCAGGACCCGCTCGGCGCATTCCGCCGCCCATGCTGCGACCAGGCGGCGATCGGTCTCACTCAACGACTGCGGCGAAAGCATGTCGACAGGTTCTCATACTGCCCGCACGATGCAGCGCTGATCGGCACGCAGCCATCGATCACCTGCACGATGCACCGGCTCATTCGGGGACCTCGTCGCGGAGCCAGCTGACATAGCGGAGCAGGGAGCGCTCGGTGATGTCGTGCGCTCGCGCGGTCAACTCGCCGAAGGCGCCGTAGAGACGATCGAATTCCAGTGGCAGCACCGTGTTCATGATGCGACGCACCGCCCGTTCCGGGAGCGGGATGTTGTTCACGAAGCTGCGCATGACGTTGACCGATGCGCGATCGGCTCCGATCGCGATCGTGTCGCCGGTCAGGAGCACCCCTCGGCCCTCGGCTCCAGCCGGCCAGTGCACGACGCTGCTGCCCGCGAAGTGGCCGCCGCATTCGAGCATCACGAGCCCGGGGAGGAGTTCGACGCGGTCCTGCCAGAGCCTGATCGCGGGGTCCGGTCGCCGGATCCACGCTTCGTCCTTCCGCGCGACGTAGACCGGCACCCCGTCGAATGCGTGGCTCCACTGGATGGACGACCCGGTGAGATGCGGATGGCTCGACGCGATCGCGGCGACGCCGCCGAGACGGCGCACCGCGTCCACTCCCGCGTCGTCGATGAATCCCGGGGGCTCGAAGAGCAGATTGCCGGCCTCGGTCTGCACGAGCAGCCCGCGCTGCCCGATGCCGAGTTCCGGTTCCGTGGTGATGCCGTGCAGGCCCGGCTCGATCTCGGATGTGGTGACGCGATAGCCCGTGCCGGCCAACTCCTCCCGGGTCGTCCACCGCTGTCCGCTCGCCGGAACGAACTGGCGGTCGTCGGAACAGATCGCGCAGAACGCGGGCGGGGTGGCGGTGTCAGCGTGCTCGATCGCGCACGTGGCGCAGGTCCAGATCGTCACGGGAAGCCCTTTCGTTCGGTGGCATCGGCAGTCTGAATGCTCAAGTCGACTTGAGGTCAAGTCCGGTGTGCGCCACCCCGGATGCTCAGCCGGCGTCGCACTCGAGCGGCCGCCCATGCTGCGACCACGCGGCGATCGGTCTCACTCAGCGACTGCGGCGAAAGTAGTCTTCGGAGGAGTCGTCGCGTCGATGTCAAGTCCCTCCCGCAGCAGCGGCAGCCGACCGAGAATCGAATGGTCGGGCTGCAGAGAGTCCGACTGAGGGGCCGCCCACAGGAGCGCGAGACCTCAACGCGCTTCAGTCCATTCCCCCAAGGATGAGAGTGTGCGACCCTTCACAGACCAAGGGATCGAGGACACGATGAGCGGGACCGACCCCGCGCCGATGCCATTCGCCACAGTCACCTTCACGGATGATGGTGTTGCTCAGCCGGAGGCTGAGGACCCGCCTGGTGAGAACCGGGTGTGGAAGTGGCTGCATGCATCGAACCCGGACCAAGAAGATGCGGCCGCGATGGCGCGGGAGTTGGGCCTCCATCCTGTTGTCGCCGAGGACCTGATGCAGGGGCGGCAGCCACCGAAGCTCGAAGCCTTCGATGAGCAGCTCTACCTCACGGTCTGGGACGACGTACTGAACGAGGATGAGCCCGACGTGCGCGGTGAACTCTTCCTCATCATCGGTGACCGGTGGTTGCTGACCGTACAGCGGGGGGCCCATCCGACGATGCCGGACCTGGAGCGCATCCTCACAGCAGCCGGTCCAGTCCCGGCGACATCACCGATTGCGGCGACATATCGCATCCTGAACTCGATCGTCCAAGCGTACGTCGGCACCGCGGCGCAGATCGAGGCTGAGCTCGATGAGCTCGAAACGCAGGTCTTCGACAGCAATACACAGGAGGATTTCGTTCGCATCTACAGCCTTCGCCGACGGATAGGCCGGATCGACCGAGCCATCGGGGGCCTCGCCTCGGCACTCGAGGGAGGTCGCGACCACCTCGCAAGGCTCGTCGGAGAAGACCAGACTCTCGCACCGTATCTCCGCCATCTCTACAACGACACCACTGGCGTCGCCACTCTCGCGGCCGCGCAGCATGCGGCATTGGACGCCGCTGTCGCGAACCACCAAAGCAACGTCGGATACCGCCAGAACAAGAACATGCGGACCATTTCCGCGTTCGCTGCGCTGCTGGCGATCCCTACGCTCATCGCAGGTGTCTACGGGATGAACTTCAAGAACCTGCCCTTGGTCCAGTGGCAGTTCGGGTGGGTCGTGATCGTAGCGACGACCGTCGTTCTCGATCTCGTCGTCTACCGCACCTTCAAACGCCGCGGCTGGCTCTAGCGGGTTCCATGGGCGCTACCGTATCGGATTCTCCGACCAGATGACGGCGCCCTCGTATTCGCGGCAGCCCCAAATGCAGAACGGCCCGGATCTCTCCAGGCCGTTCTCGTTGGAGCCGCCTGTGGGAATCGAACCCACGACCTTCTCATTACGAGTGAGACGCTCTGCCGACTGAGCTAAGGCGGCGTGGCATCCGGAGCACCTGAGGCGCACCGACTGGCACGAGAATCCATGTTAGCGGGTTTCGGGAGCCCCGTTGACCACCTTCAGCATTTCGGGTCGCCGGCGGGAACGGTGCCGTCGATGAAGTACGACTCGACGGCGTCGTTCACGCACGCGTTCGACTTGTTGTAGGCGGTGTGCCCCTCGCCCTCGTACGTGATGAGCACCCCGCTGTCGAGCTGTTCGGCGAGGGCGACGGCCCACTCGTACGGCGTCGCGGGGTCGCCGGTCGTGCCGATGACGAGGATCGGCGCGGCGCCCTCCGCGTGGATCTCTGCGCGTTCGGCGTCGCTCTGGTACGGCCAGTTGATGCAGCCGAGGTCACCGAACCCGAAGTACGGGCCGATGACGGGCGCGACCTCTGCGGTCGCCGCCGCGTTCTCGCGCATCACCTCGACATCGGACTGGTACGTGTAGTCGAGGCAGTTGACCGCGGTGAACGCCTCGGCCGAGTTGTCGAGGTAGGTGCCGTCTTCGCTGCGCCCGTTGTAGAGGTCGGCGAAGGTCAGCGCCGTGTCGGCCTCGCCGAACATCACCGACTCGAACAGGTCGTTCAGGTACGGCCACGAGTCCGCGCTGTAGAGCGGGTAGATGATCGCCGTGACGAGGGTGTCGGCGCCCACGAGGCGGCCGTCGGTGCCGCGCAACGGACTCTGGTCGACGGATGCCAGGAGCCGGCTGATCTCGTCGAGCGCATCGTCGACCGTGCCGCTGAACGGGCAGTCGCTGCCCGAGAGGCAGAACTCGAGGTAGGCCTTCAGGGCGTTCTCGAAGCCGATCGCCTGTGCCCGCCCAACCTCGGGCTCGCTCGCCGAGGGGTCGATCGCCCCGTCGAGCACGAGCTTGCCGACCTTGTCGGGGTAGAGCTCGGCGTAGGTGGCGCCGAGGAAGGTACCGTACGAGAACCCGAGGTAGTTGAGCTCCTCGTCGCCGAGGATCGCGCGCAGCAGGTCCATGTCGCGCGCCGCGCTCTCGGTGTCGACGTTGCCGAGCAGCGGGCCGGTGTTCTCGGCGCATGCCTCGCCGAACGCCCGCTCGGTCGATTCGACCTCGGCGATCCACTCGTCGCTGCCGCGCACGCCCGGCGTGATGCCGTAGAGGTACTCGTCCATCTCGGGGGCGTCGTAGCAGGCGACTCCCGACGAGCGGCCGACGCCGCGGGGGTCGAATCCGACGACGTCGAAGCGCTCCTGCAGGGGTTGCCCGACGGCGTAGTCGAGCGAGTCCATCACGAAGTCGTATCCCGAGCCGCCGGGTCCGCCCGGGTTCACGAGCAGTGAGCCGAGCTTCTCTCCCGTGGCCACGTGGCGCACGAGGGCGAGTTCGGTCTCGCCGGCCGACGGGTCACTCCAGTCGAGGGGCGCCTTCGCCGTGGTGCAGCCCATGCCGTCACCGCAGCGTTCCCACTTCAGCACCTGCGTGTAGAAGGGCTCGAGATCGGCCGAGACCTCTTCACCCGTCGGCGTCGAGACCGGTTGCTGCGGGTTCAGGAACGCGGGCACGCAGCCGCTCAGGGCGAGCAGTGCCGCGAGGGCGCCGACGATCGCGACGGCACGCGTGCCACGCGGCATCCCTTCGACAGGCTCAGGACGGCGCCGTCGTCTGGCGGTGGTCGTGTCGATCATGCAGCCCCTCGTTCTGTGGACGGTCGTCGGATGGCGGAGACCAGCATCGCCTCGAGCGCGAGCGCCGGCGAGACGTTGCCGTCGATGCGGGTGCGCGCCTGCTGGATCGCGTCGAGCGTCGCGAGCGTTCGAGCAGGCGCCGCGGATGCCGCGGCGCGCTGCATGCCCGCCTCGAGCTCCCGGTTGACGAGCGGCACGTCGGCGTGGAGCTGGATGAGCAGGATGTCGCGGTAGAGCGACGCGAGGTCGACGAGGATGCGGTCGATGCCGTCGCGGAGGCTTCGGGTGGCGCGGCGCTTCTGGTCGTCTTCGAGCGCCTTCAGCTGCGGTCGCAGCGCGTTGGGCACCGCCTGGCCGGGAGCCACGCCGAGCGAGTGCAGGGCGCTCGCGCGCTCCTCCGCGTCGCGCAGTTCGCCGATCGCCTTGGCGTCTTCACCTGCGATCTCGATGAAGCGTGCGGCGGTCGTCACCGCTCCCGACGCGGATCGCACGGCGAGGGCGAGTTCGAGCGTCTCGGATCGGCGTCGCCGCGCCTCCTCGTTGGTCGCGAGCCGGTGCGCCATGCCGATGTGGCTCTGCGACTCGCGGGCGGCGCGCTCGGCGAGCACGGGGTCGACGCCGTCGCGGCGTTCGAGGAGTGCTGCGACATCCGCGATGCTCGGCACCTGCAGGCGCACCGAGCGCACGCGGGAGCGGATGGTCGGGATGAGGTCGGCCTCGCTCGGTGCGCACAGGATCCATACCGTGCGCTCGGGCGGCTCTTCGAGCTCCTTCAGCAGGAAGTTCGAGGTCTGCTCGGTCATGCGGTCGGCGTCTTCGACGATGATGACCCGGTGCCGGCCGATCGACGGCGCGTAGTGCGAGCGGCGCACGATGTCGCGCACGTCGTCGCGCTTGATGATGACGCCCTCGGTGGCGAGCACGTGCAGGTCGGGGTGGCTGCGCGCATCGACCTGCGCCTGCGTTCGTTCGTCGCCGTCGGCCGTGCCCGAGATGAGCGCGGTCGCGAAGGCGTACGCGAGGTTCGAACGCCCCGATCCGGGCGGGCCCGTGACGAGCCACGAGTGGGTCATCTGCTGCGCGCTCGAGCCCGCGGACCCGGCTCCGGCTTCGGCAGATTCGGCCGCGGCGCGGAAGAGCGCGATCGCGGCGTCCTGCCCCGTCAGCTCACTCCACACGCTCACGGTTCAACGCTACCGTCAGCGGCCGACGATGCGATCGACGTGTTCAGAGCAGCCCGACCACTCGGTCGCGGATCGCCGCGGCGATCTCCTCGACCGGCCGCGCCGCGTCGACGACGAGGAAGCGGGCGGGCTCCGCCGCCGCGATCTCGAGGTACGCGTTGCGGACCCGGTCGTGGAACTCGGATGCCTCGGCCTCCAGCCGGTCGTAGCGCGTGCGCGCATCGTCGAGGCGGGTGCGCGCCGACGCGGCATCGAGATCGAGCAGGATCGTCAGGTCGGGCACGAGCCCCTCGGTCGCCCACTCGGAGAGACCCCGCACGGCCTCGGCGTCGAGCACTCGCCCGGCGCCCTGGTAGGCCACCGAGGAGTCGATGTAGCGGTCCTGGATGACGACCTCGCCGCGGGCGAGCGCCGGCCGCACGACGGTCGCGACGTGGTGCGCGCGGTCGGCGGCGTAGAGCAGCGCCTCGGCGCGGGGCGCGATGTCGCCGCGATGGTGCAGCACGATCTCGCGCACCTCGACGCCCACCTCGGTGCCGCCGGGCTCGCGCGTGCGCACGACGGTGCGCCCGGACTCGACCAGCCAGGCGCCGAGCAGTTCGGCCTGGGTCGTCTTTCCGGACCCGTCGCCGCCCTCGAGGGTGATGAAGAGTCCGTCGCTCACTGCTCGGTCGCCGCCTTCTTCGCGGGAGCCTTCTTCGCAGGCGCCTTCTTCGCGGGCGTCTTCTTCGCCGCGGGGGCCTTCTTGGCAGGAGCCTTCTTGGCACGCGGCGCCGCGGGACCCTTGTCGCGCTTGATCTGCAGCAGCTCGACGGCACGCTCGAAGGTGATGTCTTCGACCGACTCGGCGCGCGGGATGGTCGCGTTCGTGGTGCCGTCGGTGACGTACGGCCCGAAACGGCCGTCCTTCACCTTGATCGGCTTGCCGCTGACCGGGTCGGCCTCGAACTCCTTCAGCGCGCTCGACGCGGCGCGGCCGCCGTACTTCGGCTGGGCGAAGAGTTCGAGCGCCCCGTCGAGGCCGATCTCGAAGATCGCATCCTCGCTCGGCAGGGTGCGTGTGTCGGCGCCCTTCTTCAGGTACGGGCCGTAGCGGCCGTTCTGCGCGGTGATCTCGACCTCGGTCTCGGGGTCGACGCCCACGACGCGCGGCAGGTTCAGGAGCCTCAGGGCGGTCTCGAAGTCGATCTCGGCGACCTGCATGCTCTTGAAGAGCGATGCGGTGCGCGGCTTCTCGGCCGGGGGCTTCTTCGCGGCGCGCTTGGCCTTCGGCTTCGCCGCGTCGATCACCTCGCCGGTCGCCGGGTCGACGGTCGCCGCGGCCTCGGCCTCGGGAGCCGCGACGGGCTCGGGGTCGAGCTCGGTGACGTACGGGCCGAAGCGGCCGTCCTTCACGACGACCTCCTTGCCGTTCTCGGGGTTCACGCCGAGCACGCGCGCTTCCTGCACGGGCGCGTCGATGAGCTCGCGGGCCTTCGCCTCGGTGAGCTCGTCGGGGGCGAGGCCCTCGGGAAGGTTCACCCGCCGAGGC
The DNA here is from genome assembly GCF_016907835.1 of Agromyces cerinus. Lineage (NCBI taxonomy): Bacteria > Bacillati > Actinomycetota > Actinomycetes > Micrococcales > Microbacteriaceae > Agromyces > Agromyces cerinus. The sequence continues at coordinate 641,794 of NZ_JAFBCT010000001.1, read as the reverse complement.
GTCGCGTCGGGCGCAGCGCCCTCCTCGACGATCTCGAGGTAGGGGCCGTACTTGCCGATGCGCAGCGTGATGTCGGGCGCGATCTGCACCGAGTTGATCTCGCGGGCGTCGATCTCGCCGAGGTTGTCGACGACCTGCCGCAGACCCCGGTGCTTGTCGGAGCCGAAGTAGAAGCTCGACAGCCAGTCGACGCGGTCGGCCTCGCCGGCGGCGATGTGGTCGAGGTCGTCCTCCATCTCGGCGGTGAAGTCGTACTCCACGAGGTCGCCGAAGTGCTCTTCGAGCAGTCGCACGACCGAGAACGCGATCCAGCTCGGCACGAGGGCCTGCCCGCGCTGCGTCACGTAGCCGCGGTCGATGATCGTGGAGATGATCGAGGCGAACGTCGAGGGCCGGCCGATGCCGAGTTCCTCGAGTCGCTTCACGAGGCTCGCCTCGGTGTAGCGCGGCGGCGGGGACGTCTCGTGGCCCTTGGCCTCGAGGTCGGCCATCGCGAGCGACTGGCCCTCCTTCAGCGGGGGCAGCTTCGCCTCACCGGGCGTCTCCTCGGCGTTGCGCTCCTCGTCACGGCTCTCTTCGTACGCCGCGAGGAAGCCGCGGAAGGTGATGACCGTGCCGCTCGCGGTGAACTCGGCGATGGTACCGCCGACCGGTGCCGATGCCTCGGCGGGCGCGGCGGCATCCGTCGCCGTCGGCCCGACCTCGATCGTGACCGTGGCCGTCTGACCCTTCGCATCGGCCATCTGCGAGGCGACCGTGCGCTTCCAGATCAGGTCGTAGAGCTTGAACTCGCTGCCGCGCAGCACGCTCTGCAGTTCGGCGGGCGTGCGGAACACCTCGCCCGACGGGCGGATGGCCTCGTGGGCCTCCTGCGCGTTCTTCGACTTGCCGGCGTAGACGCGGGGCTTGTCGGGGATCGAGTCGGCTCCGTAGAGCGCGGTCGCCTGGGCCCGGGCGGCGGTGATCGCCTGCTGCGACAACGACGACGAGTCGGTGCGCATATAAGTGATGTAGCCGTTCTCGTAGAGCGACTGCGCCACGCGCATGGTGTCGCGGGCCGAGAGACGGAGCTTGCGGGCGGATTCCTGCTGCAGCGTCGACGTCGTGAACGGTGCTGCCGGGCGACGCGAGTACGGCTTCGACTCGACCTTGGAGACGGTGCGCGGGACGGCGTCGTCGGCGAGCGCGGTGACGAGCGCAGCGGCGGTCGCCTCGTCGAGCACGACGGCCTTGCTCTTCAGCGTTCCGGCGTCGTCGAAGTCGCGGCCGGTCGCGACGCGTTCGCCGCCGAGGCGCACGAGCTTCGCCTCGAACGAGGTCGCGGTGTCGGATGCCTCGGCCGAGAAGCGCCCCGCGAGGTCCCAGTACCCCGCCGCGACGAACGCGAGGCGCTCGCGCTCGCGGTCGACGACGAGGCGGGTGGCGGCGGACTGCACGCGTCCTGCGGACAGGCCGGGGCCGACCTTGCGCCAGAGCACCGGCGAGATCTCGTAGCCGTAGATGCGGTCGAGGATGCGCCGGGTCTCCTGCGCGTCGACGAGTGCGGTGTCGAGGTCGCGGGTGTTGTCCTTCGCCTTCTCGATGGCCTCTTTCGTGATCTCGTGGAAGACCATGCGACGCACCGGCACCTTCGGCTTCAGCTCCTGCAGCAGGTGCCACGCGATGGCCTCGCCCTCGCGGTCCTCATCGGTTGCGAGCAGGAGTTCGTCGGCACCCTTCAGCGCGCGCTTCAGTTCCGCGACGGTCTTCTTCTTGGAGTCGGAGACCACGTAGTACGGCTCGAAGCCGTTGTCGACGTCGACGGAGAACTTGCCGAGCGGGCCCTTCTTGAGCTCGGGCGGCAGGTTCTTGGGCTCGATGAGATCGCGGATGTGTCCGACGGACGACAGCACTTCGTAGCCGTCGCCCAGGTATTGGGCGATCGACTTCATCTTGGTGGGCGACTCGACGATGACCAGTTTTTTCGCGCCTGACACCAGACTCCTCTTTGTTGACAATTGGGACGAGAACGCACATTCGAAGCCGCGCCCCCGAGCGGTGTGCCATCAGCCGGCGAAAATGCTGCGCCGACAGCCACACCATACACACACTGGCCGAGAGGAGGCGCACTCGCGGAACGGTCGAACCGGTTCCGCAGCGCTCCCCGCGCCCCCTTGCGGTTCTCGGAGCGCCGAGGAGAATGGCCATCATGGACACCTCAACGACGAGTTCGTACACGGCGATGCTGGTCGACGGGCCGCTCGAGGGGAAGACGGTGGCCACCGCCTTCCTCGAGTCCGGAGATCCGCGACCCCGCATCGAACTGAACACCGAACAGGGCAAGCACTACGTGTACGCGCGTGCGGCGGGCATGGAGTTCGCGGCGCCCGGCGACGACCGACCGACCGCCGTCGAGTACCGCTTCGTGGAGACCGTGTTCGACTGACCGGTCGGGTCACGGCGGCGCCGCGCCCGGCCACTCGGGCGGTCCGGCGCGTGCCGAGGCCGTGATCGCGAACCCCGGCACCGCATCGACGACGACGGTGACGGATGCCGTGGCGCCGTCGCCCCCGCAGCCGTCGAGCCGTGCACCGTTGCGCGCGGCGATGGCGCCCGCGAGTCGGCACGGCACGCCCGGGACGGCACCCGACATGGCGTCGGCAGCGGCGAGCGCGGCGGCATCGGCGGCGTTCGCCGCACGCTGAGACACGACGAAGACACCGAGTAGTGCGAGCAGCGCCACGGCGAGCGCGGTCATCGCGCCGATGATGCCGATCGCGAGCACGGATGCGGCACCCGATTCAGCTCCGCCCGCTTCGGCTCCGCCCGCTTCGACTGCTCCGTCGTGCTCGAGGGCGCGTGCGCCAGCGCCCGGGCGGGGCGCATCGGTCGCGGGTGCCCGGCGCATCACCGCCCTCCCGTCACGGCGCACGATTCGGCGCGCAACTCGATCGCAGCGAGCAGGCCGCCGCCGGAAGCGGTGAGCGTCGCGCAGACGAACTGCCCGTCGGTCGCCGTCGAGAGCCCCGCCCCGCCCGAGATGCGCTCCGCGATCGCCGCCGCCTCCGACTCCGACTCGCCGCGACCGAGCGCTCGGGCGGCGTCGGCCGCGGCATCCGTCAGTCGCACCTGCTGCGCCGCCAACTGCACCGAGGCGAGGCAGGCTGCGAGCACGAGGGCGATCGCGGGCAGCGCGACCGCGAATTCCGCGGTCACGCTGCCGCGTTCGCGCTCAGCCGACCGTGAGCGCATTCCGCACGAGGTCGGTGAGGATGCCGCGCACCTCGTCGCCGCGGAGGATGATGACGAGCAGCCCGGCGAAGCCGACCGCCGCCATCGTCGCCACCGCGTACTCGGCCGTCGCCGCTCCGCGCTCACCTGCGAGCCGCACGGCGATCCGTCTGACGATGCCGCGGCGGCGACCCCGTCGAGTGCGACCTCGGGGCGGTGCGGTGCTCGAGTCTCCGTGCATGGTGTTCCTTTCGGTGATGCCGGCGTGCCGGCGGTCGGGTGGCACGAGTCGGGTCGGGTCACAGGGCACCGCCGAGGGTGCCGGTGACGACCGAGATCATGAGGGGTGCGACGCCGAGCAGCACGAAGGCCGGGAGCACGCAGAGCCCGAGGGGCAGCATGAGCCGCACGCCGAGCGCGGCGGCACGTTCGACGCCGGCAGACCTCGCCGCCCTGCGCAGGCGGTACGCCTCGGCACGCAGCAGTTCGGCGACCGGGGCGCCGGCACGCGCCGCGAGGCCGAGCACCGCGTCGACCTCGGCGCCGTCACCGGCGTGCGGAACGAACCGCACGATCGTGTCGCGGGTCAGGGCCCGTGCGCGATCGATCGAGACGCCGCTCGACATGGCGATGGCCAGCAGTTCGAGCTCGAGACCGGCGTCGACCCGCGAGCGCCCCGCTCGCGCCGCGAGCACCAGGTTCCACCGGTGGCCGCCCCAGAGGCTGGCGAGCCCGAGCGCGAGACAGGCGAGCCCGATGGGGTTGCCGAACAGCACGCCCAGCGTGTCGAAGCCGAGTGTCGCACCGAACAGCACCGCGATGGCGGGCAGCGCCATCACGAGCCGGGCGCTCGCGGCCGGGCCGGCGAGCGCCGCCCGCACCTCCCGACGCAGTTGCGCCTCGTCGCGCAGCACCGCGGCGAGTTCGCGCAGGCTCCCCGCGAGCGGCGCGCCGGACTCGGCGGCGACACCCCACGCTGCGGCGAGCACCGGCCAGGCTGCGGATGCCTCAGGGCGATCGGGCAGCGAATCGGCGATCGCCGGAGCGACCGGGTCTCCGCGCCGTGCCGCCGCCGCGGCGATCGCGAGCACTCCCGCGTCGGCGCCCGAGATCGAGTCGGCGCCGACATTGCTCCACGCGCTCGGTGCCGGCACGCCCGCTGCGAGGAGCACCGCGAGCCGCTCGGTGACCGCGGCGATCGCATCGACCTCGGCAGCGGGGTCTGGGCGCCGGCGGCCGCCGAGCCGATCGACGAACCTCTGCCGCCGCGGGATCCGCCCGCTCATGTCGCCTCGACCGCGAGGCGGTCGTCGTGCTGCTCGAACCGGCCCATCTGCGCGAGTCGGCGCCGTCCGTCGACCCGCTCGAGATGGAGCACGAGATCGAAGGCGCTCACTGTCTGCCGCGCGAGGGCATCGGGCGAGAGGCCTGCGATCGCGCCGAGCGCCTCGAGCCGGGCCGGGACGTCGGCGAGCGAGTTCGCGTGCAGCGTGCCCGCGCCGCCGTCGTGGCCGGTGTTGAGCGCGGCGAGGAGTTCTCGGAGTTCGGCGCCGCGGCACTCGCCGACGACGAGACGATCGGGGCGCATGCGCAGCGCCTCCCGGAGCAGCGCGTCGAGCCCGACCCTGCCCGTGCCCTCGAGGTTGGCCTGCCGCGCCTCGAGCGAGACCACGTGCGGATGATCGACCTGCAGTTCGGCGACGTCTTCGATGACGACGAGCCGCTCGCGCTCGGGAGCCTCGGCGAGGAGTGCGGCGAGGAGGGTCGTCTTGCCGGTGCCACCGGCGCCCGTCACGAGGAGGTTCTTGCGGGCGGCGACCGCAGCGCGCAGCGTCGACTCCTGCGACGGGTCGATCATGCCCGCCCGCGCGAGCGCGGCGAGCGAGAACCCGCCCGCCCGTGGCACGCGCACCGAGATGGTCGTGCCGGTCGACGACACCGGCGGCAGCACCGCGTGCACCCGGATGCCGGCCCCCAGACGCACATCGACCGCGGGCGTCGCCTCGTCGATGTGGCGCCCGCCCCGGGCGATGAGCTGCACGGCGAGCGCACGAACTTCGGCTTCGTCGGCCGTCCAGCCGGGCTCCCGCTCGGCACCGGCGCCGCGATCGATCCAGAGGCCGCGGTCTCCGTTCACGAAGAGATCGGTGACCGGCCCGTCGACGGCGAACACCTCGAGCGGACCGAGCAGCGACAGGTCTGCGCCGGGGCGTCGTGTCGCTTCGGCCGACACGGAGCCGCCGGTCGCTCCGGCATCGCGGCCGAGCCTCGCCTCACCATGCGGGCGGACGACCGGCGACTCGGCCGGCGACCACGACGTGTCGCGCTCGCGCGGCCCGAATGCGCGCTCGACGGAGGGTGGCACGAGCGGCTCCTGCTGCCAGGACGGCGACGCCACGAAGGGATGGGACATGTCGCGAGCGTAGGAAACGGAACAGGCCCCGCGGCATCCGTTCGACCCCTGAGACGGAAAGAGCCTCCCCCACATCGTTGTGGAGGAGGACTCGATCGGGCCGCAGCGCAGAACGCGCGCTGCCAATTAACGAAAGGGGGCGGCACCCATTGGGGGGAACAGGTGCCGCCTCGGCAGCGCAAGGATTGGGGGGAATCACGAGCGCTGCAGGCCACGAAACGAGTGTTCGGGCGGTACTCAGCATACGGCCTGCAGAAGGATGCGCAAGTATTTTCTGTCCTCATTTGTGCCGACACACAGAATTCTCTGCGCTTGGGCACAGGAACGCGCGCCGTTCGGCTCGAAAACCGCTCTGCGACGCTACAGGACGACACGATTCCTCAGCGGATCGGAGCGGCGGGTAGTGTGCTGCGTGGGGCAGGCGACCCATCCGAAGAACACTCGCGAAGGAGCGACTGAAGAACCATGACCGTTCAGATCGATCACGCGCTCGAGGAGATCCGGCGATTCCGCCCGAGCCCCGAGTTCGCCGCCCAAGCCGTCGCCGACGAGCGCCTCTACGAAGACGCGGCGGCCGACCGCCTCGGCTTCTGGGCCGACCAGGCCCGCGAACTGCTCACCTGGAGCACGCCGTTCACGCAGACCCTCGACTGGTCGAATCCCCCCTTCGCCAAGTGGTTCCACGACGGCGAGCTCAACGTCGCCTACAACTGCCTCGACCGCCACGTCGAAGCGGGTCTCGGCGACCGCGTCGCCCTCCACTTCGAGGGCGAGCCGGGTGACAGCCGCTCGATCACGTACGCCGAACTGACAGCCGACGTGAAGCGCGCCGCGAACGCGCTCCTCGCGCTCGGCGTGCAGGCCGGCGACCGGGTCGCCATCTACCTGCCGATGATCCCCGAGGCCGTCATCGCGATGCTCGCGTGCGCCCGCATCGGCGCCGTGCACTCCGTGGTGTTCGGCGGATTCTCGGCGAAGAGCCTGCAGTCGCGCATCGACGACGCGCAGGCCGAGGTCGTCATCACCGCCGACGGCGGCTACCGCAAGGGCAAGGCCTTCCCGCTGAAGCCCACGGTCGACGAGGCCATCGAGGCCGCGGAGACCACCGTGCGATCGGTGCTCGTGGTGAACCGCACCGGCGGCGACGTGGCCTGGGTCGAGGGGCGCGACGTGTCGTGGAGCGAGCAGCTCGCCGCGGCCGACGCCGAGCACGAGGCGCAGGGCTTCAACGCCGAGCACCCGCTGTTCATCCTCTACACCTCGGGCACCACCGGCAACCCGAAAGGCATCCTGCACACCTCGGGCGGCTACCTGACGCAGGCCGCGTTCACCCACAAGAACGTCTTCGACCTGCACCCCGAGCGCGACGTCTACTGGTGCACGGCCGATGTCGGCTGGATCACCGGCCACTCCTACGTCGTCTACGGGCCGCTCGCCAACGGCGCCACCCAGGTGCTCTACGAGGGCACGCCCGACACGCCGCACCCCGGCCGCTGGTGGGAGATCATCGAGAAGTACAAGGTCTCGATCCTCTACACGGCGCCCACCGCCATCCGCTCGTTCATGAAGCAGGGCCGCGATGTCGTGCACGGCTTCAACGTGCGGTCGCTGCGGCTGCTCGGCTCGGTCGGCGAGCCGATCAACCCCGAGGCCTGGATCTGGTATCGCCACGTCATCGGCGGCGGCTCCATCCCCGTGGTCGACACGTGGTGGCAGACCGAGACCGGCGCGATCATGATCTCCGCTCTGCCCGGCATCACCGACCTGAAGCCCGGTTCGGCGCAGGTTCCGGTGCCCGGCATCTCGATCGACATCGTCGACGACGACGGCATCCCGATCGAGGGCGAGGGCGGCGGCCTCCTCACGATCACCGAGCCGTGGCCGTCGATGCTCCGCGGCATCTGGGGCGACCCCGAGCGCTTCAAGGAGACGTACTGGGAGAAGTTCGGCGACAAGTACTTCGCCGGCGACGGCGCCCGTCGCGATGAGGACGGCGACATCTGGCTGCTCGGCCGGGTCGACGACGTCATGAACGTCTCGGGCCACCGGCTCTCGACCGCCGAGATCGAGTCCTCCCTCGTCGCCCACCCCTGGACGGCCGAGGCCGCGGTCGTCGGCGCGTCCGACGAGGCGACCGGCCAGGCCGTGGTCGCATTCGTCATCCTGAAGTCGAGCCAGGCCGACCAGGTGACCGACGTCGCGGCCGCCAGCGACGAGCTGCGCAAGCACGTCGCCCAGCAGATCGGCGCGATCGCACGACCGCGTCAGGTGTTCATCGTCAACGAACTGCCGAAGACGCGCTCGGGCAAGATCATGCGGCGCCTCCTCCGCGACCTCGCCGAGGGCCGTGAGATCGGCGACACGACGACGCTCGCCGACACCTCGATCATGCAGGTCATCAGCGAGCAGGTGAAGTAGGCCTCACCGGCCCTGAGACGACGGATGCCGCGTCGGGATCGATCCCGACGCGGCATCCGTCGTTCGTGGCGGAGTTCGACTAGGCGAACTCGACCACCAGTTCGAGCTCGACCGGCGAGTCGAGCGGCAGCACCGCGACGCCGACCGCCGAGCGGGCGTGGCGACCCGCGTCGCCGAAGATCTCGCCGAGCACCTCGGATGCGCCGTTGATGACTCCCGGCTGGCCGGTGAACGACGGGTCGGATGCCACGAAGCCGACGAGCTTCACGATGCGGGTGACCCGGTCGAGCGATCCGATCTCGGCGCGCACGGCAGCGAGGGCGTTGAGCACGCACGTGCGGGCGTAGGCCTTCGCGTCGTCGGCCGGCACGAGCCCGTGACCGTCGCCGACCTTGCCGGTCGCCGGCAGGGCGCCCGCGGTGAAGGGCAGCTGGCCCGAGGTGTAGACGTGGGCGCCGGTGACGACGGCCGGCACGTATGCGGCGACGGGCGGCGCGACCTCGGGCAGTTCGATGCCGAGCTCGGCCAGACGCGCCTCGACGGCGGCCATCAGGCCTGTCCCTCGAACTGCTTGGCCGCCTGCGCTGCGGCCGCGGCTCCAGCGGATGCCGCGGCCGACGACTCGCCGCCGGTGGGACGCTTCAGGTAGGCGACGAGGCCGCCCTCGGGGCCCTGCACGATCTGCACGAGCTCCCATCCCTCGGAGCCCCAGTTGTTCAGGATCGCCGCGGTGTTGTGGATGAGCAGCGGAGTGGTGATGTACTCCCAGGTCGTCATGGTTCCTCGTCTCTGTGGTGCCTGTGTCGACCGAGCCGCGGCCGAATGCCGCGACGTGGCCGAACGGAGCGCGGGATTCGCGTACTTCGGCGCGCCTCCGCCACGATGCAACGTTCAGCCTGCATAGCGGGATTTGTCAGCCTTCTCCGTTAAGCTCCACTATATGTCTGCCCAAAAACGTACGATGAGCGACGTCGGCGCCGGAATCCTCGGCTTCGTCGGCATGAGCGCTCTCGCCGGCGTGCTCGTCACCGCCGCAGTGACTCCGGCCCTCGCCGTCACCGGCATGGCCGCGAACAACAGCATCACGATGTTCGAGAACCTGCCCGGGTACCTCGAGATCGGCGAGCTCGCGCAGAAGTCCACGATCTATGCGATGAAGCCCGACGGCACGCCGTCGCCGATGGCGTGGTTCTACGACGACAACCGCGAAGAGGTGGCGTTCGACTACATCTCGCAGTACCTGAAGGATGCCGCGATCGCCGGTGAGGACCCGAGGTTCTACGACCACGGCGGCATCGACATCGCGGGCACCGTGCGCGGCGCACTCAGCACCGTGCTCGACAAGGGCACCCAGGGTGGCTCCTCGATCACCCAGCAGTACGTGAAGAACGTGCTCGTCGCGAACGACATGGCGAAGGCGACGACCGACGAGGAGCGCACCGAGGCGTGGGAGAAGCACACCCGCACCTCGGTCGACCGCAAGCTCAAGGAGATGCGCTACGCGATCGCCGTCGAGAAGGAGTACCCGAAGGACGAGATCCTCCGGGGCTACCTCAACATCGCCGGGTTCGGCGGACAGATCTACGGCGTGCAGACCGCCGCGTCCTACTACTTCGGCACGAACGCGAAAGACCTCTCGCTCGCCCAGGCGGCGAGCCTCATCGCGATCGTCAACAGCCCCGAGGAGTTCCGCCTCGACTACCCCGACGACGAGCTCAACGGCGCCGCGACGGTCGTCGACGGCGAGACCGTGCCGTACGCACGCAACAAGGAGCGTCGCGACTACATCCTGAAGAAGATGCTCGACGAGAAGAAGGTCACCCAAGAGGCATACGACGCGGCCGTCGCCGAGCCCGTGGCCCCGAAGATCACCGAGCCGTCGAGCGGCTGCCAGGCATCCAAGGTCTACGCGTACTTCTGCGACTACGTGACGTGGGAGATCAAGAACAAGCTCGACGACCCCGAGACCAAAGACGTCAACGAGGGTGCTCGCATGCTCGAGCGCGGTGGTCTCGACATCTACACGACGATCGACATGGAGATGCAGTCCGAGTCCTACAAGGCGGTGCACGACAACGTGCCGACGTCGGCGGAGGGCATCAACATCGGCGGGTCCGCCGTCTCGGTCGAGGTCGGCACCGGGCGCATCCTCGCGATGGCGCAGAACACGGTATACAACGTCGATCCCGACGTGTCCGGCGACGGGTACGACGCCGTCAACTACAACGCGTCGATCGACTACGGCAGTTCCCACGGATTCCAGCCCGGATCGACGTTCAAGATCTTCACGCTCGGCCAATGGCTGAACGAGGGGCACTCGGTCAACGAGAGCGTCGATGCGAAGAAGCGCTCGAACTGGGGCACCTTCCAAGACAGCTGCGACGGCCCGAAGGACGCCGGCGACTGGGACCCGCGCAATGACGAGGGCAACAGCGGCGGGTTCCAGACCGCCCTGTACAACACCGTGACCTCCCAGAACACCGGGTTCGTGGCGATGGCGAAGCAGCTCGACCTCTGCGGCATCAAGAAGACCGCGAGTGGCCTCATGAGCGCCGGCCGTGCCGACGGCAAGCCGCTCGGTGAAGGCGTCGACGAGAACGGCGATCGGATCCCGTTCGGCCCCTCCGCCGTGCTCGGCACCGAAGAGGTCGCACCGATCTCGATGGCGACGGCGTTCGCTGCCGTCGCGGGCGGCGGCAAGTCGTGCACGCCGATCGCGATCGACAGCATCACCGAGGCGGACGGTGAGCCGGTCGAGGTGCCGAAGTCGACGTGCACGCAGGCGGTCACCGCCGATGTGGCGGCCGGCATGAACTACGCGCTGCAGCGCGTGATGACCGACGGCACCGGCCGATCCTCGCGCCAGTACATGGACACCTCCGACACCCCGATGATCGGCAAGACGGGTACCACCGACGATGCCTGGGCGACCTGGATGAGCGGCGCATCGTCGAAGGTGGCGACGGTCGTCGGCGTCTACAACGTCACCGGGTTCGTCAACCTGCGTGACACCTACTTCGACGCCGGACAGGCCGCATCGCTGCGTCACAACATCTGGCCGCGCATCATGGACGTCGCGAACCGCAAGTACCCCGGCTCGGACTTCCCCGAGCCGAAGCAGGAGTACCTGTCGACCCCGATGGCAGCCGTGCCGAGCGTGCTCGGCCTCGCTCCCGAGGCGGCCCAGAAGGCGCTCGAGCAGGCCGGATTCGGCTGGACCATGGACGGCGAGGTCGATTCGTCGCAGCCGAAGGGCACGATCGGAAGCCAGTCGGCCTCCGGCCAGGCTCCGCGCGGCTCGACGATCTCGCTGAAGACCAGCCGCGGCAATCAGTCGGGTGTCCCCGACGTGACCGGCATGCAGGCCGACCTGGCCGAAGCCGCCCTCTCGGCGGCCGGCTTCCGTGTCGAGCGGAACGAGGAGGACACGAACGACCCGACCAAGGTCGGATTCGTGATCTCGCAGTCGCCGGGGTCCGGTGAGAACGCCAAGGCCGGTTCGAAGGTGACGATCGTGGTCGGCCGTCTCGAAGACGGCGGCGGCGGCAACTCACCGGGCGACGGTTGACCGCCCGCTTGACGCCCGTCGCGCGGATCGCACTGGCGATCGGCGCGGCGGGCGTCGCCGCCTTCGCCTACGGCTCACTGGTCGAGCGCACGCGCTGGACTCTCCGCCGAGTGGATGTGCCCGTGCTTCCGCCGGGCGCCGAGCCGATCCGCGTGCTGCACCTCTCCGACCTGCACATGGCCCCATGGCAGCGCGACAAGCAGGAGTGGGTGCGGAGCCTCGCCGCGCTGCAGCCCGATCTCGTCGTCGACACCGGCGACAACCTCGGACATGAACGCGGCATCGAGGGAGTCCGTCGGGCACTCGAGCCGTTCCGCGGCGTGCCCGGGGTGTTCGTCAACGGTTCGAACGACTACTTCGGCCCGTTGCTGAAGAACCCGTTCGCCTACTTCTCCGGTCCGTCACGCCTCGGCCGTCGCGCCAAGCCGATCGACATCGGCGCGCTGCACGCCTTCTTCGACGAGCTCGGCTGGCACGACCTCGACAACACCGCGACCGCGCTCGACCTGCGCGGCACCCATTTCGAGTTCTTCGGTGTCGACGACCCGCACAAGGGCTACGACCGCCTCGACCTCATCACCGCGGCGATCGATGAGTTGCGCGCCGAAGACCCGCTCGGCGATGAGACGTGGCCCGACGAGGCATCCGCTGTCGTCCGCCCCACCGTGACCGTCGGCGTCGCCCACGCGCCGTACCAGCGCGTGCTCAACTCGTTCGTGAACCACGGCGCCCAGCTCATGCTCGCGGGGCACACGCACGGCGGCCAGGTGTGCGTGCCGGGCTTCGGCGCGCTCGTCACCAACTGCGACATCCCGCGCGACCAGGTCAAGGGCCTCAGCGTCTGGCGCCACGGACTGCGGTCGGCGTTCCTGAACGTCTCGGCGGGCCTCGGCACGTCGATCTACGCTCCGGTGCGCTTCGCCTGCCCGCCGGAGGCGACGCTGCTGACACTCGTGCCCACCGAATAGTCGTTCGCGGGCAGGTCGGGGCGGCAGTCGCCAATCGCGAGCCCGAGATGGTCTGACGGCCTCGATTTATCGGCTATTCTTGTTGAGGCTCGCAAGGGCCACCCGGGGTGTGGCGCAGCTTGGTAGCGCGCGTCGTTCGGGACGACGAGGTCGCAGGTTCAAATCCTGTCACCCCGACCGGGTGAAACCCCCTCCTTCGGGAGGGGGTTTTCTCATGTCCGCCGGCGATCGGCCGACGCAGGGCCGCTACGGCCGGCCGATGCCGCGGTACTGCCAGCCGGCAGACCGCCACACGGCGGGATCGAGCACGTTGCGCCCGTCGATGATGCGCCGCTCCCCCACGAGCCGTCCGGCGGCCTCGGGATCCAGTGCGCGGTACTCGTTCCACTCGGTGGCGAGGATCACGAGATCCGCACCGAACAGGGCCTCCCGCGTCGTCGACGCCGTACCGAGGTCGGGGCGCCGCGCCAGCGCGTTCTCGAGCCCCTCGGGGTCGGTCACCACGACCTCGGCGCCGAGCTCCTGGAGGCTGACCGCGATGTCGAGCGCCGGCGAGTCGCGCACGTCGTCGGAATCGGGCTTGAACGTCACGCCGAGCACCGCGACCTTCTTGCCGGCAGCGGAACCGCCGAGGTCCTGCACTGCGAGGTCCACCACCCGGCGCCGCTGACGCAGGTTGGTCTCGTCGACCTCGCCGAGGAAGGCGAGCGTGTCGTCCAGGCCGAGCTCCTCGGCCCGCGCGATGAACCCGCGGATGTCCTTCGGAAGGCAGCCGCCGCCGAAGCCGACACCCGCGTTGAGGAAGCGCCGGCCGATGCGCGCGTCGTGCCCGATCGCATCGGCGAGCGCCGTGACATCCGCCCCCGTGGCATCGGCGATCTCGGACATCGCGTTGATGAAGCTGATCTTCGTCGCGAGGAAGGCGTTCGCCGCGACCTTCACGAGTTCGGCCGTGGCATAGTCGGTGACGATGCGGGGCGTGCCCGCCTCGATCGCGGCACGATAGACGTGATCGAGCACGGATGCCGCGTGGTCGTCTCCCTGCCCGACGCCGTAGACCAGGCGGTCGGGGGAAAGCGTGTCCTTCACGGCGAAGCCCTCGCGCAGGAACTCGGGATTCCACGCGAGGCCGGCGTGCGGCGCCGCTGATGCGAGGCGTTCGGCGAGGCGGGCGGCCGTGCCCACGGGCACCGTGCTCTTGCCGACGATCAGCGCACCGTCGGCCAGGTGCGGCAGCAGTGCCTCGAACGCGGCATCGACGAAGGAGACGTCGGCCGCTCCCGTCTCGGCGGACTGCGGAGTGCCGACGGCGAGGAAATGCACCTCGGCGTCTGCTGCGGTCGCGATGTCGGTGCTGAACCGCAGTCGCCCGCTCGCCGTCGCCGACGCGAGGATCTCGGGGAGCCCCGGTTCGTAGAAGGCCGGCCGGCCGGCCGCGAGCGCCGCGATCTTGCGCTCGTCGACGTCGATGCCGACCACGTCGTGGCCGAGTTCGGCCATCGCGGAGGCGTGCACCGCACCGAGGTAGCCGCAGCCGATGACGGAGATGCGCATGGAGATCCTCCCGATCGAACCGTTCCATTCTGCCGTACCCGCGGTGTGTCCACGCCGGAGCGGAGCGGCACCGCAACCGGATCGCCGTCCGCGGTTCACCGCCGGTCTGGTGCCCGCGGGCCATCCGCTCGGCCCCGACCGCTCGCCCACCGGAGCACCCGTTCGAGTGGACCCCGGCCGAGATAGCGCCGCCACAGCCAGGCGAAGATCATCGACCCGACGATCAACCCGAAGAGCAGCTCGAACGAGTCGTCGGTGTAGAACCCGCCCTCGACGCGGATCGATGCGGCGAGCACGACGAGGTGCAGCGTGTAGATCGTGAGCGGCATCGACCCCATCGCGATGACCGGCGAGAGCACGGCGCAGGCCACCCTGCGCACCGACGGGCGCGCGAAGAAGGTCAGCAGCAGCATCCCGGCCACGACGACGACACCGACCCCGACGTTTCCGAGCGCTTCGAGCGAGGTGCGCAACGCCGTGATCCATGGATCGGTCTCGCCTGCGGATGCCGCGTCGGCGTCGACGGGCATGAGCGCGACGACCGGCAGCAGCACCGCGGCCGTGGCGGCTCCCGCGAGCGCCGCGATCGTCACCACCCGCGGCGAGGCCAGGTCGAAGCGCACGAGGGCGAGTCCGATCATCATCACGGGCACCCACTCCACGACCGGATAGGCACCACTGATGAACCAGTCGACGACGATCGCGAACGAGCCCTGCTGCAGGTCGACGACCAGATCGGTGGTGCTCGCGAGCGCGGCGAAGCCCGGCATGATCGCGAGCAGGGCGATGCCGGCCCCGAGCGCCGCACGCGCCGGCATGAACAGCAGCGGCAGCATCACGAGGAATGCGACCCCGTAGACGTCGAGGATGATGAACACGAGCGGATGCAGGGTCACGGCGATGAGCAGCCCGAGCACGATGAGGATCACCGCTCGGATCGTGATCTGACGCCGCAGGATGCTCCGCCCTGTCGTGATCGGCCGGGTGCCGCCCGAGATGAAGGCCAATCCCATGCCCGCGGTGAGCGCGAACAGCAACCGTGGACGTTCGTCGGCGATCGCCAGGAGCGAGGCCGCGTCGGCGGAGGCCACGGCTGGTGCGACGTGCGCGACGAACATGCCGATCAGCGCGAGCCCGCGCGCGGCATCCACGCCGTCGACCCGCCTCGCTTCGGGCGAGACCGAGGTCGCCGTGGCGACGCGGGCGGCGTCGGTCATCTGAGCACGATCGTCGGCGTCACGAGGTCGGCGAGCACGCCCTGGCTGACGGATCCGAGGAGGAACCTCGCGAGCGCGCCGCGTCCGTGGCTGCCGACGACGAGCATGCTCGCCTCCGATGCAGCCTCCGTGAGGTCGTGCACGGGGTCGCCGGCGACGACGGTGCGCCGCACCTCGAGCCCCGGATGTGCTGCGGTGACCGGTGCCAGTGCGGCGTCGAGGATCTCCTCCTCCGCACGAGCCAGATCGTCGGCGGCGATGAGCGGGGCGCCGTAGCCGTACTCGCCGCCGACCATCGCCACGACGTCCCAGGAATGCACCGCGATGAGCGGCTCGCCGGTGCGGTCGGCCTCATCGGCGGCGAACGCGAGCGCGTGATCGGAGATGTGCGAGCCGTCGACCCCGACCACGATGCCCCGACGTCCGCCGGGGTCGCGGTCGGGGATGACCGCGACCGCCGCACGGCTCACCGCAGCGATGCGCAGGCTCAGCACTCGGCGCCGACTGGCACGGCGGCCTCCGTGCCAGTCGCTGCCGACCACGAGCATCTCGGCATCGGCCGAGATCCGCTCGAAGACATCGATCGGAGACCCGCGTTCGAGCGTCGTGACGACCTCGAGGCCGGCGTCGACGGCGGCGGCGAGGGCGGCGGCCTCGTCGAGGCATTCCCGCGCCCCGGACTCGACGGACGCGCTCGACGCCTCGTCGACGACCTGCACGAGTCGCACCCTGCTGCCCGACCAGGACGCCCGTTGCGCCGCCCAGCGCACGGCGCGCTCGGTGGCGGAACCGCCCGTGCCGACACCCACCGCGATCTCGTTCATGGCGCACCTCCGAGGAGCCTCACTCCATCATCACGCGCCATGCACCGAATGCACCAGACCCGCCAGCACACGCCATGCACCGACCTGCGCCGGACCGAGTCGCCGGGACATCCGCTCAGTGACGGCCGTTCAGCACTCCACCGCTCTCGGCGAGGTAGCAGACCCCGCAGAGCGACTCGTAGGTGACCGCCTCGCCGTCGATCGCGACCTGGGCGCCGTCGAAGACGAACCGCCCCTCGATCAGGCGCGCGTTGAAGATGGCCTTCCGTCCGCACCGGCAGATCGTCTTCAGTTCCTCGAGGCTGTGGGCGACCTCCAGCAGTCGCCGGCTGCCGGGGAACGCCACGGTCTGGAAGTCCGTGCGGATGCCGTAGGCGAGCACCGGAACGCCGTCGAGGAGCGCGATGCGCAGCAGATCGTCGACCTGGTCGGAGTTGAGGAACTGCGCCTCGTCGACGAGCAGGCAGCTCACGTCGCGGCCGCGCTGCTCGGTCATTCGAGTGCGATTCGACGCGAACTCCTCGCGCACACTCGAGTCGGGTCCGATCGTGAAGTCCACCTCGCGCACGACCCCGAGGCGCGACACGATGTCGCAGTCGCCCTTCGTGTCGATGGCGGGCTTCGCAAGCAGCACCTGATGCCCGCGCTCCTCGTAGTTGAACGCCGCCTGGAGCAACGCCGTCGACTTGCCGGAGTTCATCGCCCCATAGCGGAAGTACAGCTTCGCCATCTACTCGAGGTACCCGTCCTCCGCCGCACGGCGGATCAGCTCGGCCTTGCGGCTGGCCGGGCGCCCGGCCTTCGCGTACTTCTCGCGCACGCGTCGCAGGTAGGTCTTCGCCGTCTCGTAGCCGACCTCCATGCGCCGGCCGACCTCGACCGTGCTGAGGCCCTGCGCGTAGTAGCGCAGCGCCTTCTCCTCTGCCGCGCTCAACGCAACGCCGTGGCGGTCGGGAACCACGCCCGCGCCCGCTCCGGCAGGGTCCACCGACGACGACGGATGCCGCTGCACCCGCTCTCCGCGCATCACGCGCCGCGCGTAGTCGACGAGTTCGTCGGCCGGCAGGGTCTTCGACACGAAACCGGCGGCGCCAGCCACGAGCGAGCGCCGGCGCGACTCCTCGTCGTCGATGGCGGTCACGACGATCACCTTCGCCCCGGCCGCGCGACAGGCACGGATGCGGGACTCGATCGAGACGGTGTCGCCGAGCTGCAGGTCCATCAGCACCAGGTCGACGGGGAACTCGGGGTCGCGCACGAGATCCATCCAGCTCGTGGCACGGATGACCACGGTGAAGTCCGCGGCGACGTCGGTGAACCAGCGGGCGAGCCCGTCGACGATGAGTTCATGGTCGTCGAGGATCGCAAGCCGATGCGGCGGTGTGGGCACCGGTGTCGGTGCCTGTTCAATCGATGTCATAACTCAACCCCACCTTCACATTCTCTCGCGTCAGCTCGGCATCCGCACGCAGGGCGACCGCGCGCGCCACGGCGACGAAGCGGTCGAGCTCTCGTCGACTCGGTGGTGAGGCTCCCGATTCGGCGACGAGCACGATGTCCCGGTGGCCGCCGCCGTCGCTCCCGCCGGTGAACGCCACCTTGATGAACCGGGATCGTGCGGAGTCACCGAGCCAGGAGATCAACGCGGTCAGGGCGGAGCGCTGGTCTGCGGTGAGCGCCGCCGCCGCACCGGTCGGGTCGTCGATGATCGTGTCGACACCACGATTCAGGCGGATGTTCGCGGCGAGCTCGTCGAGCCACGTGGACTCGATGCCCGCTCGCAGCGCTCGGCGGAGCGCCTCGGCCAGCTCTCGTGCCCGGTCGGCGTCGGCCACCGAGATGCGCTCGGCCGTCATCACCCCCGCGAGGAAGGGCAGCACCTCGCGCCCGAGCACGGAGACGCGGCTCTGCTGCACCGAGCGGGCGATGCCCGCCCGCAACTCGGCGTCGCGCTGCAGCGCCGCCCGGTTCGCCTCGCGCTGCCATGCCAGGGTCTCGGCCACGATGCCGTACGAATAGCCCGCTGCCGCCGCGGACATCGCGAGCACGGGTGCGGCGTTCAGGGTGATCAGCGCGGCGACCGGGGCATCCGATGCCGCGTACATCGAGGCTCCGACGACGAGGATCGAGAGGACGGCCGCCGAGAACACGCCGGCGAGCGCCGCCGAGAGCCAGGTGCAGAAGGGGGCGAGCGAGAGGATCAGCATGCCGATGACGGTCGGCCCGAAATCGTCGTAGAACTGCCGGTTGTTGCCGACCGTGCTGACGTACTCGGCGATCGCCCCACCGACCGCCAGCGTCACGACGAGCCAGAGGCGCTCGTTCGTGAACGGCGCCCGCGCCGGCGACGACGCGAACACGGCGGCGACGCCCGCGGCCGCGACGAACACCAGTGCGATCACGGCGGCCGGTGGCGAGCCCACCTCGCCCCAGTGCGTCCAGGTCAGTCCCGTGGCGAGGAGGAAGGCGAGGACCGCACCGACCGCCACGATCGGCGAGGCGCTGATCGCCCCGATCGGGTCGGCCTCCTGCTGAGTGAAGCGCAGATGCCCGCTCATTCGCCGCCCTCCGGCACCGTCAGCACGATGGTCGTGCCGATGCCCCTGGTCGACCAGAGTCGGACCGTGCCCTGCTCCTGTTCGATCCGGGCGCGAATCGAGGTGCGCAGCCCGATGCGGTCGGGCGGCACCTCGCTCTCATCGAATCCCACGCCGCTGTCCATGACGGCGACCGTCACCTCGCCGCCACCGAGACCCAGCGCGAGCTCGGCCTGGTCGACGCCGGCGTGCCGAGCGACATTGATGAGGCACTGCGCGACCGCGGCGTCGAGGGCGGCGACCCGCCGCGGTCCGAGCGTGCCCAGCACCGCGAAGTCGCCGGTGACCCGCACCTCGAGGCCGGCGTTGGCCGCCGCCGAGAATGCGTGCGCGAGCGACGGGACGGTCTCCTCGACCGGTGTGCGAGGATCGGCGGGCGGCACGTTCCCGCGCGCGCGGCCGCGCCATCCGTTGCCCCGGCCGTTCGATGCGGCAGGAGACGTCGAGGCGGGCGCGAACGAACGCTGGGTCGCGGTTCCCCGAACCGCCGCCCCCGAAGCCGACTCGTTGTACAGCACGTGGTCGATCGCCCAGTCGCGCCCCACGATGAGGCCGAGATCCTGGCGGATGCCGACGCGCAGGCGTTCATCGACAGGCCCCGACCCGGCTGCCGCGATGGCCACCAGGTGACTGAGCGCCGTGTCGTGCAGGCGCGCGATGGCACGGAGCTCGTAATCGTGACGGATCGCGAGCTCTCGCGTCTGCTGGCTCGCCCGGTGGAGGCCGGTTTCGCGGCGCATGTCGGACTGGCGCGTGACCCCGTCGAACACCCGCACGATCACGACCACCACGAACGCGAAGCAGACGGCGAGGTTCGGCGAGTAGACGCCGCCGGCGATGACGACGCCGAGGAACGCCGCAGCCTCGCTCAGTGCGAAGCCGAGGGTCGCCCAGGTCAGCGCGATCGCCGAACCCGCCCCCGCACCGCCGACGAGGAGGAGGGCGGTGCTGGGCAGGGCGAGCACCGCGTTGTTCGTCGTCGGGAACTCACCGCCGGGCATGAGCATGATCGTGATCGCCAGCACGACCCCGGCGCCGACGATGAGATACAACACGGTCAGCGTGACGGTCGGGTACCGGGCGACGAGCGTGAGCAGCACGATCATGATGATCAGGAGCAGCGCACCGGTCCACCGCTCGGGCTGACCGCCGATGGACGCCATGACGCCGCCGAGCACCACTCCGAGCGCGAGGCAGGTGAACGCCGCTCCGTGTCCGGCGGTCGCGAGCGCCCGGCTCAGGGATTCGCGCGCAAGATGTCCCGGCAACCCCAGGGTCATCGTGATCCTCCGCTCGTACCGCCTGCGAACACCACTGTTCGGGCCTCCAGCGGATTATCCCAGTTTCCGGGGGACTCGCGGGGACGACGCGGTCAGAACAGGGCCGACGGATCGGGCGGGAGGCTCAGCGACTCGGGGAGCCGGCCACCGGCAGCGACCAGGCGCGCACGCCCCGGGGCACGATCGCCGCCGGCCGATGCGCCCGCGAGCGCGGAGGAGCGCACTCCCCCGGTGACCGGGTCTTCGCGACCATGGTCGAGGCCGTGCGCCCTGATCAACGGCCGAATCCGCTGGCCGAGCCACTGCCGGTAGGCCTTCGGTGCATAGGCGTTGGTGCCGTAGTACATCGAGCGGTACTTCGGCACGAGCTCGGGGTGGGCGCGCTCGAGCCACTGCATGAACCACGGCTTCACCGCACCGCGCAGATGCAGGGCGGAGTAGAGCACGCTCGTGCCGCCGGCCGCCTTCACGGAGCGCAACGCCTCGTCGAGATGGGCCTTCGTGTCGGTGAGGAACGGCAGGATCGGCATCAGGAACACCGAGCAGTCGAGCTCTGCATCGCGAACCGCGGTGACGGTCGCGAGACGCGCCTTCGTGCTCGGGGTGCCGGGTTCGACGGAATGCTGCAGTTCGTCGTCGTAGATCGCGATCGACATCGCGACGTCGACGGGCACGTGCGCGGCGGCCTCGACGAGGAGCGGCAGGTCGCGACGCAGCAGCGTGCCCTTGGTGAGGATGCTGAACGGCGTGCCGCTCTCCGCGAGCGACTCGATGATGCCCGGCATGAGCGCGTAGCGGCCCTCTGCACGTTGATAGGGGTCGGTGTTGGTGCCGAGGGCCACGGGTTCGCGCCGCCACGACGGCTTCGCGAGTTCGCGTCGCAGCACCTCGGCGACGTTGACCTTCACGATGATCTGCCGATCGAAGTCGTCACCGGCATCGAGGTCGAGATAGGTGTGCGTCGGCCGAGCGAAGCAATAGGCGCACGCATGGGTGCATCCCCGATAGGGATTGATGGTCCACCCGAACGGCATCGCCGACTGGCCGGGCACGCGATTGAGCGCGGACTTCGCGAGCACCTCGTGGAACGTGACGCCTGCGAAGTCGGGCGTCTGCACCGAGCGCACGAGGTTGTTGAGCTTCGCGAGCCCGGGCAGGGCGCCCGACTGCTCGATGCCCAGCTCCTGCCCGCTCCACCGCATACCGGTATTCGAACACATGTTCGAATGAGAAGCAAGCGGATGCCGCGGCGACACGCGCCCCGCGGCATCCGCTCGGTTCACCGGAGCGCGCCGGCCGGCACCCTGCTGCCCGCCGCGAGCTCGATCGACTCACCCGCCCAACGCCGCCGCAGCCACCGGTCGTGGCTCGCGATGACGACGGCGCCGGGATACGCTCCGAGCGCATCCTCGAGGTCGGTGGCGAGCCCGAGCGAGAGGTGGTTCGTCGGCTCGTCGAGCAGGAACACGTGCGGCGGTCTCGCGATCACGAGCGCGAGCGCGAGCCGTCGCTGCTGCCCGACCGAGAGCGCGCCGACCGGGCGCGACTCGTCGCGCGGGGCGATCAGGCCGAGACTGCCGAGCGGCACCTGCTCCGCCCGCCGCTCGCCGAGCGCGCGCTCGTACAGCCGGCGCGGCGAGGCGGCGGGGTCGGCGAACCGCACGTCCTGCTCGAGCAGCTGCACGCGCAGCCCCTTGCGCCGGTGCACGGTGCCGCGGTCGACGCGCTGCGCGCCCGCGAGCACGTTCAGGAGCGTCGACTTGCCCGCGCCGTTCGCCCCCGTCACGAGCAACCTCGTGAGCGGTGCCACGTGCAGCCCTTCGAGGGAGAGGCGGCCGTCGACGACGACCTCCGACAGCTGCAGCAGCAGGCCGGACTCCTCGTCGAACGCGTGCGAACCAGACGGGATGCCCGCGAAGACGAGCGGCACGGGCGGTTTCGGCACCTGCTCGCGCTCGAGGCTCTCGAGCCTGAGCAAGGCGTTCCGCACCCGCCGGCTCACCTGCTGCTCGACGCGATCGCCACGGCGCCCGAACGCCATCTTGTTCCTGTCGGAGATGGGCGCGTTGTGCGAGACCGCGCGGGCGGTCTCGGCGAAGCCGATGCGGAGTCGCCGCAACTCCTCCTGCTCGTCGTCGTACTGGCGCTGCCAGCGCTCGCGCTCGTCGGCCTTCACCTGGAGGAACTCGCTGAAGCCGCCGCCGAAGACGGCACCGCCCGCAGCAGCGAGCGACCGGTCGGGCGCGACGTCCTGCATTCCGGGCGCGGATGGTGCACCGGCGAGCGCGAGCGCGCCCGCCCGCCCGGGGTCGAGGTCGAGCAGCCCCGTGGCCGCCCGGTCGAGGAACGCCCGGTCGTGGCTCGCGAAGACGACCGGGCCGCGCCACGCGCGCAGCCGATCCTCGAGGAACGCCGCTGCGGCGTCGTCGAGGTGGTTCGTCGGTTCGTCGAGCAGGAGCGCATCGGGCGCACGGAGCAGCAGCGCAGCGAGCGCGAACCGCGAGCGCTGTCCGCCCGAGAGCTCGTCGACGCGACGGTCGAGGCCGAGGTCGCCGACACCGAGCCCGTCGAGCAGCTCGTCGCGGCGCGCCTCGGCGCTCCACACGTCGGCGCGTTCGGCTGCGTCGAGTGCCGCCGAGTATCGGGCGGCTGCGGCTGCGGAGTCGGCGGCGCCGAGCGCCTCAGCTGCGGCATCGAGCTCGCGCTCGACCGCCCGCACCTCGGCGAGGGCGGCCTCGAGCACCTCGCCGATGCGCTCCTCGGGGCCGAATGGCAGCTCCTGGGCGAGCAGGGCGGTGCGCCGCGGCCGGGTGATGCGACCCGAGGTCGTCGCCTCCGAGCCGACGAAGGCCGCGACTCGGGCTTCCCCGGCCTCCGAGCCGACGGATGCCGCGGCATCCGCTCGCTCGGACTCGCCGGCCATGAGCCGGAGCAGCGTGGACTTGCCCGCCCCGTTCTCGCCGATGAGACCGAGCCGCTGGCCCGGTGGGACCGCGAAGCCGAGGTCGGAGAACACGCGTCGATCGGGATACGAGACGGAGAGCCCGTCGACGCGGAGATGGTGGGAATGGATGACGGATACAGCCATGCGGTACGCCCTTTGCGCGTATGCCCCCGGGCGGCCGTCGGATGCCGCGGCGCGCGTGCTGCGAGCACGATGCACCGAGCCGGCGGCACGCGGGCGCGCGGCGCCGACGACCGCCCGGGAGCGGAGAGGATCCCGC
Organism: Agromyces cerinus; assembly: GCF_016907835.1. Classification (NCBI taxonomy): domain Bacteria; kingdom Bacillati; phylum Actinomycetota; class Actinomycetes; order Micrococcales; family Microbacteriaceae; genus Agromyces; species Agromyces cerinus. The sequence continues at coordinate 618,521 of NZ_JAFBCT010000001.1, read as the reverse complement.
CGGGCATTGCCGTGGATGGGTGCACGCCGACGCTGTCGCGTTCGACACGGCCTGATCAGAACCGTGGGCACACCCGATGTCTACGGCGCCTCAGGCGCGGGACGAGGGTGTGTGCTCACTTCATAGCGGGTACGACGGTACCAGAGCTCGCCGGGTTTCGACAACCTCGACCCGCACACCTCTGCTCGTCGAGCCCGTCGAGCCCGTCGAGCCCGTCGAGACCATCGATGTCGATGTCGTCAGGCGGTGAGGTCGAGCACCTTCGCCGTGGCGGCGAGCGAGGCGGCGGCCGCCTCGGGGTCGCTCGAGAGCTTCGTGCCGTAGCTCGGGATCATCTCGCGCAGCTTCGGCTCCCACTCGGCCATGCGGTCGGGGAAGCAGCGCGACAGAACGTCGAGCATGATCGGCGCAGCCGTCGAAGCACCGGGCGATGCGCCGAGGAGGCCGGCGATCGTGCCGTCGGCACCCGTGATGACCTCGGTGCCGAACTGCAGCACGCCGCCCTTCTCAGGATCTTTCTTCATGACCTGCACGCGCTGGCCGGCGGTGATGAGCTCCCAGTCCTCGCTCTTGGCGGTGGGCATGAACTCGCGGAGCGCTGCGAGCTTCTTGTCGCGCGAGGCGAGCAGCTCGGAGACGAGGTACTTCACGAGGTCGAAGTTCTTGAGGCCCACCTGGATCATCGGACCGAGGTTGTGCAGGCGGATCGAGAACGGCAGGTCGAACCACGTCGAGGTCTTCAGGAACTTCGGCGTGAAGCCGGCGTAGGGCCCGAAGAGCAGGGCGGTCTCACCGTCGACGACACGGGTGTCGAGGTGCGGCACCGACATCGGCGGAGCGCCCTTCGCGGCCTTGCCGTAGACCTTCGCGTGGTGCTGGGCGACGATCTTCGGGTTCGTCGTGCGGAAGAACTGGCCCGAGATCGGGAAGCCGCCGAAGCCCTTGGCCTCGGGGATGCCCGAGTGCTGCAGCAGTGCGAGGGCGCCGCCGCCGGCGCCGACGAAGACGAATCGCGCGTTGACGGTCTTCGGGGTGTTGCCGACGAGGTGGCGCAGACGCAGCTTCCAGGTGCCGTCCTTCTGGCGCTTGAGCCGGGTGACCTGGTGGTTCGTCGCGATCTCGGCGCCGCGGCGCTCGATGTCGCCGAGCAGGAATCGGGTCAGCGCGCCGAAGTCGACGTCGGTGCCCGCCTCGGTCCGGGTCGCGGCGACGCGCACCTTGGGGTTGCGCTTCTTCGCGAGGAGCGGGGTCCACTCGGCGATGCGCTCGAGGTCCTCCGTGAACTCGAACTCTTCGAAGAGCGGCTGGCCCTGGAGGGCGGCGACGCGCTTCTTCAGGTACTCGATGTTCGCCTTGCCCTTGACGAACGTCATGTGCGGCGCGGTGTTGATGAAGTTGTGCGGTTCGGGCAGCGCGCCGTGCTCGACGAGGTACGACCAGTACTGCCGGCTGATCTGGAACTGCTCGTTGATCGAGACGGCCTTGTCGGCGCTGACCGTGCCGTCGGGGTTCTCGGGCATGTAGTTGAGCTCGCAGAGCGCTGCATGGCCGGTGCCCGCGTTGTTCCACGCGTTCGACGACTCCTGTGCGACCTCGCCGAGTCGCTCGTAGACGCGGATCGTCCAATCGGGTTGGAGTTGCGAGAGCAGGGAGCCGAGAGTCGCGCTCATGATGCCCCCGCCGATCAGCACGACGTCGACGGTTTCCTCTGAAGTCACGGATTCCAGTGTAGATGCCGTGGATGGTGCCCCCGACCAGCGGTGTTCAGGCTCCGCGGAGCACCGGCAGGCCCCGCTCGTCGAGCGGCCACGACGGGTTGTGCGCGAGTTCCCACAGGTTGCCGTCGGGGTCGGCGACGTAGCCGCTGTAGCCGCCCCACTCGGTCTCCGCTGCCGCCTTGGAGATCGAGCCGCCCGCGAGCACCCAGTCGCCCACGGCATCGTCGACCTCCTCGCGCGAGGCGAGGTTGATCGCGAGCGCGACCGCGCGGAAGCCCGGGGCGTTCGCGTGCATGGTCGGGAGCGCGGCATCCTTCGCGAGCTCGGCGGTCTCCCAGAGGGCGAGCACGCCGCCGGGTGTGGCGAAGAAGGCGATGTCGCCGTCGACCGACGACGGCGCCTCGCGCCAGCCGAGCCTGCGGTAGAACGCCGTCGCGGCCTCGACGTCGGCGACGCCGAGCGTGACGAGTGAGAAGCGCTGCGGAATGGCCATGCGCCGACGCTACGCCGGTCGGGCTCGTCTCGCACCCATCCGGTTCGTTCAGAGGGCCGCGACGCCGCCCGCGATGAGGCCGACGCCGGCTGCGATGAGCCCGGCGGTGAGCGAGGCGGCGCCGATCCAGAGGAGCGCGATGAGCCGGTTCGGCTTCTCGGGCTCGCGGCCGAGCACCGAGAGGAAGAAGCCGGCGGGCATGAGGATCGCCGCGATCGGCGCACCGAGTCGGGCGAGCCAGAGCCAGAACCCGTCGAGTGCGGCGTAGGAGACGACCGAGAGGATCACCATCGAGAGCACGAGCAGCACGGCCGCGTGCGCGTGGCCCGCTCGGAAGAAGTTCGTCTGCAGCCGGTTCGCGGGCGCCAGCCCCCGCACCACGCGGGTGAGGAAGTAGCCGCCGCTCTCGACCGTGACGAGGGCGAGCAGGAGGACGCCGATGAGGATGAGATCAGGTGCGGACGGCATGGCCGGTCCCTTCGTCGCGTGGATCGTGATTGGATAGTGGTACTCTCCAATATTAGAGAGTTGCACTATCCAATGCAAGGGATCCCGCATGCGCATCTCCGCACTCGCCGCCGAGGCCGGCCTGCCGGTCGCGACCGTGAAGTTCTATCTCCGCGAGGGCCTGCTGCAGCCGGGTACCGCTACCTCGGCCACCCAGGCGAGCTACGACGAGCGCCATCTGCGCCGGCTCCGGCTGGTGCGCGCGCTCACCGGCCCGGTCGGGCTCAGCGTGCAGCAGGCGCGCGCCGTGCTGCAGCTCGTCGACGAGCCCGGCGACGACCTCTACTCCACCCTCGGTCGCGCGGTCGGCGCGCTGCCGCCCGACGGCGCAGAGCCCGCGGGTGACGACGACCCGTATCCGCGTGCGCGCGCCGCACTCGAGGCACTCGGTCAGGTCTACGACCCCGGGTTCGCCGCGGTCGCGCAGCTCGAGGGCGCGCTCGCCGCAGCCGCCGACGCGGGCATGCCGATCACGCCCGAACGCCTCGCCCGCTACGGCAGCGCAGCCGCAGACCTCGCCGCCTACGACCTCGAGCGGATGCCTCCTGAGCCGCACGCCGCCGTCGAGTACACGGTGCTCGGCACCGCGCTCTACGAACCGGTGCTGCTCGCGCTCCGGCGACTCGCCCACCAGGACGTCGCCGTGCGCCGCCTCGGCCGAGAGGCCTGATCCCCGAAAGCTCGACGGCTCGCCCGCGCCGCGCGGTCAGCGCGCGACGGGCGCCGCCTCGCGCTCGACAGCGGCCTGCGTCATCCGCGTCGCCCGCGTGACCGCGTCGCGCGCCCGGTCGAGCGCCTCGGCGGTCGCGCCCACCCGATCGAGCGCGAGCAGCGCGGCTCCGACGATCGGCGACGCATCGAGGATCTCGATGCGGGCCCGTGGAGCCACGGCGGCCAGACCCGAGGTGATGCCGCCGATGAGACGTTCGTCGCCCGAACGCAGGATGCCGCCGCCGAGCACGATCGGAACGGCACGATCGGCGAGCCCGAGTCGCGTCACGCAGGCGCGGGCGAACGCCACGATCTCCTCGGCCTGACGATCGACGAGTCCCGCCGCCACTGCATCGCCCGCTCGTGCGGCGCCGAAGACCGCGGGCGCGAGCGCGGTCAGCTCGCTCGAGTCGCGCCGGCCGAAGTGCAGGTCCTCGATGAGGGCGGGCACCGACTCGACGCCGAGCTGCTCGACGATCGCCGCGGTGAGCGCCGTGTGCGGCCCCCGGCCGTCGACGTCCCTCGCGGCGTGCCACAGCACCTGCTCGCCGATGCCGCTGCCGCCGCCCCAGTCGCCGGAGAGGGCGCCGAGCGAGGGGAAGCGCACGTCGGCGCCGTCGGCGCGCACACCGACCGCATTCACGCCCGTGCCGCAGACGATCGCCACGGCGTCGGGTTCGTCGGTGCCCGCGCGAAGCACGGCGTAGAGGTCGTTGGCGACGACGGTCGACGACCCCGCCCACGTGAAGCCCGCGATCGCGGCGGAGTACTGGTCGACCTCGACGGGCAGGTCGAGGCCCGAGACGTAGAGCCCCGCGTGGGCGACGGGCAGTTCCCCCGCCACGGCGCGCACGAGTTCGTCGACGACGGCGACCGCCTCGCCGAGCCCTTCGAAGTGCGGGCTCGAGCCGGCGCCGCGTTCATGGGCGACGAGCTCGCCGTCGATCGTGAGCGCGACGGCGTCGGTCTTCGAGCCGCCGCCGTCGACGGCGACGATCACGCCGCTCATCGAGCCCACTCCAGGAACGGGGCGTTCTCGGCCATGAGCAGGTCGGTGAGCTGCTCGGCCCGGTCATGCTGCAGCACGAGCGGGTGCGCGCGCATCGCACGGAGCACGCGGTCGCGACCGCCGTGCACCGCTGCGTCGAGCGCGAGGCGCTCATAGCCGGCGACACCGGCGATGAGGCCGCGGATGTCGTCGGGCAGCGGCGCGACCGGTTCTGCGACGAATCCCCCGTCGCGGAACACCGCCGGCACCTCGATGACGTGGTCGTCGGGCAGGAACGGCAGCACGCCGTCGTTGCGCAGGTTGACCACCCGCGAGCGGCTCGCGCCGTCGCGCATCGCCGCGAGCAGCTCGATCGCCGCCTCGGAGTAGAAGGCGCCGCCGCGCCCCTCGAGTGCCGCGGGCTTCTCGTGCTGGGTCGGGTCGGCGTAGATCTCGAGCAGCTCGCGCTCGATCGCGCGCACCGCCTCGGCCCGCGTGGGCTCGTGGAGCTGCTCGCGCAGCACCTCGTCGTGCGCGTAGTAGTAGCGCAGGTAGTACGAGGGCACGACGCCGAGTTGTGCGATGAGCGCGGGCGCCAGGTGCACCTCTTCGGCGAGTACGCCGAGTCGGTGCTCGAGCAGCCCGGGCAGCCGGTCGGCGCCGTCGATGACGACGCTCCGCTCCCACGTCAGGTGGTTGAGGCCGACATGGCCGAGGCTCACCCGGTCGTGGTCGACGTCGAAGAGCGAGGCGAAGCGGCGCTGGAAGCCGATCGCGACGTTGCAGAGGCCGACGGCGCGGTGGCCCGCCTCGAGCAGGGCACGCGTGACGATGCCGACGGGGTTCGTGAAGTCGACGATCCAGGCGTCGGGCTTCGCATGCGCCCGCACGACGTCGGCGATGCGCAGCACCACGGGCACGGTGCGCAGCGCCTTCGCGAGGCCGCCGGGCCCGGTCGTCTCCTGGCCGATGCATCCGACCTCGTGCGGCCAGGTCTCGTCGGCGTGACGGGCGTCCTGCCCGCCGACCCGCAACTGGATGAGCACGGCATCGGCATCGGCGACACCGGCGACGAGGTCGGTCGTGCCGACCACCTTCGCGGGGTGCCCGGCGTGCTCGAGCATGCGCTGCGACATGCCAGCGACGAGCGCGAGACGGTGCTCATCGGGGTCGACGAGGCGGATCTCCTCGAGCGGCAGCGTGTCGCGCAGACGTGCGAACCCGTCGATGAGTTCGGGCGTGTAGGTCGAGCCTCCGCCGACGATGGCGAGCTTCATCAGTCCTCAATTCCGTGCGTGGTGCGCCCCGCGCACGAGCGCGGAGCGAAGGGTCGGTGGCCGGGCGGCGGATGCCCCGTGGCATCCGCTCTCTGCGGCCGAGTCAGGTGGCGAGCGAGATGTCCGCCTCGAGGTGGTCGCGGATCTGCTCGACGAGCTGCTGGCGCGCGCCGAGGAGCACCGGCTGGGCGCCGGTGCCGCTCGTGCGCATCGCGAGCTTCGGGTGCGCCGCCGGGTCGACGCGCTCGGCGACGAGCTCGGCGAGGCGGGCACCGCCGGCGGTGCCCGTGGGCCCGCCGAGCACGATCATCGAGGGATCGAGGATCGCCAGCAGCGGGTTGACGGCGAGGATCACGCGGTCGGCGAGGGCCGACAGGGCGTCGTCGTCGGCGGCGAGTCGGGGCAGCACCTCGGCGAGCGTCTCGTCGTCGCCGCCGCCGATGAGGCGGGCGACGGCCGGCCCGCCGAGCAGGTCGGTGAAGTCGTTCGCCGCGGGGGCGAGCGGAGCCGCCGTCCGCGGCACCGCGAGGTAGCCGATCTCGCCCGCCCCGCCCGAGGCGCCGCGGTGCACGACCCCGCCGAGGTCGAGGCCGACGCCGAGACCGTCGCCGATCCAGAACAGGGCGAAGCTCGCCGCCTGCTGCGCCGCGCCCGACGAGCGCTCCGCCATCGTCGCGAGGTTGACGTCGTTGTCGATCGTCACCTGGAGGCCGAGCTCCTGCTCGATGCGGGCCCGCGATCCGATCTCGGGCCACCCGGGCAGGGTGTCGGTGAACGAGAGCTCGTCGCCGTCGACGAAGAACGCGGCCTGCACGCCGATCACGACGCGGCTGACGGTGCTCTCGTCGATGCCGGCCTCGGCGCAGGCC